>JBASXE010000244.1:0-5461 GCA_049276875.1 Roseovarius sp. | reverse complement strand
TTTGGTGTGCGTGCAAGTGTGTTTTTGGTGTCACTTTGAGGGTAGGGCGAAAACGCTGTGTTGAACACAGTGTTGGTAGAGTTTTGGGCGAACAAAGTTGATGGTACTCTAGTCATAAGCTGTCATGCGCTTGTGCCCAAAGCGGACCTTGCTGCATCTCGCAGGCGGCGACAGCTCTGAGATAAATTTGTGAATTTGATTTTCTTGCTGCACGCGCTCGCAACTCAAATAAGTCTGTATCTCTCAGATTCTAGCGCCGCAGTAGAGTGTAATAACCTACCATTTATACTTCTTCTATTGAAGAAAAACCGCCTAATTATCTAGTTGTGGAACGCTTCTAGCCTTTGTCAGTGTTGAACACACTATCCAACTTTCCTCACAACTGTAGCAAGCCTTTTTCGATACAGACACTATGTAACCCGTTCAACTTTCAACTTCCACTGTAGTCGATGGCTTAGGTGGAGTTCAGTGCCGCTCAAATGTCGTCAAGCGGCACTGAACAAAGAGGGTGCCCTATTGATCTAGCCACACGCGGTCAGGATGCAACTCAAAGGCCTGATGCACTTCGGCACCTTTTACGTGAGGTCGCGTGTGATTGTAAATTGATCGCCAGAAAGGTTGAATTATGATCCCCTCGTCTTGCAGGATTTTCTGAAGTTTCCTCATTTCAATACTCCTCTTCTTCGGATCTGGCGTGGCCAATGCTTTGGCTAACCCATCGTCGAATTCTGCATTCGAGAAGGCAGTTTCGTTCCATGGCACACCAGATCTGTAAGCCAATGCATAGATTTGCACACCTAACGGACGGTGGCCCCATGCAGACACTGACAAGGGATATTTGGCCCAAGAGTTCCAAAAGGTTGCGCCAGGGACAACTGTGCGCTTCACTTTGAATCCGGCATCGCGAAGTTGTGCCGCCGTGGCATCGCCCGTATCCCGACGAAAACCGTCTTCCAATGAGATGAGTTCGTGTTCAAAATCAGACATGCCAGCCTCGGCCATCAGTGCCTGGGCGGCGTCTACATCACGAGATACTGGCGGGAGCTTCGCATATTCTGGATGCATTGGGCCGACATGGTGGTTTTCAGCGACCTGACCAAAGCCTGACATGCCCAATTCAAGTATAACTTCATTATCTACAGCCAGAGCCAGCGCCTTTCGAACACGAATGTCCGCATAAGGCGTTTTACCCTCTACCTCTGCCTTCTGGTTCGACCGAATAACAACCGTTGAAGCAGTGAGTGCCTCGTTGCGAACAAGACCAAGACCATCGAGAATGTCGATATAGTCACCAACTGTCTCATAGTTGACGTCGATCTCTCCAGATTCGAATGCACTTAGGGTTGCTGCCGGATCTGTGCCGTAATCAATATACTCGATCCTGTCGAGCCACGCGCCATTTCCTACATTCCACCAATTTTGGGCATTCCGAACCAAAACTGCACTGACACCGACTTTAAACGACTCCAGACGATACGGGCCGGTCCCAATTGGGTTTTCGAAGGGGTCCTCGCCAATTTGACTGGGATGCACGACAGCCGCGGGGTAATCTGAGATACTTGGAATGATGGAAATGTCTGCCGCACTTAGATTCAGCTGCACCGTCATGTCATCCACAATTTGAATTGCCCCGTCCGCGGCCATTTTCGTTTTAGGATCAGTCAGATTAGACAGTCGGGAGGCCATGGAGTTGCCTTCGGCATTGCCGTCGCACCAAGCTGTGATGTTGGCCGCGACATGCTCGGCCGTCAGTGATTCTCCGTTGCTCCAGGTAACGCCAGGACGCACCTTTAGAACATAAGTCTTGGCATCCGCTGAAACTTCCCAGCTTTCTAGCAAGTAGGGTTCAAAGGTGTATTCGTGGGTGTATCGAACAAGGTACTCTAACCAACCACGTGCCACATTGGCCCTTTGATTGATAGCATCCCAAGCCCGCGGGTCTTTCCCCGCCAAAAGAATCTGACCAACGCGCAACGTGCCACCAGATTTTGGTGTTGCCGCCTGCACAGGGCGAGCAGCGCCGATTATGCTATAGGCCATTGCCGTGCTAGCCCCGAAAACACTCGCCAGTGACAAGAACTCTCGACGGCATAACTCACTTGCGGAACCATTGTCTCCAGCTTGCTTCAAAATTGCTTCGGGTAAGGTGTCTCCACCTGATTTATAAAACTTCATTTTGTCCTCCTCCTTGGTGGTGCTTTGTTTTGTGGATAATTGCATCTGCGGCAGTGGCGGCTGTTTCGCTTACGATCATCGGATTGATCTCGATTTCGCTTAAGCAATCACGTAAATCCCAGGCCATTCGAGACAAGGCAGCGGCCGCATCAGCCAGTGCAGAAAGGTTTTGTACCGGCGCACCACGGTACCCCTGCAATAGTTTGGACGCACGCAAAGACAGTATGGCGGCTTCTGCTTCAGCGGTTGTAAAGGGAGCCATCAACAATACCGATTCCGGCAGGAGTTCGACAAGCGTTCCGCCTGGCGAAATTCGAACGAAGGGACCAAAATCAGGATCGTTTACGGCCCCGAGGGACCATTCCGAGCCTTTGGGCAACATCTCAGCAACCAAGACATCTTGCCCAAAGCGGGCGCTTAATTCATCGCACGCCACGCCAACCTCGGCGGCGTTTTCCAGATTGAGGACAATGCCACCGACATCAGTCTTGTGGTAAACGCCTGGCATCGCAGTTTTGCATACAACGGACTGCTTCAGATACTGGGCGAACTTAATGGCGTCATCACGATTTTTGGTCACCCTATGCTGCGGCACGCATATGCCATAGGCCGAGAAGACTGCGTACCCGTCAGCTTCGGAGATCCAATCCTTACCCTTGAAAGCAAAACGGAACTTATCTGCCTGCGCCGATGTATCGCCATGCAGGTTGCGCGGAGTGAATGGTGATTTGTTCAAAAGAGCTTGGGCGGCAAGGACTGCATTCTGAAGGCCTCCGATTACCGGGATGCCCGCGTCCCCAAGTCTGTCTGCCATGTCGTCAGAGCGGCTCAATGCAAAGTTTGATACGGCCAAAAGAGGCTTCTCCGTTTGTAAAAAGGCTGCTTTCAACGCTCGTTCATGCATTAGGTGCAGGTCGTATTTGTCTCGCCAGTTCAGAACATAAAGACCGAGACCAACGTTTGGGTCCTCCAGCATTGCGACTGTCGCTTGCTCATAAGTCTGTTCGGCGCCAGCGCCGGTACCCCATGCATCAAGCGGATTTTGCGCGTGAATGCCATCTTCCAAAACTGCTTGAATGCGCGCTGTTGTCTTTGCGTTAAGTTTGGCAAATTCCACGCCTTCGGCTTCTGCCAGATCAGCAATCAATTCTCTTTCGCCGCCAGAGTCGTGGATGGAGGCGAGGCCAGATGCTGGAGCCTGGCGGCCTTGCGAAAAAACCGCCAAAAATGCCGCCATTTCATCAATGGATGCAACAAGGTGGCCGCCGAACCTGGACACGGCAGCACGAAAGATATCATCGTTACCGACGATTGCCCCTGTATGCGACATCGCCAGTTCGGCCCCTAGTTCGGACCGTCCTACCTTATTTATTACAACCGGAATGCATCGCTCAGCGGCGTGCTCCATTGCATTCATGAAACGCTCAGGGTCGCGAACACTTTCAATGAACATTCCCACGCAGCGCGTTTCGGGCTGCTCTAGCATCCAAGCCAAATAATCTGCCGCAGTCGTCACAGTTTCGGACCCGGTGCTGATTGCCTGCGAAAATTGCAAACGTCGACCATTATTAATGAGCGCCCCCAAGACAGACCCCGATTGAGAAATTAACCCAACTCCGCCTGGCTTCCGATCAAGGGGCACATCAAAAGGGGTAAGGCGTAACCTACTGTGAAAGTCATGTAAGCCCATGCTGTTCGGGCCACACAGCATTACCTCCGCGCCCTTCACAGCATCCAAAACGCGCTCGCGCATGCGTGTGTCAGGGCATTGAGCAAACACAGTGAGTGCAGCTGCACCTGTATTCAGCGCGTCTTCGACCGCCTGTTCCACACGGTCGGTTGCAACAGATATTACGACGTGATCGGCGGGCGTTGGTAGTTCTTCCAATGAAGCAAACGTCGCGGAATCGCGTCCGGACAACCGTGGATTAACCCCAAAGATTTGCCCGGAGAAACCCGCGTTTCGGCAAATCAGATCCAACGTGTGTCCGTAGCTTTTGGGGCGATCAGATACGCCAACCAGCGCCACCGTCTCTGGTCGAAAAAGCGAGTCCAGCCGAGAAGCTGATGGAAGGGATTTAAGCATGTACGAGCAGACTCCGTGAATTGCGCACATGATCTGCTAATATTCAGAATAACAAAAATTAATTTTTTATAACATAAATTATCAAAAATTTATATTTTACACACACCTTCGATTTCAACGCTTAAAAGTGCCGCGAACTTTTGAGCAGGTAGCGACAGATCCGAGACCGAATTAGTGATCATCGCCAGCCTATGGTAGATGGTTGGCTGGAAAGGTCGTGAAACCACACCATCCGCCAGTTCCTGCATGCCATTCAAAGCGTCTACTATGGCTATTCCACCGCCTTCAGCGACCATGCGTCGGACAACAGCAAAGAAAAAACCCCGCATGAATATGTTCAACGGAACGCCCGCATCGGCGCAAGTTTTTTGCAGCATTCTTTCGACCTGATTGCCCCTATCAATTCCGATTAACCGGTGGCCAGAAAGGTCTTTGGGACCGAGACTTTGCTTTCCTGTCAAAGATGATTTTTCGCTCATTATACACACGCAGGGTACTTTGAATTCCTGTGCCTTAACATTCGCAGCCGCAACTGGTGCTTCAACTAACCCGATGTCCAATTGTCCGTTGCCGACAAGATAGGTGATTTGCGCCGAACTACGGACTTGCAGGTCTACCTCGACAAGCGGATTTTCAGCTGCAAACCGAGACATCAACCGCGGCAGCACTGAGAATGACGGAGCACCGATACTGCCAACGCGAATGTATCCTGTCCCGCATCTGCCTATCAAGCTTGCTGTGTTCCCAAAGCGTTCAACAGCCATAAATGACAATTCTGCATCTGATTTGAGCAGAAACGCCTCTGGGCGCGGGGAAAAATGTCCTTTTGAACGATGGAAAAGAGAATAGCCAACAAGCTCTTCGAGATTTGTGAGCGCAATGCTTACTGCTGGTTGGCTCAGGTTGAGGCGCATGGCGGCCTGACTGATTGAACCTTCTTCCATCACTGCATGGAAGACTTCAAGGTGCCGAAGCTTAATGTACATGACCGCAAAAATATAAGCAGTCGCAATTTATGTCTATATAAATTCAGAAATCTTTATAATTAAAGCATCCATATCGCCGTTTCGCCCCGCAAGCAGGAAATTATCCGCGGTGCTGCGTTCGCTCCGTTCTAGGTGGTCTCGAGTACTGAGAAAGCGCAGTTCCGGTTTGGTGACTTGTGATAGGAATGAACCTCTGCTTCAGTGACATGGTCTG
>JBASXE010000243.1:0-3816 GCA_049276875.1 Roseovarius sp. | reverse complement strand
ACCCCGATGATACCAAAGAAGCCGTGATGCTGGTTTGCATGCTCAAAGACGGAAAAATAATCCGCATGGAAACGGGGGCTACACCGCTCACTTAATTCCCGCAAGGCTATTAATTGTCACATCCCGTGAGATAGTATGGCTGTTTCTTGAACAGCTCAGGTCTGAGTTTGTGCCAGTCTTTCATCGCCTGCAAGGGTGTCCTTGAGGCGAGTGCTGACTGCGGCAGCTGCTGATTATAAAGCGTGACATAGCGCAAAATGGTCTGCTCAAGGTCCTCGCCGCTCTGGAAGCGATGGCTTTGCAGGACGTCTTCGATCCGGCCATTGAACCGCTCGACCATGCCGTTTGTCTGCGGTCGCATTGGTGGGGTGAGACGATGCTCGATGCCGAGATCAGAGCACAGCTGGTCGAACTCATGCTGTCCCGTGGCCGCGCGCTTGCGCAAGCCGAACAGCCGGTCGGTGAAAGCCTTGCCGTTGTCGGTCAGTACCCGAGTGATCTTCATTGGTGCCGCGCGTGCCAGGTCACGCAGGAAGCGGCGCGCATTGGCAGCGGTTTGTGTTGGATAGATGCGCACAAAGACCCAGCGTGTCGCCCTGTCGATGGCGACAAAGAGGTAACGCCGCCGGTCCTCATCGGCCATCTGCGGCAAGTATTTGATGTCGATATGCAGATAGCCCGGCTCATATGCCTTGAAGGAACTGTGTGTCGGCTTGGCTTCTTTCGGCTTCAGTTCGCGCAGGTTGCCCACACCATGACGGCGCATGCAGCGATCAAGACCGGAGCGCGAAACATGTGGGTTCAAGAACTCGCGTACCACGGCGAGCAAGTCATCCAGCGGCAAAAGCAGCGTCGTTCGCAGTGTGACAGCAACCGCCTCCTGTGCCGGGGTCAATGTTGTCTGAAGCTTGTGCGGTGTGTGGCTGAGGTCATGGACGCTATCGCGCTTGCGCCACTTCCAGACGGTCTGTTCCGAAATCCCGTAGCGTTCCGCCACCATCCATGCCGGGTCTGTACTCGCTTGGATCGCAGCCCTGATCTTCGGCGTCGTCGTCGCCTGCTTGTGAAGAGAAATCAGCATGTCGCATCCCCATCCCGAACCTCACTCAAGATCGATCTTGCCATGAAAAGAGCAGACCGGCGAGGGTCTATGTGATCATCCGGGATGGAACACCCATGCACGGGGAGGATTTCCAGACAGCCAGGTTTTTCAGACGTTCCTTTAAGTCATTATGGCGGATTTTTCACTACCGGAGATTGTCCGGTCAGCCATCGGACCAGATAGGATCCGACAAGGCCCAGACTGATCACGGCCGTTACCGCGCAAAGCGCCAGTAGGCTGAGGGAAAACGCACTCAGCCCTCTAATAAAATCAAACTGGACTTCCAGGAGTGCTAGAAGGATACCAGTAATTAGCAAAAACGAAAAGCCGAATGCACGCAGGCCCTGCCACGCAATCCGCAGAATGGCGATCCAAACGGCAAACAGGGCAAAGGCTATGAAGATCCGAACGCTCAGGGGTGCCGAAGATGCCAGCAGCCACGTTGTCAATGTGTATTTTGACGGATTGGCCGTGGCAAAAACAAGTGCTGCCACCAGAAGAATCCGCAAAACAAAACTGGTCAGCGGAAGCTTTTTTCGAACCTGTGCGTAGCTCATACTTGGTCAGACAGTACGCTCAGAAATGTCAGTCGCCGCAATTCTGAAACGGTTTCTTCTACTTTTAGCCTCAGCATTGCCATCTCCAGCCACGGCAAGACGGCATACCGGGTTTCTCCTTCCAACGCGGTCAAGATGTCCAAAGCGCCGCTTAGATTGTATGCCCTCATCAATTCATCAGCTGCAAGCAGAGCCTCTATGTTGCTCTTTGCCTGGGGATCGTAGTTCAGCATCCGATTGACGACATTGCCCATGCGCGCAGTGATGTCGATTTGGGATGCATGGTGCTTTTGCCAGGCCTTATACAATTCCTGACGCGTAGGGACCCCGACCTCGGCTGTGGAGGTCAACCCATCCAGCAAGCGAGCAATCTCGTCGACGGTCTGCGCAGCTTTCATTGCGACTGCAAGTTCGTATGCATAGGGCTGCGACGTTTCAAGCGCCTGCTCCAGCGACGCCATTGTCACCAGAAGCAGAGCATCGCGGCCGAGACCAGAGCCACCACTAGCCGCAGCACCCGCTGAAAAGGTCTCTACCGGAAGGGTCCTCGCTGCGACCGTGGCTCCCCAGTTTCTGTCGATCCAGGATGAATAGCCGACAGCCATCACGGCGCAGATCAGCGCAGCGCCGGCCAGCAGTCTGGCAAAAGTGTCCACTCGATCCACATTAGCGATTTGCGAGGCGAGCGCTTCGGTAGCAGCGTCAAGGGATCCTTCAACTGTTTTGTCCGAGGACTCTTCAACGGTTTTCTTTGTGTGTGCGTTCGGCGTCATGCGCTCAGCCCTTTGAGATGTATACCGCAGTTACCCTAAAACCCGAAGATTTTGGTCTGAGATGATGCGGAAATTATCTGTGACTTGTGTTCGAAAGCCTGTCCATTGTTTTGGGATGGTTTTTCGAAAGAACTTCAGAATGGCTTCGGTAAACTGTTTTTGTGTAGGATAGGCGCGATTGTGGGTGACGTGTTGGTGCATCACGGCCCAGAGCCTTTCAATTGGATTTAGGTGCGGGCAATAGGGCGGCAGCTGGATCAGGTGGATGCGGCAGTTTTTGCGCGAGAGAAAAGCCCTGACATCCGGCCCTTTGTGGTAAGCGGCGTTGTCCCAGATCACGTGGATGATGCGTTTATCTTGATTGCGGGCCTCAATCTTGGCCAGCAATTGCACGGCACTGACGCCATCCACTGTGATCGGCGCGACGAAAGGCGTATCAAAGGTTTCAAGGTTCAGCGCGCCGTGAATGTTGACGCGGGCGCGGCCTACCGTGGTTTTGAGCGTGGGGTTTGTACCCTTCTTCACCCAACCAAAGGCAGGTTTGCTTTGATATTCTGGATGCACGGCGTCTGCGAAGTATACCGCCTCATCATCGGCCAAAGAATTCAGCATATTCTCATACATTGCGATGAATTCAGCCTGTTTGGCTACATCGGCCACGCGCGGCAACGTCTTCGGTTTGCGATATTCAAAGCCTAGGCGCGCCAAAAGCTTAACACAGCCTGAATGAGAATACCGCAGATCGAACTGTGCCGTGACATAGGCGCGTATTTCCACCGTAGATCGGCAAAAGCGTTCCTCAAGCCACGCGCAAAGAACTACCTGCTGCGCGACAGGCATCCGCGATTGTCCGCCTTTCCAACCATCATAAGCCACTGCATCCCAGCCCTCGGCTAGATATTGTTTGTGCCAGCCACGCACCGTGTCATCATCAAGGTAAAGTACCTGCGCAATCTCGACACAGGACTTGCCGTCATCCAACAGTAAAAGCGCATTTGCCCGCCGTGCAACGCCATGATCCTCCCGCTGTCGCTTCACACACGCCAGAAGTTCGCGGCGGTCCTCAAGGGAAAGAAAATTTGAACGGTTCATGTGAGAACATGAATCAATTCCCTCCTAAACGTCAACATGATCTTCGGGTACTCAACGACTCCCAGTATATCACTGTCCAAAATCCATTTTTCGCCTGTTTTCAGGCTGTTGATCCAAAACCCTTATCACAGAGTAACGGATTGTTGAATTCTGACAACTCTCGGCAGATGGTGTTGTCGAAAAAAAAGGCCGAGCACTAAGCTCGGCCGAAGTCCAACAGGGAGATGTGAAAGTGATGCATCCATAGGCACGCCTCACCTTCATTTTGCTCATTTAGGGTGCAGTCCCTGAC
>JBASXE010000242.1:0-3169 GCA_049276875.1 Roseovarius sp. | reverse complement strand
ATGTCCGCCATTTCACCACTTATCAGGTCCGTCATTGCATCAAGTACATCCTGACTTTGACTGCGAACGTCTAAGCTAAACCCGATCTCGTCTGGAATACGTGACATCGCATGTTTGGCGGGATCTGTAGAAACAATACCAGAGGTCAAAACGAGGTCATCGCCTTTTTGAAGAATGGTAAGCCAGCTTTCATCCAATCGGCTAAGTAGATCTGCCATCGCAAGAACCGGGTCTTTGCGAAATGCGCGCGGTACTGCGCCGGAATGTCCAGCCTCGCCAATGCACCGGACTGTTTTGTGGCGGAAGTTGCCCCTGATAGCAGAGACCACTGCGGCGGGCATGTCTTTACCGATGAGTAGAGGCCCTTGCTCAATATGAAGCTCAATATATTCAAGTAGATCGTCTTTGTTTAACAAGGGGGTGCTGGCTAAGATGGGTGCCATTTCGATTCCAACATCAGCCATATGTTCTGCCAATGGACGACCATCCCCTTTGTGTGGAGACTCCAACTCTGCGTCCGAAAGGACCCCCATCAGCGCTTTTGAAGCAATATAGCAAGGGCCAAACCAAGCGCTTTCTTCACCGCGCATGGCGATAACCTTCACAGGGCGAGGAAAGTGCGTATTGGATGCTTTTGCACGAAATAAGCAAAGCAAACCGGCAAGCACACCTGCTAGCCCGTCAAAGTTACCGCCCATGGGAACGGTATCAACGTGTGAGCCAACCAAGATGTATTTTTCTGCGTCGGCATCTTCAGGCAAACTAAAAACAGCGTTTTGCGCTGCGTCGTATGAGACGCTCAATCCAGCATTTCGCGCTTGTTCAGCCAGAAATTCCAAGACTTCTGTTTCCTTGGAAGAATAGGCCGGACGACTTATTCCCTCTTTATCAGGACTCATGGCAGCAACAGCACTAAACCATTCGTTCGCAAGGATCAGCTCGGCGTCGTCGACAACAAATTTGCGACCGATGGTCATGGCGCGGTCTCCATGAAGACAACTGCGTCAGCGGCATCTTCGTCGCGTACCGATCCCACGAGTTCAGAAACGTTCTGGATATTTTGATTTTGCAGAAACGCCTCTAGTTCTGCAAGAAGCGTCACCATCGCGTTTGGGTTGATGAATGTTGCGGTGCCGACTTGAACGGCCGTGGCACCCGCAATCAAGTATTCTACGATGTCTTCTACTGTTGAAATGCCGCCGCATCCAATCACTGGAATGTTGACTGACTTGGCGCACTGATATGCCATGCGAAGCGCAATCGGTTTGAGCGAAGGGCCAGAAAGCCCCCCCATAAGATTACCCAGTTTTGGTTTCCTGCTGTGTATATCGATGGCCATGGACAACAACGTGTTGGAAACGACCAACGCGTCAGCTCCAGCTTCCTCGGCGGCCATTGCTACCTCGATAGTCTCGCCAGTATTGGGGCTTAACTTTGCCCAAAGAGGGAGGTCAGACGCGCCACGTAGCTTGGTCATGACTGCATGTGTTGTTGACGGTCGCATCGCAAACGCCTTGCCGTCTTCTTTGATGTTGGGACATGAAATATTGGCCTCAATTGCATCCACACCGGGGACGGAAACCCTTTCACAGATGCGCGCAAAGTCGTCGGCAGTTTGTGCGGAGATACTGACCACTAGGGGCACGTCGTATTGATTATAAAACGGAATGACGTTGTCGATGAAGTAATCGATCCCCTTTGACGGGATGCCGATTGAGTTCAGCATTGAACCGCGCACTTCGCAAACACGCGGAGTGGGGTTACCACCACGTATTTCTTCAGTGATGGTTTTGGTCACATGTGCGCCAAGTTGATTTAGATCTAGCACCTCGAAGAGGTCCTCAGAAAAGGTTCCCGATGCAGGCATGATCGGATTGGCTAACGTAAGGCTCCCAATCTTTGTGGTGAGGTTTACCATGCCATTGCCTCCTGAATACCAAACACTGGGCCTTCGCGACAAACCCGCTCTTGGGTGATCAAGCCCTTGCGGTTGAACGAACGGACACAGCACTGACACATGCCTAAACCACAAGCCATTTGCTGTTCGAGAGCTATTTCGCCTGGAATGTCGTGGGTTGCACCAATCTCTTGCAGCAGCTTCAGCATCCGGTTTGATCCGCATGTGTACATGGCATCGACGACACCTTCAGAGATTTTTGTCTCAATGACGCGCCGCATGCTGTCCATGTCCGACGTACCTTCAGCATCCGTGAGCGTGATAACTTCTGCGCCCATGGATTCGAAATAATCGATAGACATAAGGACGTCTTGTGATCGCGCAGAACAAATCGCCGTTAGTTTACGACCCAAACGTTTTGCCTCTTGGGCGAGGGGCGCCAAAGTTGCCAGTCCAACGCCACGGACCAACAGCAGTAAATTTTGCCACTCGGGTTCAATGGTGAAGCCGACACCAAGCGGGCCGAGGACATTGAGCGTGTCACCTACTTTGAGTTCTGCAAGCGCACGCGTGCCTTCGCCAGTTAACTTGTAGAGAAACTGAAGTTCGCCTTTTTCGGCTGAGTAGCCATAGATACTCATGGGGCGCCGCAAATAAGGTTGATGGGCGGACGTCACTGGGCAAAGCAGATGAAAGAACTGTCCGGGTTGGCAATTCAAAATGGATTGAGGTGCGTCGAGAACGAGCAGACGATACTCGCCATTGACCGGCGTATTGCTCTTAACGCGCGTGTCAGCTTCGTGAGTTTCACCGGTCGCCGGAGAAACCTCTCCGGCGTTTGTTCTTTCTAAAATTGACATGGTGTCCCTTTCTTAACCGAAGATCAGCTGGGGGATGAATAATGAGATCTGGGGCACGTAAGTGACAACCAACAATACGAGGATGTTGACGAACACGAAGGGCCAGATCCCTTTGATGATGTTGAGGACAGGTTTGTTAAGTGTTGATGAGGCCACAAATATATCGAGGCCGAACGGCGGGGTGATCATGCCGAGACTGATATTGAGCGTTACAATCATACCGAAATGAACCGGGTCCACACCCATTGCTTGTGAAACCGGAAAGAGGGGCGGGACAAGAATGAGTAGAGCGGAGTTGGGATCAATGAACATGCCAGCAATGAGAAAGCAGACGTTGACGGCCAACAGGAACTGCATCGGACCTGCATCTATCGCAGTTAGGAAGTCTGTGATCTGTGTTGGGACTTGGGCG
>JBASXE010000241.1:0-3352 GCA_049276875.1 Roseovarius sp. | reverse complement strand
ACCTGCCACGCCGGAGACGCGGCGTTTGAGCTGGATCGTATTGGCCATCAGAAAAATCCTCCATTGATGGGCGCGTCGGTGGGCAGGATCGTGATGCCCGGATCACCTTGATCGCCCTTGTCGCCTTGTGGGCCGGTCGCCCCCTGCGGTCCTGGCTGGCCGCCAAGCCGAATACGGAACGGCCCGTTTACAACGCGCACCTTGATCGGCGCGGTGATAGTGATCGGGCCTGTTTGCCGGATCGCTTGACTCATGGGCTCAGCCCTCGCGTCACCGGCAACATCACGGGGATTTCGAGAAGAAAGCCGAGGTGTAGGTCTGGCTCGAGATCGGTGCGCACCAAATCCAGTACCACGCGCCCAGGTGAGAGCACCGCGGTTTGGGACGGCGTCAAAGACAGTTCCAACACAGTTGCTGTGATGTGCTGTATCCCGCCATCAGCGCTAGACAGCTCTGCAAGCAACGTCGGATCACTGGGTTTGAGGCGCAGATGTCCGGCATAGCTCGCGGCCTCAGCAAAGACCGGTGCCTCGGCCTCAATCTGCAGTCGCCAAGCGTAGCCGATGAGGATGGCTGGGCCTTCACTCAAGGTGGCCACCGTCATGGCTGCCACCCGCAGAGCCGCGACCCAACCTCGTTATGGGCAACGATCTGAGCCAAAGTGCTGTCGCTCAGCACATCACTATGGGACGGACGAATGGGCTCGGCCCAATCGCAATCGTCCCGCAAACCCCGCGGGTCAATCGCGCATCCAGCGGTCAGCCCGACGCTCAAGATCGGTACGATCAGTGTTTTGAAGGTCATGACGGATGTCCTTGGACGTTTGCAGCGCGCGGACACGGGCATCGGCGCGGCGGATGGCGAGGGCGGCCTCTGCCGCGTGCTTGCCCCGCCGGAGCAGGATCCAGACGGCGATGCACACCGCGGCGATGAGCGCTCCCCAATAGGCGAAGCGCCGACCAAGGCCCGCGAATAGTATGTTCAGGATGGCATTCATGCGGGTGCCCCCGGTAAAAGGGCCAAGCAGCGCGTATCGAGCAGCAGTACGGTTTGCCCGCGCGCATCGGTGCCGGCCCGCATGTGTTCATGTGTACGGACAGCGGCATCTTCGCAGGCGATAAAGTCAGGAAAGCGAACTGGGCTGATCTCACTGCCGCAGTCAGGCAGGCTGTCGCCCGCGATGCAGGAGACAACGATCAAGACCCAGGTCATGGCGTTTTCCCCGAGCGATAGTCGTCGATCCGGGCTGCTTTCGCGCGCAGGGCATAGATCACCACACCGATAAACACCGCCGCACCAATCCATGGCAGGGCATTGGAGAGCCAGCTTTCCAGCCCGATCAAGGTGAACACGCGCCCGGCCACATCGCGCGCCTGCTCTGCTTCAAGAAGCGCTGGGGCGATCTGACTGCCGATCGAGCCCGCCGCGCCAATGACACCGAGACCGATCTGCGCATTGGATGCTGTTACGATCCTGCTTTCGGCAGGCGCGCCAGATGCCCTCTCAGGTGCGATTTCGCGAGGAGCGGTATTTTCCAGCGCTTCGGTCAGCGCAACGTCGATGATGGGCACGAGGGCCAGGTCGTTGTCCTGCCGAAAGGCCAGGATGGCAGCGCGGGTGCGCGGCCCGATCTTTCCATCGATCTGACCCACCTCGTGATAGCCGAGTTCCTTTAGACGTCCTTGCACCTCCTCGACGGACATCGTCACGCTTGGCGCGACATTGCCCGCGCGCCGCACCCCGAGTAGCTTGGAAAGCGGGTAGCGCTTCACATTGACGGCGTCGTCCTGGTTGCCGCCAAGGCCCCAAACCCAAGCGCTCTCGATCCGGTCGATGAAGAACACGTGGCCCTGCCAGCTGGAGGAGCCGCGCGGGATCACACCGATGTCGCCCTGCTGGGCGTCCACCACTTCCACAGGCACACCCCAGTCGAGATAAGACCGTGCGGTCAGCTTGCGGGTCGAGCGGATCCCAGCCCTCTCAAGGCAATGCCCGACGAATGCGGCGCACCAGGCCACAGAGTCGTGTTCGACCCAGTCGTGACCGACCGAGGCATACATCTCCATGATGACGGGGTTGTCGGCGGGGCCCGGGCCCTCGGTCGTGCCGATGTAGCTTCGGGCGATATCGAATGGCGTCATGGTTGTCTCCCATGCAATGCAAAACGCCGCCCCAGATGGGACGGCGTGTGTGATTTCAGCGACGTGGTGGACGGTTTATTTCTTGCGGCAGAGCCAGGCGGCGAGCAGTGCTTCGGCCCCACGTGGGCCCAGATAAGCAAGGGTTGCCACAAACCCGGTCGAGACGGGCTGCGACAGGCCGATGTAACGCGCTGCCGCCTCCCCGATCAGGGCCATACCGACGGCGACGGGGATTTCCCAGAGAAGCTCCTTGCCGAAGAAGCGGCGGCGGCCGAGCTTCACCTCGCCCGAATGCCACATCAGCCGGCCGGTAAAGGCACCGATCAGCGTGGTCACTGCGCCTCCGAAGAACGAGTTGATCAGGTCGATGAACCCATCGTCATTCATGGGCGCGCCTCCTCCAATTCCGCCACCCGAGCGGCCAGTTCCTTGACGGCCTCGATCAGAAGGCCAGTGATATTGCCGTAAGCGACCGAGAGCTGACCTGCCTCACCCACCCGCACGACTTCGGGCAGGACGACCTCGACCTCCTGGGCGATGACGCCGATCTGGCGGCTGCCATCCATGGTAAAGCGCACGCCGCGCAAGGCGCTGACCAAGGCCAGCGCGTCGACTATGGTCTCAACATCGGATTTCAGTCGGGCATCTGACGAAGAGACGAAGTTCGGGGCAGTGACGACGCCGGTGAAGGTCGCGACAGCGAGCGCAGCCTTCGCCAAGATCGCCGCGTCGTAATCGGCGGCGGATTTCGTCGCCATGGTCCCGAGCCCGAGGTTCGTTCGAGCTACGGCTGTGTTGGCGAGCCCCGCCAGATTGCCCGCTGCCTCGAGCAGCGCATCCCAGCCCGTATTGGTGGCGTTCCTGCGCCTGAGCACTGGCGGGGAGACCGAGGTGTCGACCCAGAGCATACCTGCCGTCGTCGCTGTTGGCGCTGAGGCCCCGGCACTCGTCGATTGCAGGGCCGCGATCACCTCGTTGATCCGCGCCCGAACGGCCGCGCCCGCGTCATTCGCGATCACAAAACTGGATGTCTGGGACATTTCAGCGTTTTCCGTTCTCAATCAAATGGCGTGCACGCGTTCGCGTTCGAGGCGCAGCCGAGAGGCAGCGAAGGCGTGTGCCTTTGGAACGGAAAGCGCGTTCACGCGACCTCATCGGCATAGAGCCGCAATTGGCTGACGATCGGCGTGTAGGACGCATCCTTCGTCGTG
>JBASXE010000240.1:0-5158 GCA_049276875.1 Roseovarius sp. | reverse complement strand
TGTGAAAACTTCCCCGATCCGTGAACACTGGAAGGGACAACCACCAGCTCGGGTCAGTTTTCGGCGGCGTCACGCGCGTGCCCACGTCGCGCCGCACCAATCGCTTGGTCAGGCAAAGCTAGACCGCAGGCAGCATAGGAAAAAGATAGAAGTCTATTGATCTTCGATTGGAAAAACCTATTCCTTCGCGCATGGCTTCATCCGTTCTGCCCATCACCCTGCGCCAAATGCGATATCTCATCGCTTTGGAAGAGACCCACCACTTCCGCGAAGCCGCGGAAAGCTGCGGTATTTCCCAGCCATCGCTATCGGTCCAGATCAAGACAATGGAGGATACGCTCGGCCTGATCTTGGTCGAACGCGGCCGCGGGCCGGTGCGCCTGACCTTGGCTGGGCGCGAAGTCGCGCGGCGTGCGCGCGAGATTCTGGATGCCGCACAAGGGATCTTGGACCTCTCGGTCACGTTGAAATCGGGGCTGGGCGGCACGATCCGCCTTGGCACCTCGGCCACGCTTGGTCCCTATCTGATGCCGCATGTTGTCAGCGATCTGCGCGTCAGCCATCCCGATCTGCGCCTTTATATCCGCGAGGCGGCACCGCGCGATCTCCAGCGCGAATTGCATGATGGGGTGCATGACCTGATCTTGACGCAATTGCCCGTCTCGGGCGCGACACTTTCGCATGCGCGGCTGTTTCGCGAACCCTTGGCCGTCGCCATGCCAGCCGGTCATCCGCTGGCAGCACGCGAGACACTCGGCAATGACGATCTGGCCGACAAGACCATCTTGTCGCTGTCGCCGGCCTATGCGCTTTACGATATGATCTCGGCGCTTTGCGTGGAAACCGGGGCGCATCTGTCGCGCGAGTATGAAGGCACATCGCTTGACGCACTGCGCCAAATGGTTGCGATGAACATGGGGCTGACATTTCTTCCCGCGCTTTACGTCGAAAGCGAGATCCAAGGGCGGGCGCGCGATGTGATTGTGCGGCCCTTTCGTGGTCGGCGCTTTGCCCGATCGATCGGTTTGGTGTGGCGGTCGTCGTCCGGTGCTGGCCCGGCCTATGAACGCTTGGCTGCTGCAATTCGCGACACGGCACGCAGATTTCCCCAGCTTGTTATCGAAGCATGACGCTGTGGCATTGACGGGTGGCGGGACGGGGGCAAGACTAGACCCATGACCGAATTCCTTAGCCTTGCCGATCTGCGCGCCTTGGCGCGCGACTGCCTGACCAGAGCGGGCGCGCCCGAGAGTGTGGCGCGCGCGGTCGCCGCCGAAGTCGCCGCCGCCGAAGCCGCGGGTGAGCGCGCAAACGGGATCGAGGCGCTGCTGCGCGATATCCGTCTGATGCGCTATGGGCGCTTGCTGGCTGCAACCCAGGCACAGCTGATCCGCGCGCGACCGGGTTTCATGCGGCTTGATGCGCAGCATGGCTTTGCCGCCGCCGCGCTGTCGGGGGTGATGTCCGATCTTGCCGGGGTTGCCCGTGCGCAAGGAATTGCCGCTCTCCGGCTGGAACAAAGCAGCGATCCGGGCGGCATGATCTGCGCCACCGGTGCTTTAGGGGAACGCGGTCTGGCTGTCTTGGCTTTCGGCCCCGATGGTCCGGGCCGGATCGGCCACCCCGACCTTTCGGGTCCAGCCGTGCTGCCTGCGCCACCGCGCACGGCGCTTAAACTGCTATTTCCCGATATAAGCCATGGCCAACCGGCCGATAGCCCAATCGGGGGGTTGGTCGGCCATTTGGGCTGGCTCGTAGTGCTTGATGCAGGCTTTGCCGGCGATAGCTTTGCCAGTGCCGCGATCTGGGATCTTGCGACACCACCGAAAACCGCAGCTTCGATTGCCTGCTCGGCCGAGTTGCTCGAACAGATTGTGAGCGCGTGATGGGGGATATCTTGCTCAAGGGGGTCACGCTGCGCGGGCTAGAGGTGTTTGAAACACTGGCCCATACCGGATCAGTCGCCGTCACGGCCGAGCGCTTGGGAATGAGCGCGCCCGCCGTCTCGCAGCAATTGCGCAATCTCAGCACGGCTTTGGGTGTCGAACTAGTCGATCATTCCCGCAGACCCATGGTGTTGACCTCGGCGGGGCGGCTGTTTCTGGCACGTGCCGAGACCGCGCTACAAGCCCTTCGCGCAGGCCAACGCGGGCTGAGCATGCTGGATTTGTCCGAACTCTCGGCGCTGTCCATGGGCGTGATCGAGGATTTCGAGAACGAGGTGACACCGCATCTGGCGGCAGATTTAGCCGAGGCGATGACACAATGCGCCTTTCGGCTGGTGACAGGTGCCAGCCATGCCTTGCAAGGCCAGATCGCCCGGCGCGAGCTTGATATCGCGATCTGTGCGGCCAGTAGCCCCGGCCCCAGCGCGGCGATTACGCATCCGCTGATCGATGATCCCTATATTCTGGCGGTGCCACGCGGCACGGATGTATCGGGCGGTCTTGAAGCACTGTCGCATCTTACCTTTTTGCGCCGCGACCCGGATCAGGTGATGGGCCGCCAGATCGAGCGGTACATCGCGGCGGCGGGATTGCGCCTGCCGCATCGCTTCGAGATGGACTCGAACCAATCGATCTCGGCCTTGGTCGCGGGTGGCAGCAGTTGGACCATCACCACCCCCCTAAGCCTGCTGCGTGCGGGCCGATTTGCGGGCGATATCGATCCGCACCCCCTGCCCGGACCCGCGATATCGCGAAGGATCGTGCTTTATGCCACGGGTGATTGGACCGGCCCCATTCCCGCGCGCATCGCGGACCGCGCAAGAGAATTGATCGAAGAGCATTTCGCCGCACCGGGACGGCTAAAAATGCCATGGCTCAACGACAGTTTTCGGCCACTGGTTCCTGATGACACCAGACAACCAGAGATTGAGTTGTAAATATATTTACTCTTTCTGCACTGCGCAGATGAATTGGTTTACATAAAAGCGCAGCCTTCCGAGACAGTTGTTCTCGAATGTGAGGCGACCTGTCATCTTCCCGACATAATCTTGCGTGCACGCAAAACGTGTGTCGCAGATCACGCGTCAAAGGGCAGCAAGCCATCGATCGGAGGGAGGTCATCGTGACCCGATCGGCGGCTATGCCCAAAACAGTGGCGTAGCTTGTGGGAGGCTGACCAAATTTCGTGGCCCTGATGCAAGGGCAATTGGGCATCACCTGCGGCAATCGCAGGCGCCAATAACGTTGTTAACATCCGCGTCCCCTTTTCCAAATCGCGCTTCCATGGCGAAGCTTCACGACACAAGACCCTGATGGAGAGATGACCTTGGCCACCACGACGAAACCCGGCCCAGCGCTGCTGCAAAACCCGCATGTCGATGCTGCGAAATATGACGCCATGTACGCCGCATCCATTGCAGACCCCGAGGCATTTTGGGGCGAACACGGCAAGCGGATCGATTGGATCAAGCCCTACACCAAGGTCAAAGATACCTCTTTCGCCAAAGATGACCTGCATATCCGCTGGTATGAGGACGGCACGCTGAACGTCGCGGCAAATTGCATCGACCGCCACCTCGCGACACGGGGCGATCAAACGGCGATCATTTTCGAGCCGGATGAACCGACCGATCCCGCGCTTCACATCACCTATAAGGAATTGGCTGACCATGTCGGGCGCTTTGCCAATGTGCTGAAGGATCTGGGCGTGACCAAGGGCGACCGCGTCGTCATCTACATGCCGATGATCCCCGAGGCCGCCTATGCGATGCTGGCCTGCGCGCGGATCGGCGCGATCCATTCCATCGTTTTCGCTGGCTTTTCGCCCGATGCCTTGTCGGCACGGATCAATGGTTGCGATGCCAAGCTGGTCATCACCTCGGACGGCGCACCGCGCGGCGGCCGGGTGACCGACCTCAAAGATAATGTGAACAAAGCACTGTTGCATTGCGCCGACACGGTGCAATGCCTTGTGGTCAAGCGCACTGGCCAACAGGTCGCTTGGGTCGAGGCCCGCGATCATTGGTATGACGCGCTTGCCGCCAATGCCGCGACCGACTGCCCCGCCGAGGAAATGAACGCCGAAGACCCGCTGTTCATCCTTTATACCTCGGGGTCCACCGGTCAGCCCAAGGGCGTCGTGCACACCACCGGCGGCTACCTTGTCTATGCCTCGATGACCCATGAGATCACCTTTGACTACAAGGAAGGCGATGTGTTTTGGTGCACGGCGGATGTGGGTTGGGTCACGGGCCACAGCTATATCGTCTATGGACCGCTGGCCAATGGTGCCACGACTCTGATGTTCGAGGGCGTGCCGACCTACCCCGATGCGGGCCGTTTCTGGGCCGTGTGCGACCGCCACAAGGTCAGCCAGTTCTATACCGCCCCCACCGCCATCCGCGCGCTGATGGGCAAAGGGCCGGATTACGTCACGAAATATGACCTTTCATCGCTCAGGCTGTTGGGCTCGGTTGGCGAGCCGATCAACCCCGAGGCATGGAATTGGTACAACGAACATGTCGGCCGTGGCCGCTGCCCCATCGTGGACACCTGGTGGCAGACAGAGACCGGCGGGCATATGATGACACCGCTGCCGGGTGCGCATGAGCTGAAACCCGGCGCGGCGCAAAAGCCCTTCTTCGGGGTCAAGCCCTTGGTGCTGGACGCCACAAGCGGCGCGATCATCGAGGGCAATGGCGTGGAGGGTGTCTTGGTTCTGGCCGATAGCTGGCCGGGCCAGATGCGCACCGTCTGGGGCGATCATGACCGCTTTTACAAAACCTATTTCGGGGATTACGCCGGTTACTATTTCACCGGCGACGGCTGCCGCCGGGACGAGGAAGGCGATTACTGGATCACCGGCCGCGTCGATGATGTGATCAACGTCTCGGGCCACCGGATGGGCACCGCCGAGGTGGAAAGCGCGCTCGTCGCCCATGAAACCGTGAGCGAGGCCGCCGTGGTGGGCTATCCGCACCCGATCAAGGGACAGGGCATCTATTGCTACGTCACCTTGATGGCCGATGAGACACCCACTGATGCGCTGAAGAAAACCCTCAGCGACTGGGTCCGCAACGAGATTGGCCCCATCGCCAAGCCCGATGTCATCCAATGGGCGCCGGGGCTGCCCAAGACACGCTCGGGCAAGATCATGCGCCGTATCCTACGCAAGATCGCGGAAAACGATTTCGGAAGCTTGGGTGACACCT
>JBASXE010000239.1:0-3600 GCA_049276875.1 Roseovarius sp. | reverse complement strand
CCGATTTCCCCTGAATTTAACTTAAAAGGATACTTGGGGCTGTGTATCATTGTGCCTGAATAGACCTCCGCACGTTCTGCGTCACTTAACGTAGCGCCCTCTACAGCATCCAAAACCTCTGTTTTATAGGGCGTTGCCTTTGACAAATGCGCCACCTGATCTTGCCGCCCAATAGCGCGGGGAAGGTGAATAATCAACGTTTGATATTGATCCATAGATCCTCGTGATTTCCAATTGTCTGTGGCTTCTGTACACAATTCGCGTGGCCTCCGGTCCGTGCTAATCGTTGCAAGGTAGCACCACGGGGGCAGCTATTATTCTAGTCTCGGGCGTAAATATCCTCATAGCGTATGATGTCATCCTCTCCAAGATAACTCCCCGTTTGCACTTCGATCAAAACCATAGGCACCTTGCCTGGATTTTCCATCCGGTGCACCGCACCCAAGGGAATGTATACGGATTGATTTTCGCCAATCAGTTCGACGACATCATCAATAGTTACCTTAGCAGTGCCTGCGACCACTATCCAGTGCTCTGATCGGTGCATGTGGCTTTGCAAGCTTAGGGCGGCACCTGGGTTCACTACAATGCGTTTGACTTGAAAACGATCACCGATAGCGAGGCTGTCAAACCAGCCCCAAGGACGATGATCGCGCGGAAACTGAGTTGCCTGCGCCGCACGTTTTTCCGCCAACTTAGAGACGGCAAGTTTCACATCTTGCCCCCGTGATTTATCCGCAATCAGCACCGCATCAGGCATAGCAACAACAATGATGTTATCCAAACCGATGCCTACGATCTCAAGACGTTCGCTTTCAGACCGCAGCAGCGTGTTTCGACACTCAATTGCAGTCGCGCTACCGGATGCAACAACTCCGTCGCTATCTGGACCAAGTTCAGCCCAAACCGCATTCCAATCCCCCAAGTCAGACCAGTCACCAAAATACGGCACCGCAGCAATATTGTTGGCGTGTTCCATTACCGCATAGTCAATCGAGATACTATCAGCCTTGGCCCAAGGTCCGGCGGCCAATCTTAAAAACCCAAGATCAACCTTTGCCTCGTCTAATGCTGCGCGCACCGGCCCCATTAATTGCGGTGCGTGGGCATCAAAGGCTTCAATTATTGTTTTGGCGGAAAAAAGAAATATCCCAGCATTCCAAAGAAAATTACCCGCATCAACCATTGCCTGCGCTGATGCTGCATCGGGTTTTTCGACAAACCGCGTGAGCGCAATAGCGCGGTCAACAACAGGGGCACTGGACAGCTCAAGATAACCATAACCGGTTTCAGCGTGGGTCGGTGTAATTCCGAATGTTACAAGATCGCCTGCACGGGCACGCTCTACGCCAACCTCCACAGCCGCCCGAAATAATTTTCCATCCGGGATCACGTGATCAGAGGGCGCTATTAGCATTAGCCCTTCTGAATTTTGAGCGTGTATATGCATCGCCGCCGCCAGAATCGCAGGGGCGGTGTTACGCCCTTCCGGTTCAATCAAAATAGCGCCTGGGTCGATACCGACAGACGCCAATTGTTCGGTTACGATAAACCGGAAATCTGAATTTGTTAGAACCAGTGGGGCAGCAAACCCCGCCCCCGCCAAACGTTTTGCGGACGATTGGAACAGACTCGTGTCGCCGATCAGGGACGCGAATTGCTTGGGGTAGCTTTTGCGAGACAGTGGCCAAAGGCGGGTGCCGGACCCGCCACAAAGCAAAACAGGGGTAATCATTGTGCGCGCTCCTTACGATGACTAAGCTGTAATGTTCTTGAGGTTCGAGAGCAAACATGGTTTTGGAATAGTTACAATTAAGTTGCAGGGATGCATATGAAGCGGGCACTGATTACAGGAACCACGGGCCAAGACGGGGCCTATTTATCAGAATTGCTATTGGCAAAGGGCTACGAAGTGCATGGATTGAAACGACGTGCGTCGTCGTTTAACACCCAGCGCATCGACCATTTGTTTCAAGACCCACATGAACGGGACGTCAAATATCACCTCCATTACGGTGATATGACTGACAGCACCAACCTGATCCGGCTTATCAAAGATATTCAACCAGATGAGGTTTATAATCTTGCGGCTCAATCCCACGTCGCAGTTAGCTTCGAAACGCCCGAATACACAGCCAATGCCGATGGTATTGGCACATTGCGGTTGCTGGAAGCGATCCGTATTTTAGGCATGGAAAAAACGTGCCGGTTTTACCAAGCATCCACGTCAGAGCTATTTGGCCTCGTGCAAGAAGTTCCCCAACGAGAGACAACCCCATTTTATCCACGCTCTCCGTATGCTGCGGCCAAGATGTACGCCTATTGGATTACCGTAAACTACCGTGAAGCCTACGGTATGCACGCTTCGAACGGCATTTTATTCAATCACGAAAGCCCACTGCGCGGCGAAACCTTTGTGACCCGCAAGATTACCCGTGCAGTTGCCGCGATTAAACTTGGCCTGCAAGACAAGCTTTACCTCGGGAACATGGGTGCCAAGCGGGATTGGGGTCATGCAAAAGACTATGTCGAGGGCATGTGGCGCATTGTTCAGCATGACGTGGGCGACGATTTTGTGTTGGCCACAGGCGAAACACACACAGTGCGCAGTTTTGTTGACAAGGCTTTTGCCGTAATCGGCGTGAACTTGGATTGGAGAGGCGAAGGTGTCGAAGAAAAAGGCTATGATGCAGCAGATGGAACGTGCCGCGTTGAAGTAGACCCTCGCTATTTCCGCCCAACTGAAGTTGAATTGTTAATTGGCGACCCAACCAAAGCCCGCGAACAATTGGGGTGGACCCATACTATCGGTTTGTCTGAAATGGTGGAAGAGATGGTCATCTCAGACCTTGCTTTTGTTGCACAAGAAGACACCCGCAAGGATCGTCATGGCTAAGTTAAAAATCTTACTGACCGGTGGCAACGGCATGGTCGGACGTAATTTACAAGACCATGTCGCAGCCCAAAATTATGATCTATTGGCCCCTACTCGTGCTGATCTTGATCTGATGAACTCGGACGCTACAGCCGCATATATAACCCAAAGCGCTCCCGATTTGATCATCCACGCCGCTGGAAAAGTTGGCGGCATTCAGGCAAACATAGCTGCCCCTGTCGATTTTCTGGATATCAATTCAATGATCGGGCGGAATGTCATTATGGGGGCAAAGGCTGCAGGCACTCCGCGCCTGATTAATCTGGCCAGCTCGTGTATGTATCCCGCCCTTGGAAAAAATCCGCTTCAAGAAGATAGCATCCTGACTGGCGCATTAGAGCCTACCAACGAGGGGTACGCCTTGGCCAAAATTTTGGCTATGCGGCTTTGTGATTACATCAGTCGTAACAGTGAGTTTTCTTATAAAACCTTGATCCCATGCAATCTGTATGGTCCCTATGACACCTTTACGCCGGGCGCATCTCACCTTTTACCTGCAGTGATTGCTAAGGTTCATGCGGCCAAACGTGATAGCGACCCTTCGGTTGAGATTTGGGGCGATGGCACCGCACGTCGCGAGTTCATGTATGCAGGTGATGCCGCCGACGGTATATGGCATGCTGTGAAAAACTTTGACACCTTGCCAAATGTGATGAACCTAGGCC
>JBASXE010000238.1:0-1577 GCA_049276875.1 Roseovarius sp. | reverse complement strand
GAACTTGTCTATACCGCCGGGCATTTCGGCATCGACGATCTGGGCGGGTTAAAGATTTCGTTCCGATCCGCATCGGATCAGACGCCGCCACAATTTGATGACCCCAAAGCGCCCGGCTATGCCACCGTCACCGCCTCGAACGGTGCGCGGCTGAGCGCGTCATACAGCAAGAACAGCAATATCCGCCCGTGGGGCAACACGGTGCATATCAAATGCCTGAACTTCCTTTCCGAAGGCGATACGATCACCGTGCGGTTTGGAGATCGGTCGGGAGGATCGCCGGGTACGCGGATGCAGACTTTTCGCGAATATGCACATGAATACCGTGTGCATGTGGATGCATTCGCCACCTATGATTTCGTGGTTTTGCCACCAGAGCACCAGCCTGTTATCGCATTGCTACCCGGCCCGGTCGCGCGCCATATCGCCATCCTGCCGACCTTGCGCCAAGTTGGCGAAGACTTCGCGCTTGGCCTGAAAGCCGAAGATCGCTGGGGGAACCCGACCGATGCCGATCAGGGCGACTATACGCTCAACTCGTCGATGCCGGTCGAGGGGCTGCCTGAACGCATCTCGATGGCCAAGGCAACCGATGGAGTGCTGCGATTGGAAGGGTTGCGCATGAACCGCGAGGGTGACCTGCGGATCGAAATGCTGGATGACGCAGGGCAATGCGTCGCCCGGTCCAACAGCTTGCGCTGTCAGGTCGTCTGCGATACCCGGCACTATTGGTCCGACATGCACGGCCAAAGCGGTGAGACCGTCGGCACCAATACCGCGCGTCAGTATTTTTCCTTCGGCCGGGACAAGGCGTTGATCGACATCTGCGGGCATCAGGGCAATGACTTTCAGATCACAGATAGCTTTTGGGCAGAATTGAATCAGCTAACCGCTGAATTTGACGAACCAGGCCGCTTTCTCGCTGTGCCAGGCTACGAGTGGTCCGGCAATACTTCGGTCGGCGGCGATCACAACGTCTGGTACAGGACCGAAGGTCGTCCAATTTATCGCGCGCACCGCGCCTTGGTGATGGAGGACTCGACCGACGAGAATGTCTGTCTGGATGCCAAGGAATTATTTAGCCGCCTCAAAGACGAAGACGCATTGGTCGTAGCGCATGTTGGCGGGCGTTACGCGAATATCTCCTTCGCGCATGACGCCAAACTGGAACCTTCGGTGGAGGTTCATTCGGCTTGGGGCACTTTCGATTGGATATTTGAGGACGCCCGGAAGGCTGGTTACCGCGTTGGCATCGTCGCCGCGTCTGACGGGCATAAGGGCCGCGTTGGCGCAAGTTACCCCGGCGCAGGCAAGTTCGGATCTATGGGCGGATTGACCTGCCATCTGATGCCCACGCTGGACCGAGACAGCCTGTTCAGGGCATTTCGTCGCCGCCGTCATTACGCAACCACCGGTTGCCGCCCCTTCATTGACGTGCGCGTCTCGGGCCTGACTGATGCTACCTGTCGGGTATCGGAGACTGAAGCAGAGCCAGTTTCAGAGGCTTTGATCGGCGATATCGTCTCATGTTCGAATGTAGAGGTGGCATTTTCCTTCGACCTGTCGGCGCAATCCGG
>JBASXE010000237.1:0-45561 GCA_049276875.1 Roseovarius sp. | reverse complement strand
TCTCGCCGGGGCTTTTGCGTGTTCCAGTTGTCTGTCTCATGTCCCACTCCTCAGTGGTTACGATGATCCAACAACTCTCTCTTATCAAATACCGCTATTTGGACCCATAAGCGCTGACGTCAGACAAGAGACGCGAGGCGTTCAGAGACCGATTCCGGCCAAAACGCCGGTCTCCGAAAGTCGGATGGCCTCGCTAAACCCCTTTGAAACAAAAAGAAAAAAGGCCCCCTCAGGGACCTCATCTCGGTTTTGCAATGTGCAAGTGGCGGAGGGAGCCAACCTGGCACCCAACTCTCTCTCGGGGACTAACCTGAATTTTGTGCGCTGACGTGGTAACTGCTCGAAGAGGAGACCCACGTATGAGCATTGATAAAGACATTTTGGACCGATTGATGGAAGGCCGTGCGCCTGGTGATTTGTTTGGCAAAGACGGCATTTTGTCAGAGCTGACAAAGGCGCTGGCGGAGCGGGCGTTGAGCACGGAGATGGATGTCCATCAATTCTGAAGGCCAATTCCGCTTACCATCCGCCCGCCGCGGCAACCTTGCCAGAAACTCGCTTGTAGCTCCCATCGAGAAACTCCCTTCAAACCAAAGAAAGCTCTGAATCGCAGATCACGCGCTAATACCCCCAACTCAGGCCATTATGTGCGGCGCGGTCCTGAGACAATCAGCAGCAAGAGACCCAGAATGGGTGTCAAAGCGAGCGAAGCAAAGAAATACCCCCAAAAGCCCATGCGCTTGTTGACGCCGAACATAGCAATCAACAAACAAACGCCGAGGTAGATAAGAGCTGCGAAATGCATGTGTGCCTCCTAGTTATTTGTGGCAGGGGAAGAGTCGGGAAAAACATCGGTCAGCGCCCGGATGTCGACCTTGGGATCAAGAAGGCTCCCACGCGGAGAGAAATCGATTGTTTGGCCCGCAAAAGCCCAATTCGGCAGCGCCCGCAGTTCGGTCGCGGCTTCATGCGGCACCAGCGTAGCTGCGCGTTTCCACATGTCAGCCATGAGGATCACGGAGTCGTAGGCGTAGTTGCTCACTAACGCCTCTCGGAATGATCCGTCCGCTTGATCTGCCCGGATCAGAGAGTCGTTCAGATCCACCACATGGATCAGCTCTTTTTGGGCGTCATCGATGCTGTCTAGAACTGACTGCGGGATCGATGGGTAGAAACTGGCGATTTGAGGCAGGATGACCACCGGTAGGTCCAAGCGACGTCTCATGATCTCCAAAAGAAGGTCAACAGCGCCTGGGTCTTCATCGAAGATCACTACGAAATCAGGCCTTTGCTCGGATACCGTCGTGACAAGTTCGCGATAAACAAGCGAAGAACCCTCGTAGGTCAAATAGGTCGCGAGCGGAACGAAATCTGGGTCCTCAATTCGGTCGGCTTCGTACTTTTGATCATTGCCCAGGACTTTGATGGCCAAGGCGTTCTGGAAGTAGACATAAAGCTGGTGCGTGTAGTCATCGCGGGCCGCAACAACGGCTACCTTTTTGTAGCCGTTCGAAAAGATGAAATCCGCGATCGCGTCGACTATAAAATAGTCATCGGCGATCAACTGAAAAGTACTCTTGAATGGGTTCTCGGTCAGAGATGTCTGCCGCACCGAGGGCACGAATAGCACAAGATCCGAGGCGTGATAGCTCGCGCTGCCACGTATGGCGCTAACCACATCAGCGTGACCGACAACGCCCAAAACTTGTGTATCCTTGATGACGTCACGCCCTATTGTCGGGCCACTGGTCGCGTCATAGGAAAAGTTCTCGATTTCAACCGTAAAGTTGACCACTTCGCCGTCGTTAGACAGAAAGCTGGGTTCGCTGGCGTTAATCTCTTGAGCTGCACGCTGGGCACCGGCAAAAAAGCCTGGGTCATCGTCGGGCCAAACCGCCGCGATCTTAATCGGTGCATCGGGGGCTGCGGCGAACTCGGCCCGCGCATCACCCAAAGCATCTGGCTGGCGCTCGCGCACGTAAAAGTAGACCGCGACCAACCCCGAAAGAAAGACCACCATTAAGCCCAACGCCCGCAGCTGCACTGGTCGCTCCATGGTGTAGGACCAGAGCGCGCGCAGGATCAGGACCAGCGTTGTCGTGGTCAGAAATAAGTAGAGAAGATAGACGATCTTATCCACGTCAGCCGCCTTCGCTATTCAGCATTCAGGATCACAGGCAGACCATCGCTGCCGTTGCCCATGATAATGATCTTGCTGTTTTCAGACGTTGCGATTTCTTTGGTTGCGCGCACCCCTTCCCATTGCAGCAGCTCTGGGGTCAGGGTCTCTTCAATTGTCCTGTTATACGCCGCAAAACCACCTGCCTCGATGGCGAGACGTCGGGCTTCTTGCTCTGTTGCCAAGAGGCGGTATTGATAGCTTTCCGCCAACTGCTGCTGGCGGACTTTTTCTTCTACGGCCTCTTGAAAGCCGCGTGGCAGCGTGACGGATCGAATAATCACATCATCAATGGTGACAAAGCTCTGGCTTGCCTCTTCGACAGCCTCGATCACTGCGGTGCGTATGATCTCACGACTGCGCGAATATATCGCTTCTGTGCGCAGCGACCCAACGGCCCGACGCATCGCGCTCTCCACCTCGGGTATCACAATGACCTGCTCGTAGTCGGGGCCAATCTTTTGGTGCAACTCACCCAAAAGGTTGCGGTCTGGGTGATATCTGATGGCCAGCGCGATCTGGGCTGTGAGCCCTTCTTCCGTCAGGATGTCGAGCTCGCGCTGTACCATCTGTTTGCGCGTGTCGTAGATGTACAGCTCGTCCCAAGGGAAGATCACGCGGAGCCCTTCACCGTAGACTTTGTCGGTCTGTGTACCGCCAAAGAAGCGCTGCCATAGGACGGCCTTCTCGCCTGGGCGAATGCTCACAAAAGTCTCGGGGATGAAGTAAATGAATACCGTCAACCCCAAGAGGAAGCCAAGCATCAGCCTGGGTCGAAACTGTCCCATAAAAGCTATCTCTCCTTAGCTTAGTTTTTCATTCGCTCAAACCGGCGGGTCGATTATTTGCCGGAGGCTTTGTTCTTGAGCGTTTTTGCGGCTTCTTTGCCTTGCTCGACCAAGTCAGTGAACCGCTCGCGCGCGGATTTGACATCCAGGTCGTCCATGCCGCCACCATTTGCAAAATGACGCTCCATGATCTTGCCAACCGCGTATGTCGAGGCACCAGCAAGGATAACAGTTGAGCTCAGCGCAAGGCTCCAACCGATCACGGGGATGGCCTGTGCCAACGAGGCAAACGGCAATGCGCCAAACACTGGTAGCGCGCCGCCAACGAGCGAAATGATGATCGAGCGGGCCCGTTTTTCGGAATACTCGACGCCGTGCGTCTCTGCGAGGCGGCGGATCATGTTCAACTGCACCGCGCCAATACCAAGCACGTCAACCAGCGGGATCGGCACGAGGCCCACGCCCATTGCTGACAGGATATGACGGTCAATAATCGCTGAGGATTGGCTGTCGGCCAGTGCCTCAACCGAGACTTCCAACACTTCTGCTGTAACTTCACTCATGGAATTTGTCCTTTCTAAATTCGGGGCTTAGCCTGTGGCTCAACCCACTATATGTGGTAGTTAGGTTTCGGTTTTTTTGCAACTTTATTCAGTGTCTTTGCTGATCCTCCCGTAATCAAATTTTATGATGCGATCCGCCTGATCGAAGTAGGCGTCGTCATGCGTAATCGCGATTATCGTTTTGCCGTCGGCCTTCAATTCGGGCAGGATTTCGGTGTAAAAGACCGACCGGAAATGCGGGTCCTGTTCGGCAGCCCATTCGTCAAAGACATAGATGGCGCTGTCCTCAACCAGGGCTGCGACCATCGCGAGGCGCTTCTTCTGGCCTGTGGATAGGGCCTTGGTGGTAAAGGCACCGTCTGCAAAGCTTACTTTGTCGGTCAGCTGCATTCTCTCAATAAGCTTCGCAACAAGCTCTTGATCGGCGTCCTCGTAACCATACAGGCGGCTAAAGAGGTGGAAATCCCCGGTGATCAGAGAGAAATTCTGGCGAAACGATGTTAGATCACCACTGGCCATAGGCTCACCGTTAAAAAGCAATTCGCCTGCCGCCACCGGATAGAGGCCAGTGAGCACCTTGATGAGCGTGGATTTTCCGCTGCCATTGCCCCCAACGACATAGAGCACCTCGCCCTTTTTGACCCGCAGATCAATCGGTCCAAGCTGGAAGCCCCTGCTCTCGTCAGGATCAAAGTAGGTGAATTGAACATCGCGCAACTCGAGCGCCTCAAACGCGTCGCCATCCACCGGATTGAGCGAAAGGACCTCCATCTGGGCGTCGAGTTTCTCTTCCAACTCTTCCAGGTCGCGCAGGGCGTTGTTGGTCCGCGACAACACCGGGAAGATGTCCAGAAAGCCTGCCAGATACCCGATGAGAAAAAGCACGATCGCCGTGATTTCGAGCACTTCAAGCGCGTACATGTCCGTCATCTTTGGGATCACAAAAACAACGACAGCGATGACCAAGAAGAAAACCGACTGGATGATCAGGCGCATCTTCACGATTTCTTCGGTCGCGCGCAGGCTCAGTATTGATGATAGATCCACGAGGCGCGCATAATCCGCGCGCAGGGCCGAGCGACGCTTGGCATTGATCTTTACTTCCTTGAACCCGGCTAGGGACTCGGCCACCAAGTTCGACAGCTCTTTTTCATTCTCCGAGAAGGCCACCATTTGCTTCTTGCTTTCGCCCTGTTGGGAATGGCGGTAGAGCGCTGCGAAAACAAGCGCCCCTGCCACTGCGAGAAACGCCGCGAAAGACACAAAGGCAAGGTAAGCCGCACAGAAGAACAACATGAACATCGACTGCAGGCCGTAAACGATGGTGTCTGATGCCTGGACGACCTGACCGATGCTGCGCGCGCTCGTCGAAATGACGTCCGAGCGGCGCATCTGTTCGAGCGCGTCCAATCGCAGTGCAAGCAGCTTGTCCATCAGGCGCTCGCGCTGGCGCGTCATCGCATCGTCAAATAGCCGCTTGCCGGCCGTTTCTGCTCGCATCTTGGCCACTGCAAAGACCACCAGACACGCGAGGAACATTGCAAAGGCCCAAGTCGTGTCTTCGCCACGATACACAGCGTCCGCGCCGTAGTTGATAAAGCCCACCAGCGCCGCATTGGCCGCACCAGAGATCACCGTCAGGACGACGATGTTGCGAACCGTTTGAGGCGACTCCTGGCGAAGAACGTTTAGAAGTTGCACAGTATTTCTCCCAAGATGTTAGTCGTGAGGGTCACGCAACGGGATCCTTCCAAAATGCGTTTTCAGCGGCAAGCGTATCCACACGTTTAAGCAGATCGAGATCAATTTTACTAGAGTCGGCACAGATAAACGGTAGATCGGCGTCTTCCATGCCCTGACGCTGGAAGCCCCAATCCGTGGACGCAGGCACCCCAATGAAACAGGCACCGATCTGACGTGCATGGGTGGCGACGAAGTTCACATCATCGATAAACAACACTTGATGCGCGGGCAGCTTGTAGTAGTCCTCGACAATTTCACCCACGCCAGGGCGGAAATCGTTGGTGCAAATATATTGCTCAAAGATGTCCGCCGACGCGCCGAGCTCTCGCCGCATGTATTTCTCGTCCAGCCCGCCATAGCAGACAAGCTTGACCCCGAGACTAGGCAGCAGTTCCATCAGGGCCTCGGCGCCTTCGGCCAGTTTGATCGGGTTTTCTTTGAGGTAGTTCTGGCGGAACTCGAAATATGACTGCTCCATTTCTTCCGACGTTTTGCCTTTCAAATCCTCAGGCACCTCTTTGAACTGCGACCGGAAATAGGCCGTCGCCTCTGCCCGATTGCGTGAGAACATGTTGTCTTCCATATCCTTGGTGTAGTCGAGGCCGTAGAACTCGCAGCTCAGCTTTAAGAGCGGTGCGAAACTATCCGTGAGCAAGGGGCCGTCGATATCCACGGCGATAAGCTTGAGTGTCTTCATTGGCTATCCTCTTCGGCGTGGCGCGGCGCGCGTTGGCCTTCCCAAGCGTCTTTTAGTTGCTGCGGTATGGTCGCGGCAGAGGTGGAGAATTCTCCAATCTTGCGCCCCGAAACCGCCTCGAGTATCTGGCCGGACACGATCAGCACCACCGCACCACCCACTGTAATGGAATCGTCGGCTGAGGCTTTGAACGCTACCGTTTCGCTGGTGTAGACAGGCCGGTCGAGCCGCACAGACACATCCCGCAAGAAGGTGACCCCGTCAGAGCGCGCCACCTTGCCAGCGCTGCGTGTCGCATAGCTGCGCATCAACTGCCGTACCGCCTCTAGTAGGACAATGCTGTCCCACAATGGCCCATTGAAGTCGTTGTAAAACCCTGCGGCCTTGGCAACGCTCAGAAGCGCGGTCGCGGCCATCCCGTCATATTTGAGGTTCGACAAAAGCACGTTTTCGGCCAGATGTTTGTTCACCCGCTGACGCGCGACGCGACGCCCTTTGGGTGCGGGCTTTGGCGGAGTAAACCCGGATGGGATCTCTCCAACCGACAAACGTCCGCACGCAACCGTTTTGCCATTTTGCACCGCCTCGCCGTGATAGTCATAGCCTGTCGTTGTACTCAGCCGATGCGCCGTGATCTGCGTCGCGGCCTTTTGGCAAAAATTCGGAAACTCAAACTTCATCCGCCGTAAAAAGACCGGATCGCGCGGGTCCGCGCCGTCGCGGCAAAGGACATCGGCGCGCACCAACTGGCTGATCGCTTCTGATAGGTGCAGGCCCGAGACGTGGTCCAGCGGGTGGTCAAAGAACAGCGGGTGACCTTCGTCGATGATCAATCCGGCTGCGGCCCGCGCTGACTTCCCCGACCCCACAGAGGGGCGCGAAATCAGCAGATTCATCGGGTCGGATTTCTGGCTGCTTGCGTAGAGATCTAGATGCACACGGTGCGCTTGGTCGACATCTGCGGCCACCTCGCTTGGTTCTATAATCTCGTCCACCTGCTTTTGCAGGGCATCAAGCGTGCGGACCTGCAACATACGCTCGCCCAGACCCGCAACCGATTTCAGAGCAGGCAGTTGCGCCTGCAGACGGCTGACGATGGTCATCAACCCTATGCTGTCGATCCCCAAATCACCCAGCCCGGCCCCGCTGTCGATCTCGTCGCTTGGAATGCCAAGGAAGGCCGCTGTTATGGCTAAGACAGGGCTATCAGCGGGGCTAGCTGCCAGCTGTGGTTCAGGCGCCTTGGCGGGCTTTGCCGCAGCTCCTGGCGCGCTGACCCAATAGCGGTCCCGCGCAAAGGGATAACTCGGTAACGCGATCCGGCGTGGCGGGTCGGTTCGGAACCGGGGCCAATCAACGGGCAACCCATTCAACCACGCATCACATGCCGCCGAGATATCCATTTCGGCCACCCAGCGGTCCTGTAGCAGCGCCACATCAGAATCCGAAAGGCCGCTGGTTTGGGTGACATGCACGCTGCGAGCGGTCCCAGAGCAAAGTGTCTGGGCCATATCTTCGACGGAGCACGCCACAAAGGCCAAACGATGCGGCATCGCCTCGCGCCCCACCTGCAGCGTATGAGCAACCCGTGCCAACAGGCCGGGGGCATCTTGCAGCGCCTCAATATGGCTGGCCAAAGCCTTGGCCTGTGACGCGAGCGCGTCGGCACTGCGCGCCGACAGCACTATGATCTCTTGCGAGGTATCAGGTTGCGCGCAGTCACCATTGGGCCACGACATGTCCCCTTCCTCGAGGAGGACGCTAGCATTCACGCCGCCAAATCCAAACGAACTGACACCTGTCATCAACCGCTTGCCCGGCGCTGGTTGCCACTCGCGTGTCTCAAGCGCCAGATCAAATGCACTGCCTTCGACCTTTACGGCAGGGTTCAGCGTCTCGAAGTTCAGGTTACCCGCAATCCGCCGGTGCCGCATCTGAAGCACAGCTTTGATCAGCCCAGCTACGCCTGCAGCGACCTCAAGATGGCCGATATGGGACTTGGCCGTGCCGACGACACATGTGCCGCCGCCCTCAGCACCGTGGGATTTAAAGGCCGACTTCAGCCCCTCGATCTCAATCGGATCACCCAATGCTGTGCCGGTGCCATGCGCCTCCCAGCAGGTGATGTCGCGGGCATCCACTCCCGCACGACCGATAACCTCGGCGATTAGGCTGGCCTGCGACGCGGGGTTCGGGGCAGTCAGCGATGCAGCGCGCCCAGCATGGGCCACGCCAGAGGCTTTGACAACAGCGAGCACCTCATCACCGTCACGCCGCGCATCGGCCAAACGTTTGAGAACGACAATGCCCACACCCTCGCCACGCACATAGCCATTGGCAGACGCGTCAAACGTCCTGCAGCGCCCATCGGGCGACAGCATACCAGCTGACGCAAAGGCCACGTGCATGTCCGCATTGGGTATCACGTTCACGCCGCCCGCAAGCGCCATGTCAGTATACCCCGCCTTAAGATCTTCGACCGCGCGATGCAGCGCCACAAGGCTTGAGGAACACGCCGTATCAAAAGGTTCGCTGGGGCCCTGCAGGTTGAGCATATGGCTGATCCGGCTCGGCCCGATCGAGGCCACGTTGCCCGTCACCCATCGGGGATCGCAGGTGTCGCCGCGCGCCTCGATGTTACGACAGTAGCTCGAATTCGAGGTACCAATATAGAGCCCTGTCTTGGTGCCAGCGAGGCTTGCCGGTGCGTAACCTGCATTTTCAATCGCAGCCCAAGAATGGGTCATCATCACGCGCTGCTGAGGGTCGGTCAACTCGGCCTCGGTCGGCGACATACCGAACATTTTGGGGTCAAACTCGGCGACGCTGTCGGTAAACCCACCCCAATGCACGTTGGTTTTCCCCTGCTCAGTCCGAGGGTCCCCATCAACCGCGCGCCAATCCCAACGCCATTCGGGTGGACGCGTGATGACATCGCGCCCAGCCATGAGGTTGGCCCAGAACGTTTCGATACTGTCTGCGCCAGGGAATGCACCGCTCATGCCGATGATTGCAATGTCCGTGCTGTTTTGCTCGGGCGCCGGAGGTGTGATAACTGCGGGGGCCTTTAACGCTGGTTGTGCGGTGGGCTCGGTCACAGCAAGCAATGGGGCTGGGACAGGCTGCAGCTCTGGATGCGGCGCCTTGGACGCGCCCACGCCGTAATCCGCCACCAAAGCCGCACAAAGATCGCGCACAGTGTCCGTCCCGTAGAACAATACAGGCGTGACCTCGACGGCAAACCGCGAGGTCAAGCGGCTGCCAAGCTCTGCATAAAGCAGGCTGTCAAAGCCAAACTCCGCCATGCTGATATCGGCGTCCAACTCGTCCCGCGGGATTTGAATGAGCGCCGAGATATCCTCCAGCACTTCTGACAAAACCCCTTGTACCGGCGCGCGCTCCAAACGGTTGGCGGGTTCAGGCGTATGATTCGCGACAGGCTCGGGGCGCGGCATTTGAGCCTCTGGCGCAGGCTTGAGCCGGGCAGCAAGCCCGTCAACGCTCGGGCTTTCGTAGAATAGCGTCGGCGCGATCTCTGCCCCTATCAACGTCTCAAGCCTTGCGCCCATCTCGGCAAAATTGATCGAGGTGAGCCCGAATTCAGAGAACTCAGCATCGCTCGCGATGTCGTCCGGGCTGACATGCGCCATTTCTGCAATCATTGTCTTGAGCGTTTGGACTAGATCCAAGCTCGCCTGTGACGGCTGTTGCACAGATGTGCGATCCCGCGTCTTGTCCGGGCGGCTCGGCACAGGCGCGGTCTTTAGCCCAGCCAAATCGACCAGCACGGCCCCACACGGAGCTTTGATCTGAATGTCAGTTCGCGAACCACCACGCTGCTCTGCCACTGCGATATCAACTTGGCGTGGCAAAGGACCCAGGACACGGACACAGTCTAGGTAGACCGGAACGCTGGTGGGCAGGGTCTTCTGCCCCAACACTAGGCCAAGCGTGGTCTGTAACGCCGCATCGAGCATGTTTGGCGGCAAAGCCAGCTGTGCCTCAAACGCGGGTTCAGGGAGCACCTGCGCCAGTCTTGCCTCTACCTGCCCCGTCGCCAACTCAGCGCTTTGGATAAGGCGGAAGGCCGGGCCATAATCGATGCCCATTTGTTGGAACGCTTCGTAAAACCGCGCACCCTCAGAAGTCACAGCAACCGCAGGGATTGAAGGAAGTGCGACAACATATGTATCGGTACAGGCTCCAAGCTTGCCTGTAGCAAAAACCTTGCCCTGCGCATCCTCCAGACCAAAGTCCCAGCGGGGACCGTCGCCACGCACGGCGAGAGACAGCCCACGGGTGACATCTTCCGCCGTTACCATAGAGCGGAACGTCAGGCCGGTAATCTCGACTGCATCTGCGCCCGTAATTTCAACCGCTGCTGCGCGGGCGATCTCGATATAGGCGGTAGCAGGGAGGATTTGTCTCCCCTGCACGACATGATCTGTAAGAAAGCTCGCGTCCGGTCTAAAACTCAGGTCAAAACGCCACCCTTCGGACGTGCGGGTTCCCTCACCGATTAGGCGCGGCGGCGTATGTGCGGGCGTGTCCGCATCCTTGTACCAACAGCGCCGCATATCCATCGCGGTCGGAGGCAGGCGCAATCGTTGCGGCAGACCACGGCCAGTCGCAAGGCGCCAATCACGCCAATTCATAGGTTGTCCTGCAACAAAGGTTTGCGCCATGTCCGCGGGCGCTACGTCCATAGCAGACACTCCGCCGGTTTTTCCGGCCCGAACAGCCCCTGTGAGGACCTGAGACACGCGCCCAGACAGCCAAGCCCGCAGTTCACCTTCAAGTTCCGGCAAGCTCGCTGCTACGACGCCCAAACGGTGGCGCAACGGAGCGCGACCCAGTTGCACCGTCGCGCATAGTGCGTCGATGCTGACCTCTGGATTGCCGCCAATGAAATTGAGAAGGCTCTGCGCGGTAGCCTTTAAGGCCTTTTCAGATTGCGCTGACAGTATGAAGACCTCCGGTCCCGCCTGCGGACTCACTGGCTTTGGCTCCGGTGCATTCTCGACCACGACATGCGCATTCACGCCGCCAAATCCGAATGAGCTAACCCCCGCAACGCGCCGGGATTGCGCGGACCAAGCGCGCATCTCATCCACCAGTTCGAAGGGCGTTCCATCTAGCTTAATTGCCGGGTTTACCGCCTGCCTATGCCGGTCCGGGATCAATGTACCGTGCCGCATTTGCAGGAGCATCTTGATCAAACCGACAAGCCCAGCCGCCACTTCTGTATGGCCAACATGGGATTTGACGCTCGACAGGGCGATGCTACCCGAGGGCGAGACAAAGCTCTCAACTGCCTTCGCAATCCCGGCAAATTCAATGGGGTCCCCCACTGCAGTGCCGGTCCCATGCAGTTCGATCGCGCCCACGTCCTGTGGCGTTACGCCTGCCTCGTGCCAAACCTGTTCGATCAACGCCTGCTGCGCCTGGGCGTTTGGTGCGAACAAGGAACTGGACTTGCCCGAGTGGTTCACGCCCGATCCACGGATTACGCCATAGATCAGCAGCCCCTCTGCCTGCGCAATGCTTAGTGGTTTCAGAACCAGGCTGCAGACCGCTTCGGACCGGACATAGCCGTTCGCATTGGCGTCGAACGTCCGGCACTGCCCTTCGGGGCTAAGCATTGCAGACCGCGCAAAACTGACATGCGCGTAGGGCATCATCATTGTGTTGGTTGCGCCCACGATGGCGCCGTCGCAACCATTGTGGATAGCCTCAACCGCGCGGTGAAGCGCGACAAGGCCGCTGGAACAAGCCGTCTCCACCGGTTCGGAGGGTCCATGCAGGTCCAGATAGGCCGAGATCCGATTAGGTGACATCGAGCCGACCATGCTTGACGGCGACATCTGCTTCAGAACCAGCCCATCCTCACGTGCCATATCTGCGTAATCACTGGGCGAGGTCGCCATGAACACCGCCATCGAAGATCCGGCAAGAGCCGTTGGCGCAATGCCGGCATCCTCTAGCGCGCGCCAAACATGGGTCAGCAAAAGGCGCTGGTGCGGGTCCATCAAAGCCGCCTCGCGTGGCGAGATCCCAAAAAACAGCGGATCGAATTGGCTCAGGTCCTCGAGGAAGCCACCGAATTTGATGTCGCTCTTGCCTGGTTCGGACTTCGGGTCCCCCCAAATGGCGCGCCAATCCCATCGATCCCCAGGAATCTCGGAAATGACTTCGGAGGCGGCCTGCAGGTTTTGCCAGAACTGATCAATCGAATTGGCGCCCGGGAAGGCCCCACTCATCCCAACAATGGCGATTGGGTCCGGGGTCCGCGTTGGCTCTGTGCGCCGGATTGCGGGGGCCGCTACATCCGGTTGGTTCAAGGCAAGTTCTTCCGTGATCGCCGTGCTGACCTCGGCCAGAGTGGTGTTCGAGTAAAAGAGGCTAGGATCAATCTGCACCCCGAGCGTCTGGGTGCACTGCGCCGCAAGTTCCGTAAACGCGATACTGTCGAACCCAAGATCGGCGAGCGCTTCATGAACATCGAGGTCTTCTGGCGCGACACGAACGATCTCGGCCACCGTGGCCCGCAATTGCGCGAGCACGTCCTGTACGGGTTGCGGGCGTTTTTGCGGAGAAGGTTCTGGCTCCGCACGCGGTGCACACGCGCTGCCGTCGTCCAAGGTCTCTATGATCTTTTCTGGCCGTCCATATCCCACCACGAATTGGCCGTCCCCTTGATGCAGGGCTGCGTTCAATGCGTACATACCGGCATCTGTCGGCATCGCCTCCAACCCAAAGCGGTTGGACATCGCATGCGCAGCCGCCTCTGGCACCGTCATCCCGCCCTCGGCCCAAAGAGGCCAATTGATCGAGACGCTACGCCCGCCCCCCTGCCCTTGGGCCACCTTCACGGCTCGTTCGCTCACGAAACCGTCTTGCCATCCATTGGCAAAAGCATAGCTGCTCTGACCCATATTGCCGCTTAGCCCGGCCAGGGAAGAGCACAGGACAAACGCCTCAAGCCGATCCCCTCGCGTGGCCCGGTCAAGGGCGAGTGTACCGGCGATTTTGGGTGCGGCCACGGTGGCCGCGTCTTGTGGCGTAGTTGCCATCAAGAGCCCATCGCGCAGCACGCCAGCCGCATTAATGACAGCCGAAATCTCAGTGCCCGCCGCGCGAATGTCCTGTAGACAGCGCGCCAGCGCGTCTTCGTCTGCGATGTCGAGCGCGTGGTAGCTCGGTACCGCACCTAGATCTTTCAGTTCGTTCAAGACAGCGTTGATGCGTGCGTCGGCGGCCCCGCGCCCCAATAGCACCAGCCGCGCGCCCGCGTTTTGCTTGCTCAGATGCCGCGCGAAATGCAGCCCGATGCCGCCTGCGCCTCCGGCAATGATTACAGCGCCCTGAGGTGCGAACGCGGGTACGGAGGCCGCGTTTTGCGAAACCAGCGCCCTGACGAGGCGTTGTCCGCCATTGTAACGGATAAAGCGGTCCTCGCTGCGCGCGTCTTCTGCCAAGACAGCAACATCGCCGGCGATCTGGATCACCTGTCCGTGCAAACCGGTCCGCTCGGACCGGAGACTGCCGACAAACCCACAGACGGCATGCACGAGTGACAATGGCGCATCGTTCGACAGAACCAGCTGCAACCCACCTGGAACCCTCGCGCTTCCAAAGATCGGTGCCAGCTCAGCAACCAAGGCCTCTAAGAGAGTGCCAGGTTGTGTGTCTGGGCTCAGGTCGATGACCTCGGCATCCTTTACCCCTGCCAAGCGCGATCCAGTCAGATTGACGACCAAACGACGTTCGGGGGCCGCGCGTGTTGATGTCACAGCTGCCGGTTTCCAATCTACGGTGAAGCAGGCAAGGCCCTCTACGGGATCCGTCTGCAAAGAAGCTTCGGGCGTAGCAACCAATTTGCGTGACACGCCCCAATATCGGTGCTTGGCGAAAGGATACCCCGGCAGTGTCACCCTTTGTGGCTGCCATGTCTCGCTCCTTGGCCAATCCACGGACAGCCCATCCAACCAAGCCTGCACGGCCTCTTGCCAGCCGGCAGGCATGGCAAGAGGTGTCGGATTGTGTCCGGGCGCAACGCGCCGTAAATCCCGGATCGCATCAGCCAAGTTGTCTGCAGCAACTACATAACGATGTTTGAGATCGCGGCGTCCAGTTTGCAGCGTAAAGGCAACCCCCGCTAGGCTGGGCTGATGCTTCTCTAGGTGATCCGAAAGGTTCTGCGCCATAACTGCAAGCTGATCCGCTGAAGCGGCCGAAAGCGGCAAAACACACAGGCCGGTTTCTTGGTTGGCCTGATCCAGCTCCACATATTCGCCGATCACCAGATGCGCATTACTGCCGCCGGCCCCAAAAGAGCTCAGCCCCGCGATGCGTGGCCCTTCGCCCGGCGGCCAGGGCATCGACGTGAGAGGGATGTCAAAACCAGGTCCTTGAAGGCCCAAATCAGGGTTCTGGGTCTGCGCATGGATATTTGGCGCAATCTCAGCGTGCCGGAGTTGCAACAAGAGTTTTGTGAGCCCTGCAATCCCGGCCGCGCTTTCGCAATGGCCGATATTCGCTTTGACCGAGCCCAGCGACAGCGCAGTATCGCCATACGCGCGACGTAGGCCGGCAATCTCAATCGGATCACCAAGCGAGGTGCCCGTGCCGTGACATTCAACAAAACTCACCTCATCCGGCGTGACCCCAGAGCGCGCCAATGCGTCCGCGATCGCATCACCTTGCGCCACCGGATCAGGCACTGTGTAGCCATTGGCACGACCACCATGGTTGACCGCCGATCCCTTGATCACGGCCAAAATTGGATCGCCGTCGCGTTCTGCTGCATCAACTGGCTTCAAGACTACCGCGCCAACACCTTCGGACGGGACATAGCCATCACCGCCCGCACCGAACGCCCGGCACCGACCATCGCTCGCCTCGAACCCGCCATGGGCCATCATCAGGTATTTGTTGGGGTGCAATGTCAGGTTCACGCCGCCAGCAACCGCCGCCTCGCACTCGCCGTTTTGCACCGCCTGCACTGCCAGATGGATCGCGCTGAGCGAAGATGAGCACATCGTATCCACGGCCATGCTCGGGCCCGTCAGATCCAACGCATAGGATACCCGGTTCGCAATCGACGCGGGACTTCCGGACAGGGCGGTCGGCGTTCCGGCTAGGGTCTGTTCAACGCCCAATAGCTGGTACTCTTCGTACATGACGCCAACAAAGACACCCACACGCTGACCAAGCGTTTCCGGTCTATGCCCGGCGCTTTCAATCGCGTGATAGCTCGTCTCAAGGAAGAGCCGCTCTTGCGGGTCGGCAAGCTCTGCATCTTTTGGAAGCATCCCGAAGAATGGCGCGTCGAATGCGTCGACATCGGTCAGGAAGCCGCCCCATTTGCTGCGGGTCTTGCCCTTGACTTTGTCCGAACTGAAATAGGGTGTGTGATCCCAGCGGTCTCGCGGGATCTCGGTGATGCTGTCGCGACCAGCGCGCAGGTTATCCCAGAATTGGTCCAGTGTGTCGGCGCCAGGATAGCGCCCTGCCACGCCTATAATTGCAATGTCGGACGCGTTTTCGAGCGACCTAGCGGGGGTCTGAGCCGCCTTGCGGTCATATGTGCCATCCAAATGTTGGGCCAGACTTCGAAGCGTGCGGTACTCAAAGAAGAGCGTCTTTGGCAGTTCACCGAAATGCGCCTCAAGCTGCTCGGTCAGGTGAATAACCATGATCGAGTCCAGCCCGTACCCTTCGAGCAGCGCATCGGCGTCGATGCTCTCGGGCGGCAGCTTCAGCAGAGTCGCGATTTCAGCCCGCAGAACATCGATCACGTCTTTGCCGCTGGGACTTGGAGGTGCAACTTCGAGTGCCGTGGAGTTTGGCGTTTCCTCTGATGGCGCATCGATCCAATAGCTGTCTTGCGCGAACGGATAGAGAGGCAGTGCAACAGGTGCCAAGCGATCCTCGGTAAACAGGGCGTCCCAATCAATGTCATGACCAGTCGTCCAAAGGTCAGCAATCGCCGCAAGATCTCTCGCGGCCCAAAGAGCTTGTGCCGCCGACTTGGACAACGGTTTCGGTGCAGCAACTGTACCCGACTTGGCAGTCGTCGGCGCGCCACTTAGCCAAGCGCGCAAGTTCTGTTGCCACTCGTCCCAGTCGCTCGCGACAACCGCAAGGCGCGTCACATGTTGGTCTCGGCCCAACTGCAGTGTCCGCGCTGTCGCGGCAAAGTCAGGACGCGAGTCCAGAGACGCAAAATGCTCTGCCAATTGGCGTAACTGATCCTGCGTCCGCGCCGACAGAACGCATAGCTGAGGACCAGCCAGAGGTCGCGGCGCGCGCGCATCAGGTGCCTCCGACAGTATCAAGTGCCCGTTTGCGCCCCCTGCCCCGAAAGAGCTCAGACCCGCATGCCTTGGTCCGTCGGCTGGCCATTCTCGCAGTCGAGCCGGGATGCTAAAACCTGCGCTGTCTAGGTCGATTTCCGTGTTAAGCGGCTCGGCCCCGAGGCTTGGCACGATTTGCCGGTGTTGCATTTGTAAAATCAGTTTGAAGAGCCCTGCGAACCCGGCCGCGCTTTCGCAATGGCCAATATTGGGCTTTACGGTGCTGATCACCGCCCGGCTGCCGGTCAAGGCGCGCGAAAGACCGGCGACCTCGACAGGATCACCTAGGCGCGTGCCCGTGCCGTGGGCCTCGACCAGTGATACCTCGTGAGGGGACACGCCCGCATCTGCAAGTGCCAGGCTGACAACCTCTGCTTGGGCCTTCGGGCTAGGCGCGGTAAAACTAGAGGTGCGTCCACCGCTATTAATCGCGATCCCCTTGATCACCGCCTCGATCCGGTCGCCATCCGCGCGCGCATGATCGAGCCGCTTAAGTACCACAGCACCGACACCTTCGCCCGAAACAATACCATCCGCATCAGCCCCAAAGGCGTTGATCTGCCCCGAAGGCGAGACGATCCCTATTTGGTCCAGGGTTTCGATATGGCGTGGATGCGCGATAACGTTCACACCGCCGCAAATTGCCGTTCTACAACGCCCCAATCGCAAGCTATCCACTGCCATGGACAACGCCGTCAACGACGCCGAGCAGGCGGTATCCGTGGCTAAACTTGGCCCCGTGAAATCAAAGAGGAACGACAACCTGTTTGCCAGCGACCAGAAGGCAGCGCGCGTCGGGTAATGCGCATTCATCGCCGCTGCGAAAACGCCCACTGGACCTTGGCGCGACAAGCTTTGCGGCGCATAGCCTGCATTCTCCATCGCGTGATAAGCGGCCATGAGGAAGAGCCGCTCTTGTGGGTCCATGCGCTCGGCCTCTGCAGGAGAAACCGAGAAATGTAGCGGATCGAACCGGTCCGCCCCGTCGAGATAACCTGCCGATTGACCGGATTTTGCGGCCCAAGAGCGGCCATCGCTGGGCGCATCGGTGATCGCGGAGCGCCCCTCGGACAGAAGGTTCCAATAGGTCGCAAGATCGGGAGCCCCAGCGAATTGACCCGCCATGCCAATGATTGCGACCGCGCGCTCGGGCGCGGCTGATTTTTGCGTCTCGCGGTGCACAACTGGTGCGGGCTGGGCAAAGGTGGAGTCCGCGGCATGTGCGACGACCGCAGGGTCAACACCCACAAATGCAGCCACATCACCGGGACAATTTTCTGCCAAATGATCAGCCAAAGCCGCGACAGTGTCCGCCTCAAACAGAAGCGTTGACGTCACTGACGGGAAGTCGGCCCGCAAAGCGCTGACCACTTGCAAAATCAGGATTGAGTCCACGCCATACCGTTCAAATCGCGTATTCTGATCGACCTGCGCGCTGGGGATCTCAATGGCTTGGGCAATTTTCTCGGCCAGACCGGCCTGCAAGGCGTCCATGTTTACGTCAGCCATAGGCACCTCAGGTATGGGGGCGGAGGTTACTGCTACCGGTGCGGAAGCGACCATTGCCGCAACCAATTCGGGTTTGGCATCTGCGACCGCGTCCACCCCGCTGTGACGCACAACAACACCATCGCTCTCGCCCACAAAGACTTGCTGGCCAAGCACTTCGGCCTCGGGGTTCAGACGCCGCTGCGCTTGGAACCCGCACACCGTCAGCACCGTGTTCCAGGCCGCGCTGTCCAAGGCTGGTGTGCCCTGCATCCGAAGCGGCGCGTCATCATAGGCCCACCACCCTTCGAGCAAGCCAAAGGTCAGGTGGCTGAACAACGAGGGTTGGATCAGTTCGTTGATCATGATCACGCCGCCACGTTTGAGGAACGCTTTGGCATTTCTCACGCTTTGTAGGATGTCTGCCGTGGCGTGCAGTACGTTGGTGGCGATGACGATGTCATAGCTACCTTCCTCCAAGCCCTGTTCGCCGGGCAAGGACGACGCGTTGAAAATCGCTGTGTCGAGATACGGCGCGTCCGCGCTGAAAGACTGACGAGCGTTGATCAAGAACGCCTTAGACAGATCCGTGAAGAGATAGGTTTCGATATGCTCGGCATAGGGCGCGAGCCGCGCAAAGACTTTGCGCGCGGTGCCGCCCGTGCCAGCGCCAACCTCTGCGATGCGCAAACGCTGGCCGGGCTTGGCAGCAATGTGCGCCTTGATCGTCGCTTCCAGCGCGTCGCACATGATGTCGTTAAAGTAGTCGGCGACGATGCTGCCATCGTAGACACCGCTCACGAGATCGAACCGGCCTTCGGGGAAAATCACATCCGTGGCCGGAGTGTCGCCTGCGAGGATCTGTGGCAAAGCCCGCAACGTGGCATCCACCAACGCAATGTGATCCTTTAGATCGGGATGATGCCGGTCTTTGACAACAGCGGCGTCCCAAGCAGCAAGCGCTTCGGCAAAGGTCAATTGTGTCGCGACGCTGCGATCCAGAACGCGGTGAGATTCATTGAGCCATTTGGTCAAAAACGTGGGCATCGAAGCCTCGGCGACACTGGGATCGCCACCAAGAAGGCCGACTTCCTGCATCGCTGCGCGCAGAACCAAGGCCATCTGCGGGTCATACCGGTCCATCTGCGGACCCACGCGGCCATAGATATCTTGCACACGGGGATCAGGGAGCTGGCTTTGCGCAGGAGGATAGAAGTCGCCGTCAGGGCCAGCGTTTTCCGTCAGGCAGAGGTTTGGATCCTCAAGACTGATAGTCGCGCCGGGACTAAGCTCAGCAATCGCCAGCTGCGGAACCTGCGTTAAGATGGCCCAATCCAAAGCTGCCATCGCGCGCGCTTGCGTCAGACCAAGTTGCCCAAACCGTGCCTGACGATCCTTGTGATCCTGAGTGGCGACAATGCCTTCATCCGCCCAATAGCCCCAGTTGACCACGGTCACAGGACGGCCTTGGGCGCGCTCCACCTGTGCTGCCGAATCCGCAAACGTCGACCCTGCCGCATAGTTTCCCTGCCCTGCCATGCGCGAGAAGCTTTGTAGGGACGAGAAAACCAAACCGAAGGCGGACATATGATCGACAAAGATGTCAAACGCCGCCTCGGTCACATCAAGCTTTGCCGTCAGCGCTGTATCGAGCTGCTGCGCGTTCATCCGCGCAATCGACGCATCCGACAATCCAATCGCCGACAGCACCACCCCGTCGATGCGGCCATATCGTTGCAGTATCTCGTCCCGCGCAGTTGCCAGTGCCGCCGCATCTCGTGCATCGGCTTGGATATAGACTGGTTCGGCACCAGAGGTGGCACAGCTCCGCAAATGTCCCCTGATCCTATCATCAAGAGGGCTTCGCCCGAGCCAAATCACCTGGGCGTTCGCAGTCCTAAGCACATGCCTTGTCCAAATGCGCCCGACCCCGCCTGCGCCGCCAATCACGACATAGACATGCTCGGGTTTGTAAGGTGAATCGGCTTGCGGCAATGCCTGCAACCGCCCGAGCGCAAGGCGAAACGGCTGTCCCGACCGCAACGCGATGTTGGGCGCGCCACTGATTTTGTGGGCATGCGTCAGTGCATCGTCGGTGTCGACGCATGTGACCGACCAATGTGGGTATTCCTTGGCCAACGCACCAAAGAGCCCATGCAGGCTCGCGCCTTGGCCAATCTCTGACGTAGGTGCACATGGCACTGCACGGGACGTGACCAGCCGGATGCTCAAGTCCTGTGCCTCTGTGCCCGCTTTCAGAAGCTCTTGCAGCAACCCAAGCAGCTTGTGGCACAAGAGGCGCTCGTGACTGGCCCCCGAAAATTTTGCGTCACAAATTAGCGTAAAGCCCTGATTTTCAACGATTATCCCTGCAAGATCCGGAGTGTTACACAAATCCTCTGGGGTGATCTCCAGTCCTCGAGCGGCCGCTTCGGTCCATGGGAGCGGCTGCCAGACCGGCAAGAACGCATGGGTCGTGCCCGTGGGTATCGCGGGGCGCGCAGTGACACCACGCAGAGCCACACAGGTTGTGCCGTTAGCATCTCGCAGGTCAATGTTCAGCCCCGTTTTGGTCCCATCTGAGAGCGTTTTGGGCGCAGTGAGAACTGCGGTGCATTCCGCCGGCAGAGTCCGAAGGAACGTGATTGCATCAACACTGTAAGGAACCGTGGGCCTGGTCGCTTCGGTGTCAAACCCCACGGCGGCCTGAACAGCAGCATCCAGCAAGGTCGGCTCCAGCGCTGCCGGGTTATCCGCGCCCGAGCAAAGGGTGGCAAGGATACGGTCAGTACCAACTGACAGAGCTTTGAGCGCTTGGAAATGTGGTCCGTGGGCAATGCTTTGCGACGTCAGAGCCCGGTAAATCTCTGTCGGTGCGAGGTCTCGCACAACTTCGCCTGCGGCCTCCGTAATTTCATCCACAGGGCCCGCAGCCGTCACGGTTGCCCTTGCCACGGTGTCTGAACCAGCGGTCACTATAACGTCCGCGCCTTGACGGGTTATCGTCAGGTCAGCCGCCAATTCGGCCGTAATTGGGCGCAAGAAAGTTAGGTCCTGCAAAGCGAATGATCCTTTGCCGTCCAGAGCAGTTCTGATAATCTCTGGAAGACTAAATCCAGGCAGAGTTGGTTGCCCCCCGACCACATGATCCATCAAAAGCGGGCTGATGGCCGGGACGCAAACGCGAACGGCACCTTCATCCGGTGTGCAGGTGAAACGCAGTGCTGGCTCCGCGGCCTTTGGCGCTTCACCCACCCAATAAGCTGCCCGGTCAAGCGGTGTCACAGGAAGGGCGATCCGGCGAGGTGTGTCACCTGCAAACACATCGCTCAGCGTCGGGCTCCGCCCTGCAAGGAATCCTCGCGCGAAACTGCAGTCGTCTACATCAGGCTGGTCTTGGCAGGCCAACCAAGACTCGAGGCCATCCACAAGATCGCCAATATCCCCTGCCACGAACGCGATCCGTTTTTCAAAATGACCTCGCCCCACCAAAAGCGTGTAAGCTACATCGCCCAGAACGGCATCCGGGGTCGAGTGTGCCCAATCGCGCAGCGCCATCGCCAACCCGCGAAGGCTCCCTTCGGACCGGGCCGATAGACAAACTGGGTAGGTGGCCTTTGTGTAACTCGGCTCTGCCGCGTCTGGCGCTTCGGCAAGGATCACATGGGCGTTCGTACCGCTTGCCCCGAAAGAGCTCACGCCACCAACGCGGCGCGGTTTCGCAGGCCAAGGCTGTGTCGCGGTTGGAACCGCGAAACCCTGCCCCTCAAGATCCACGCGAGGATTGACTTGGTCAAAGAATAAGTTCGGAGGGATCTGCCCCGCCTTAAGGCTGAGCGCTAGTTTCTGAAGCCCAGCAACCCCCGCCGCGAACTGTGTGTGACCAATGGCGGGCTTCACCGAAGTGAGCCAGATCGGGTCTGCCCCTTGCCCACGCGCGAGCGCCTGCGCCAGAGCATCGAACTCAATCGGGTCACCGAGGGCTGTGCCGGTTCCATGGGTCTCGATCATGCCAAGCTCGGTTGGATCAACCCCGGCCCGCGCGTAGAGATCTTCCAGCAAAGCTGCCTGCGCCTGACCACTTGGCGCGGTTATGCCGTTGGTCTTGCCGTTTTGGTTGATCTGCGAGCCTAGGATCACCGCATCAATCGGATCTCGATCGCGCAACGCATCAGCAAGCCGCTTGAGCAGCACGACACCGGCGCCCTCGCCCGGCACAAAGCCGTCGGCGCGTTTGTCAAAGCTATAGCTCTGTCCAGTGGGTGAAAGCATCCCCGCCTTGTCTGCGGAAAGATAGAGCTTGGAAGTTGCCTGCACGAAGACGCCACCGGCAAGGGCCATGTCCAACTCGCCCGCGCGCAACTGCGTGCAGGCGTTATGGATCGCCACAAGCGAGCTGGAGCAAGCCGTGTCGATGGCAATCGCGGGACCTTTCAGGTCAAGATAGTAAGCGATGCGGGCTGGGATCACCGAGGCCATGTTTCCCCAGAGTGACTGAGCCGAGGGACTGTCTAGGAAAAGCTCTTGGTAATCGCCGCCGCAGCAGCCGACAAAAATCCCGCAGCGGGTACTTTGGGCAGCATCTCCCGCATAACCGGCGCGTTCCAGGGCGTGCCAGCATTCCTCAAGGAAGATCCGCTGTTGCGGATCCATATAGCGCGCCTCTGCGCCCGAAATATTAAAGAATGTTGGATCGAATTGATCGATTTCATCCAGAAAGCCGCCGTTGCGACAAGCAACAGTTTCTGGGAGAGCCCAGCGTGCAACCGGCCCCACACCGGGGCGCGCGTTGGCTATCGTGTCCCAATAGGCAGAAAGATCTGTCGCCCCTGCATAACGCCCGCTCATACCAATGATGGCGATGGCATCATCGGTACCTCGCGTGGTGTCAGGTGCTTTGACTTGGGCTGGCGTTGGGGCTAGCGGGCCAATATGCGCCTCAAGCGCCGCTAGGGTCGGATGCTCGAAGATCGCGGTGCTCTTGAGCGTGGTTCCGTATTCGGCGTTGATCGCATCGACAAAACGGATGCCCAAAATGGAATCCAAACCGTAATCGGCAAAGGAAACAGAGGGCGAAATCTCGGCTTCTTCAATGTCCATCGTCAGTGCCAAAATGGCGCTTAGCGGCTTGGCCGGCATTTGCGGGACAGGCGTTCGTGCCGCCGGGGCGCTGGCAGGAAGTGTTGGCAATGCTTGGCCATCGGACGCACGATGCAGATCGCCTGCCCATATCCGTCGTCCCGAAAACGGATAGCCCGGCAGGTCAAGCGGTGCTGGGCGCGAAGTCTCGGCCTGCCAAAGTGTTGCCCAATCGGGAGTGATGCCCTTACACCAGAGTGCTTGCAGTCGCGCCAGATCGCCTGCGGACCATGCCGCAGCAAGCGCGGCTTGAATATCGGCACGCGCGCTCAGCGCTTTGGCTTGGGACAGGTCGTCTTTGTTCAGCACAGCGGCATGGCTGCTTTCGGAGATAAAATCTTCCAGCCCAGCGATCAGCTCAGACGTATCGTGCGCGACAAAGCCGATGCGACATGCCATTGCGACGCGCCCTGTCTGCAATGTGTAGGCAAGCGCATCAATATCCACCTGCGGCGCAGGGGCTTGAGCCAGATCGGCAAGGGTGGCGTCAGGCGTCAAATCCCGCGCCCCTAGCGCCTCGGCCAGATGGCGCATATCTGCCGCCCCCAGTCCCAGGTCGCGTAGGGACACATCGATTGGGATTTCGCTTGGATCAATGCCCAGCGTCTGCGCAATGAGTCCACGCACAGGCCATGCAACCTGTGACGGCTTGTTAGTAAGGACCCAATCGAGCAAGGCCTTGGCCTGGTCGCGCAAGCCATCCTCGGTCTTTGCAGATAACAGGATCACCTGCGCGCCCGGCGCGGGCTGCGACGCTGCTGGCCTTTGGGACTCCAAGATCAAGCAGGCGTTTGAACCACCTGCCCCGAACGAGCTGACGAGACTACGCTTTGGTTGATTGCCGGGCCAATCCGTCGTCCGGCTCACCAGGTCGAACGGCGTGTCTTGCAACTGCAACGCAGGGTTCACTGTCTCGGCATGTAGGCTCGCAAACAGCTTACCGCGCCGCACCTGCCCAATGGCCTTGATCACCCCACTGACGCCTGCTGCGGCTTCTAGGTGACCAATGTTGGACTTCACCGAACCAAGCCAGCTGGCCCCGCCGCCGCCAGTGTTTGCAAAGGCGGTTGTCAGACCCTCAATCTCGATCGGGTCCCCCAGCGCCGTACCCGTGCCATGCGCTTCGACATAGTCGATGTCGCGCGATGACAGGCCCGCACCAGTGATGGTCGCTTCTATCAACGCACGCTGCGCAGCCGGGTTCGGCACGGTATAACCGCTCGCTGCTCCGCCATGATTGATGGCCGTCGATAGTATCTTGGCCTCGACGCGCAGACCTTGCGCCTTGGCCAGCTCTGCTGTCGTCAGCACCAGAACACCAACACCCTCGCCCGGGCCAAAGCCCGCACCGCCCTCGCCAAAGCTGCGGCAACGGCCGTCGGTGGACAGCATGCCGGATTGGCACAGCTCTACAAAGCTGCTCGAGTCTTGATAGAGGTTCACACCGCCCACCAACGCCATCGTGCAATCGCCAGCTTGCAGCGCGCGCCTCGCCTGATGGATCGCAGTCAGCGAGGCAGAACACATCGTGTCCACAGGTTGGCTGGGGCCGCTCAGGCCCAGGTGATAAGACACCCGGTTGGCGAGTGAGCTGAACGAAGCGCGCGGATGAAACAGGCTGCCATCAGCGTGGCGGCGTGGACCGAGGCGGCTGTGATCGGATTTCGTGACGCCCGCGAAAACACCCACGGCGCCTGTACGCTCTTCGACCTCCAGAGGAGGCAAACCCGCGCTTTCCAAAGCGTGCCAGCACGCCATGAGGAAAAGGCGTTCTTGCGGGTCGATCTCAAGAGCCTTGCGAGGCGTCAAGCCAAAGAACGCTGGATCAAAGGCTGCAAAGTCTTCCAGAAATGCGCCCTTGTTTGCGTAACTGCGGCCCTGAGCAGAAGCACTAGGGTCAGGATCATAGACAATGCCGTGGTCCCAACGGTCCTCTGGGACAGGACCAATTGCATCCACCCCCAGTTCAAGCGCGTCCCAAAGTTGCGCAACAGAATCTGCCTTGGGGAACCGCCCAGCGAGGCCAACAATCACGATCTCGGCTGTCTCTGTTCGGGCTACCTGGGCCATGGCCTTGGGCGGTACGGCGGTTTTCGTGGGCTGCGCGCTGCCTGTCCACCGTGCCGCCTGCTCTGGCCAGCCCTCCGCAAGCGCCCCTGCCAGATCAACAAGCGTCGCATGTTCGAATATAAGTGAACGTGGGAGTGTGCCAAAATGGGGCTCGAGATCGCCAAGGATGCGAATGATCAAGAGACTATCGATCCCATAAGAGGAAAAAGGTTCGTCTGGTAGGAACTGCTCGGCAGGCCGTTTTGTCGCGCGGCCAACAAGATCAGTGAGTTTTTCCAACAGCGAGGCGGAGGCCGTCGCAGTGTTTGCCATGTGATACGCCTCTTTTTTGCGGGCGGGCTGTTGGGTAAGGCGAGCCGTCAGCTTGGCAACGTCGCCGGCTGCGGCAGCACATTGCGTTACCCCCGTCCCGAGCGCGCGTTGGAGCGCGTCTATCGCCGCGACGTCGGTCATAGGCGCGACGCCGTCCCGGCTGCGCAGCTGTGCCTCGGTGGCGGTGTCGATGCGCATGCCGCCCGACTGCCAGTATCCCCAGTTGACCGATAGGCTTACGCCACAGCGCCCTTGGTCACGGCGCTGTGCTATCAGCCCATCGAGTGCCCCATTGGCAAGCGCGTAGCCCGCCTGCCCCTCATTGCCGACCACCGAAGCAAGCGAAGAAAAGCCCACGAAATAGCGCAAAGGCTGCGCCGCTGAAGCCATATCAAGAGCGCGCGTAAGATTCAGTTTCGCAGCGAGTGCATCGCTTGGGTCAATCGGGGCTGGGTTCGCCAGCAGCCTGTCGCAGGTGACGCCCGCGCAGTGAAGGATGCCTTTGAGCGGCCCTTGGGTTTGACAGGCGTCATCGATGGCATCGCCAATCGCATCCAGAGAAGTCGGGTTCAGCCAGAGCACACGCGCGCCTCGCGAGGTCAGGTTCTGCATCCCTGCACGCGCCGTGTCGTTCGGTTCAGACCGAGCGAGCAATGTGATTAAAACATTTTGGGTTTGGGACGTGATATGCGCCGCAAGCGATTGAGCAATCGCGCCATTGCCGCCAGTTATCAGAATATGGTCGCCCGGATGCGCCAGTGGGACACCCGGAACGTTGGGGACGGTCTCGAAATCGCGGAACTCTGGTCCGGTCGTACCCCAGCGGACAATCCCTCCGAGAGGACATGCCGCCAGCGCCTCAGAGAGGTTCGCCCCTGCGTCCAAAAGCAAGACGCCAGCCCGAGTGCCTTGTTGTTCAATCTCAAGCGTTCGACACAGCCCGCCCAGCGCAAAAGCGGTGACGCTGTCCGTCGTGACAAAGCGCAAAGGTTCGGTAGTTCCGCGCGCGGCACCTTGCGCCTCGACCAGGGCTGCCTCGGTGCCCCAACCAGATGCGCCCGGGACAAGACGACGTCCGGTCCAAGCTATTGGGCAATCGGGCAATAGCAGCACCCGTTGCGACCCGACGCTTCGGTCGGAAGAAACGCTGCGCCAAGTCTCGGCAAACAGATGCACAGCCCCCGTCATTGTAACGGTCCCTTCGCGCCCTGATCCAACACGCCCGCAACCTGTGCCAGAGAAATTCGGTCGCTGATCAAGTCATCGAATACGGCGTTTGCGTCCGCGTGGCTGGGCGGCACCGGTGCGGAGGCAAGTAATGGTTGCTCAGTGGCGGTGAACCAATGATGCGCGCCCTCGAAAGGATATACTGGCAAATGCAGGCGCAGGGCGTTCTCGTCGTCGCCAGCCAGGTTGACATCATGGCCGCTGCACCACGCTTCTGCCGCTGCTTCTAAAGTCGAACAGTCGCGCGATGTGTTTGGTGCTTCTGACTGAGGGATCGCGCTAGCTCCCGGCAGGGTCGCACTCCAAAGCCCGGCGTGGTTCCCACGAGCAACCTTTTGCAAAGCCGCCTGAGCCTCTCTTTGGGTGGTGGCGACAAAGGCGATGCGCTCTCGCATCGGCTGGCGACCAAAGCGCAAGCTTCGCGCCAGCGCCGCAGGATCAACCTGTGACGCTTCCATATGTTCCGAGAGCCGCGCGGCCAACTGCGCAAGGGCCGAACTGGTCTGGGCGCTCAGCACAAAAAGATGTGGGCGCTTGGCAGTATCATGGACCTGCTTCACGCTTTGGCGCTGCAGGACCACATGGGCCCCAACCCCGCCAAAGCCAAAGCTACTGACACCGGCAAGCGGTCGCGCCTGAGGCCAAGGCGCAAGCGCATCAGCGATCCGCAGTGGCCCTTGAGCCAGATTGAGATGCGGGTTCAGCGCGCCGTCCATTGCGTGGGGCGGCAGAGTGCCGGCCTTCATTGACAAGACCACTTTGATCAAACCAGCAAGCCCCGCTGCGGCCTCGAGATGACCAATATTGGACTTGGCAGAGCTGATAGCGATCTGGGCCGGAGCCAGTCCAAAGTCCGAAAACGCGCGGTTGAGCCCGTCAACCTCGACAGGGTCGCCCAGGGGCGTGCCCGTTCCATGGGCTTCGACCATTGCAACCTTTGCAGGATCAAGGCCAGACATCGCCTCGGAAACCAGATCTGCTTGAGCCTGCGTGCGTGGTGCTGTGAGCGAAGCTGAGCGCCCGCAATGGTTCTCGGCGCTGCCGACGATAAGCGCATGGACCGGATCACCGTTTGCACGCGCATCCTCCGCGCGTTTCAGGATGACAGCGGCCACGCCTTCGCCCCGGACATAGCCATCCGCATCCGCGCCGAAAGTGCTACACCGCCCGTGCCGGCTCAGCATCCCTGCGTCAAGCGGCCCCGCAAACCCCTCGAGCGCCAGCGTGACGTTTACGCCTGCCACAATGGCTGCGTCACACTCGCCCAATTTCAACGCGCGCACGGCCCGGTGCACCGCGACAAGTGAGCTAGAGCACGCCGTATCGATCGTTTGGCTAGGGCCTCGAAGGTCAAAAAGGTGCGATATCCGGTTGGACAGCATCGCCAAAGAGTTGCCCGTCGCAGCATAACCCGTTGCCGCGGCACCCTCGGCTCGCATCAGGCTCGCGTAATCGAGGCTGGAAGCGCCAACATAAACACCGGTCTTGGGCGGCAAGGCATCAGGGCGCAGGGCCGCATCCTCTAGCGCGTGCCAAACAGCCTCAAGAACCAGCCGTTGCTGGGGATCCATCACCTCGGCCTCGAGCGGTGAAATCTGGAAGAAATCCGCGTCAAAGCGCGCGATATCACTCAGGTATCCCCCCTTGGGAGGCAGACCGGCAGCAGCGAATTGAGCTTGTGTGTGCGGCGCAAAACGCCCCAGTGGCAAGGACCCAAGGCCAGAGCGTTTCTGCGCGATAAGGTCCCAATAGGCCGTCGGCGTATCCGCCCCGGGCACACGCGCTGCCATCCCAAGAAGCGCAACGTCATCATCGCCCGCTGGTGTTTGCACCAAGGCTGCGCCATTTCGCAGTGGCTGAGGCCTTGCCTCCACGGATGCGGGGCCTGCCTTCGGTTCTGGAAGCTGCGGCAGAAGCTGTTCAATATTGGCAACATCATAGAATAGTGCGGGCGTCAGCTTTGTTCCGAAGCGCGTGTTCAGCCGATCCGTCAGGCTCGACAACGAAATGGAGTCGAACCCCATGTCGTGGAACCGCGTATAAGGATCGATCTCACTCTCTTGGAAGCTCAGCAGACCGGCCACGATACCGCGCACGGTTTCCAGCTTGCTTTGCGTGACAACGGCGGCCCCAAGGTGTGGGTCGGTTTGGGCAACGGCCATTGCACCGGATAAGGTGACACCCCTCGCCTCACCGACAACCTGCCCGGTTGAATCCAACAACAAGATGTCGAGCGTGTAGGCCCCGTTTGAAACCTTGACCTCGCCCGCGAGGCGCGTCGCGGTTTGGCTCGCATCGCCGAGCTCGAGCACAGCAAGCTGCGCGACATGTGCGCGATGCCAATCCTGAGCGCCAGCCGCTTTAGCCGCAATCCGACAAAGGTCACCGAGAGCAATCAGCATCGCGGGTGAAAGCCGAGAGTTCTTGGTATCGTGGTCTTGGCGATAGTCGCAGGTGTAGATCTCGGCCTCAATGCGCCCCGATTGGAACGTGAAAGCCGACAGGCCTTGGGCATAAGGACCGCGTTGGATACCAGCCTCTTGAAACGCCTCGTCAATCTCCTTTTGCGTCCAAGCCGCACAGGATAGCGGGACAGGCGCTGGAGTGGACGTGCCGCGCGTCGCAGCGATAGCGGAAAGCCACACGCCGTTTGACGCGCGCGCCTCAACCGCGGCGCCATCTTGGGTCGCGAAATTCAAATCAGCCCCTTCGGTCAGGGCCTCTGCATCTAATGTCACATTCGCCAGACTGGCCGTACTGCGCCCAGCGAGATCAAGCGTTGCAAAGGCCGCATCCAGCGCAAGCCACGGGGTTATGGTTTGGGTGCCGCCCGCGACAGTCACGTAGTCAAGGAGATCATCCGTCCTCAAAGTCGTTTCAAAAGACGCACCGGATAGGTCCGACGTGTTTTCCGCCAATAGCGGATGCAGGCGCCGCTGAAATGTCAGAGGGTTCAGGACACTGGGCGCGTCATCGAAAACCTCGTACCAGCAGCTGACACGCTCGAACGGATAAGTCGGCAACTCAATCCGCTGCGGAGCGACACCCCCCCAAAGCGCATGCCAGTTGATCGACTGCCCGTTGGCCCACGCGCGTGCCACAGCCTCGGGCGCTGTGCCTCGGTCCTGCGGCGCGGCGGGACTTGCGAGCACATCTTCACACAGGTGAAACCTGTGCGGCTGGCCTGCCAGATAGGCCTCGATCTGATCCGCAAAGCTCTCAAGGTCCTCTGCCACAATGGCCGCGCGGGACCGTAAATTGGTCCGGCCTACCTGCAGCGTGTAGGCCACTCGGGCGGGATCAGCCCCGGCGTTCGTGGCAAGCCAAGCCTGCATCCGCTTCATCATCGCGGAAAGGCGCGACACTGATGCCGCCGAAAACACCATCACGCGGGGGCCGTCCGACGAGGCTTGATGCGGTTGCGCAAGGCGTTCTTCAACAATCATATGATTATTCATGCCCCCAGCCCCAATCGAGGTTAGCCCGCCACGCCGTGGCCCCGTTGCGCGCCACTCGGTTAGAGTCTGATTGACCGTGAAAGGCGTGTCATCAAAGGGGATCGCTGGGTTCAACGCCTCTGAATGCAAGGACGGAGCGATTTGCCCATGTTTAAGCTGCAGCACCAGCTTCGTCAGACCGGCCACGCCTGCCGCTGCCAAGAGATGCGCAATGTTTGATTTCACCGACCCAATCGGGATTTCGCCGTCTCGACCGAACACCGACTTCAGCGCCGCGATCTCGATGGGGTCGCCCAGCTTCGTACCCGAGCCATGGGTTTCGATATAGCTTATATCGTCCGGCCTCAGTCCGGCATCGGCAAGCGCATCTGTGACCGCCTTGGTCTGCATCGCAGGGTTAGGCACGGTAAAGCCATTACGCGGCCCCGCATTAGCCATTGCCGTGCCCTTGATCACCGCTTGGATGTTATCGCCGTCGCGCTCTGCGTCGGCCAGCGGCTTCAATAGCACCAGCCCCGCACCCTCGCCCAAGATGGTACCATCGGCCCCCAGACCAAAGCTGCGGATCACCTCGGCCCTGTTGGAGGTGAAATGCTCTTGCGATGACGAGATCAGGTTTAACGGGTGCAACAGCAGGTTAATCCCACCCGCCAGGACCATCCGGCATTGCCCTTCGCGCAAAAGCCGTACACCCAAATCCACCGCCGTCAGCGACTGCGAGCACATCGTATCCACAAAGATCGACGGCCCTGTGAGGCGGTAGAAATAAGAGATCATGTTGGGGATCGTGCCGGTGTAGCTACCCGAAGCGCGTGCGCCTCGCGTCAACATGTTTTGGACACCATAGAGATTGTAGTGATTGCTCATCGTGCCGACGAGTACACCTACATCGCCCTGCATCTGATCGGCTAAGGTTTCACGCCCGTAGCCAGCGTTCTCAAATGTCTCCACCGCGCATTCGAGCAAGAGGCGCACCTCGGGAGACATGCATTCGGCGTCTGATTGAGAGATCCCGAAATAGCGCGGGTCGAATTTGTCTATATCCTCGAGGAACCCGCCAGTTTGGATGGTGGATTTGCCTGCCACGCTGCGTTCGGGGAAATATATCTGTTCATGCGGCCAGCGGTGTTCGGGAATGGGCGTGAAGTCGTGACGGCCCGCTTTGAGGTTTTCCCAGAATTGCCCGAGATCGCGCGCACCGGGATAGCGACCGCCCATGCCGATGATGGCGATATCACGGTTATTGTCGGCTGGCGTTCTTTGGATGCGTGGTGCTGGCGAATTCACTGGGACTGATTCTGTCACTGGTTCCGGCACTGTAGAGGCCGCATCCGTTGCAGTGAGCCGCGACAAAGTCTCTGGAATGTCTGCGATCAGTTTGTCAGCTACACCGTTAAGGTCCAGCGCCTCGAAGAATAGCGTGGTTGAGACAGTTTCAGCCGTCCATGCCTCGATCCTTTCGACCATCTCGACGGCCAAGAGACTGTCAAACCCGTATGCGTCAAAGTTCAGCGAGGGGTCGATACGGGTGGGGTCCATTGCAAGCGTGTCAGCAAGCATCTGGCCCAGTTCGGCCAGAATTGGCGCGCGGTCGAGAGACGTCGCTCTGACACTGTCAGGTTTGGGCGTCTCTGACAGGATATCTGAACGTGTATTCAAGAACGCAGCAAACCGGTCGGCGTCACCGTAGCCCACGACGGCATGGGTGGGTAAATCGCCCGTCATCGCAGCCTCTAGCACCCGCAAAGCGGACTGTGTTGGGATCGGCCTTGTACCCATCCGGTCGGCCATGCCTTGTGCCACACGCTCTGGCACTTGCATCCCGCCCCCTGCCCAGAGCGTCCAGCCGAGCGAGGTCACAGGGAACGCAACGTTTTGCGCCAACTCTGTCGTCATTTGGTTCAGCCGCGCATTAGCGGCCGCATAGTCGGCCTGGCCCATCGCCCCATGCACCGCTGCGACCGAGCTTAGCGAGATCAGGAAATCGAGCGGCTCCTTCCGTACAAACGAAACCAGATTGGTCATAGTCTCGACTTTGGCATCAAACACTTGGTCGAAGCTGCTGCGCGACTTGTTCCTAGCTAGGGCATCTTCCACCAGCCCTGCGCCGTGGATGACGCCGTTGATCTGACCATATTCGTTAGTGATTTTTGCCCAAGTAGCCTGCAGATCCGCCTGATCGGTGCCATCACAGGCCAACACCTCGAACCCCAGTATATCGCGGGCGGTGCGGCCCGAAAGGATCACGGCGCGTGCGCCCTTCGATTTTAGGTGCTGCGCCATGATCAGGCCAATGCCACCAGTGCCACCCAATATCCAAAACACCCCGCCTTTGATGATGGCGTTTGCATTTGGTTTGGGCGCTTCAGCGAGCCTAAATGACGGCGGATCAAGCGGCGCGGCGCTGTCCGAGCCGAAATGGGCCAGCTGGCAGGACGCGCGTTCTAGCACCAGGGCGTTTACCATCGGGTGGAGCACCTGCCGAAGCCCTGAATGGGTATCCGGGATACGCAAAGCCAGCAGCCCGGTTTGTTGGGAGACGATGTCACGCGCGGCTTCAAATACTTCCCAGGCAATATCTTTGGGGTCCGCCCCATCGGGCACTGTGACTTCGCGCTGGTCGCCTGCATTGTTGCAGATTGCGATGGTGTCGGGATCGGCTTGGTCGAGGGTTGTGCGAATACCAGCAGGTGTCCGTTGATCAGCGATCTCCCAAGACGTCCCTTGAGGCAAGGCAATCAGGCAGGGCTTTGTGTTTAGGCCGTCCCTGGCGGCAGATCGGACCACGGGCCGCGTCACAAGACCGGTGATCTGGGCGACAGACGCGCCGTCCTGAAAGAGCGCGACGTCGAAAGCGCCCTTTCCCGTCGCTAGAGCCTCGCAGGTCATTTTGCCATCACCAAGCGTATCAGCAAAATCAATCCGCTCTGCCGCGAATGGAGCGCCTGGGGCACCGTTTGGCAACGAGAGCCGCGAGGCCACCTGAATCACCGCATCCAAATGGATCGGATGCACGGGCTCTGCACTTAGGAACGCCCCCCGGATTGGCGCCAATACGCCAGTCGCTCGGTCTTCGTTTTGGTGCCATGTATCGACCACCTGAAAGGCCGGACCATGGGCGATACCAGCGGTCACAAGGTCGGCATATAGCAGAGCGGGCGGTTCGCTGGGTCCCCGATCAGGGCGCGCCTGAGCTGACAATGCTGGCGAGTCGTCAGGAAGGATCGCGCGAAAGACCTCCTGACCGTCGGCATCTCGCACGGACACTTTGCCGCCTGCATCGAAGGAAATATCCAGTACTACGCCCTTGTCATCTGCAACGGCGGGGCGCAGCCAGCGCAGTTTGGTCAGAACGTCAGGCCTTTGCCGGACGAGCGCTGCAGAGGCGCGCACAAGGCTGACCGTGGCGGTCCCGGGCAAAACCGGTCGTCCGTCGATCACATGATCGGCCAGAATTGCGTGGCCTGCAGGCACATGACAGCGCACTATGTCGCCCTGCCGAGCTATTGTGATCAGGCTACGATCCTCAAACCAATACGGCTGACGCTCAAACCGGTAGGCGGGTAGATGTAGCCGCTCCCTGCCTGTCGCTGCCTTTGACCATTTCGCCGCGCCGCCATGCAGCCAAGCTGCGATGCGCGCCTTTGGACCAAGCGCCTGAGCGGTGAAAAGATCAGGATGCGCCTTGCCCCTTGCATATGCCTTGAGCGCCTTGATCAGCTTGCGGGCTTTGCGAGCGCGCACCACAAGGCGGGTACCCATATCCTCCCGCCCGGTTTGCAGGGTGTAGGCCACATCGGTGGTATCTAGCTGTGAATTTGATTTCAGATGGGCCGCTAGGTCAGCCGCACGGGCGCGCAATGCGGCTTCAGACCTCGCAGATAAGGGGAATATCAGCTTTTTTTTGGAGGTCTTGTGATTGTCCTGCGTCGTTGGCACCGCCTCAAGCAGCGCATGGGCATTGGTGCCGCCAAATCCGAAAGAACTCACCCCCGCGCGACGCGGGGCCGCCTCCGGCGACTCAGGCCACGGTTCAAGGTTTGAAGCAACTCGCAAGGGTGCCTCATCGAGCTTGATCAGCGGGTTCAGCTTCTCGAAGGTGGCGTTTGGCGGGATCGCCTCCGCCTTCATCGCTGCAATAACCTTAAGAGCGCCAGCGATCCCCGACGCGCCCTCGAGATGTCCAATGTTGGTCTTGACGGAACCTATCGCCGTGCGCCCGGGCTCTGGTGTGTCCCCCGCCTCGTCATAAAGCTGCGCGAGCGCACCTTTTAACCCGCGGACCTCAATCGGGTCACCCACAGGCGTGCCAGTGCCATGCGCTTCAACATAATCCAGCGTCGCTGGATGCACGCCACAGCCCCGCATGACCTGTGCAATCAAATCCGCCTGCGCCTCTGGGTTGGTGACCGTCAGGCCTGCGCTGTGGCCGCCGTGGTTTGATTTCACGTCGCGGATTAGGGCGTGGACTGAGTCTCCATTCGCACGTGCAGCACTTAGCGTTTTCAAGACGAATACCGCACCGCCTTCGCCGCGCACATAACCGTTGGCTTTGGCGTCGAAGGCGCGTGACGAGCCGGTCTTGGACAGCATCCCGTTCTTGGAAAAGACCCGAAAATGGTCTGGCGACCAGATCAAGTTCACCCCGCCCGCCAACGCCGCTCCGCATTGCCCAGCACGCAAAGCGGTCGCAGCTTGCTCGATCGCGACCAGAGCGCTGGCACACGCGCTGTCGTTGGTCACGCTGGGGCCACGCAAGTCGAGCTGGTAAGAGATCCGATTTGAAGCGATTGAAGGCGCAACACCGGTCGCGCGATGCGCTTCAACCGGGATATCGGCCCGTGACAACATCTCAAGATAGTCCCAGTGGCAGATACCCATGAAGACGCCAGTGTCAGATTTCGCCAGTGAAGACGGCCGGATGCCTGCATCCTCGAGCGCGTTCCATGCCAGCTCGAGCCCAAAGCGCTGCTGCGGGTCCATACTGCCCGCCTCACGCGGTGAAATTCCAAAGAACTCGGCATCAAAGGCGTCGGCATCTTGGACGAAGGCACCAAAGTAATCCTCGTCCGCGCGGAAACCTGCGCTGCGCCGCTCGTGCGGCAGCGCGCCAATCATTGAACGTCCGTTTGAGAGAATGTCCCACAACGCATCTAGGCTTTCGGCCCCCGGCACCCTCAGGGCCAGCCCTACAATGGCAATGGGCTCTGGCGTCTGTGTCATGCCGCCTCCAGAGTGTCGAGCTGAGTGGTCAAGCGCGCATCGAGCCCTGCTCGGTCCGCAACCGGCGTCGCGCGGCGGGTCACGAATTGCTCTTGCAGCATCTGGAAGGAGATTAGGTAAACGAAGGCCTGGTTCTCGCGCACGCTGATACGTTCGGGCGGCGAGGTCATGATCTTGCGCACCAGCCGCTCGGCAAAACTGACGTTGATCAGACCTGAGCGCGCCAGTTCTCCTGATGACAGAACCAGCTCTAGATAATCAGGTTGCTCTGCCACGAAAGAGGCGCTGTCAGGCGCGCGATAAGGGTGTTTGTGGCGGGCCCGTATCTCGTCAGGCAGTTCTGGGAAGGCCTGCTTTAGCACTGCTTTTTCTTGCCAAATTCCATCGAACTGTCGATTGACCGCGCCGGACATGGCCACGACGTTGGGGTCAAGGAACGGACAGCGGTTTTCAACACCATGCGCCATGCCCATCCGGTCGCCCTGCGTGGATAAGAGGTACCCGCAAAGTAGTGTCTTATATTCCAACCATTGCGCGCGCTGCACAGGATCGGAACCGGCAAAGACCTCGTCATTTTCCGCATAGGCGCTGAGGGTTTCGAATGCCTGCGCCCCAAGCTCAGCATCCGCCAGCAGTCGCTGGGCAAATTTGCCATTCTGGTAGCGGATCTCGTGACTGAAGAGTCCCGGCATCTTCTCGGACTGGTAATTCTCGTAGAGCCCAAGAAGCGCTCCATGCGTCTGGTCACTGTAATGCCCGAGATAAGGATTGAGCCGCTCTACCCTGGCCTTGCGTTCGGCCAAGTCCAGATTAGCCCATTCGCGGCGCATATAGGTCTCGCGAAAGAGATCATACCCAAGGAAGGCTTCATCTGCGCCCTCGCCCGAGAACACCGTCTTGGTGCCATCATCGCTCACGTGACGGGACAAAAGGAACATGGGCACAAAGGCAGTTCGGAAAACCGGAATCTCGGCATGGTAGACTGCATTCGGGAAGGCCGCGCAGATATCACGTGCGGTAACCGGTAAGCTGGTGTGCGAGGCCCCAAAACGCTCTGCAACGATCTGCTGATACGGCGCCTCGTCCAGATGTGCCTCTTCAAAGCTGACCGAGTAGGACCGGACCCCTTGCGGTAGCATATCCGACAAAAGCGCTGCGATGATCGAGCTGTCGAGCCCCCCGCTGAGGTAAAGTCCAACTGGAACGTCACTGCGTAGGCGCAGGCGCGTGGCTTCGGTGATAGCATCGCGTGTGCGCGCGGCGGCACCCTGATGCGAGGCTATTAGCTCCGGCTCTGCAAAACGCAGTGGTGCGAAGGGCTGTGGAGTGTCTGGGCCGTCTTCCGTGATGGAAACTGAGTGGCCCGGTGGCAGGATTTCGATCCCACGCCAGCAGCTTTGATGCGGCAGCGGTGTCCAACTGCCCAAGACGGTTGCGAGATGAGCTGGGTCGGTCTCGAAGGACACGCCTTCGATATCCAAGAAACCCTTCGCCTCGGACGCGAAATAGAGCTGCCCTTGCGCCTGTGTGTAATAGACCGGGCGCTTGCCATAACGATCGCGGGCGAGGACAACGCTTCTCTCCTTGCGGTCATAGATCGCAAAGGCGAAGGCGCCGTTCAACTGCGCGAGACTTGCGGCACCCCACTTGGCCCATGCCCTTAGTACCACCTCTGTGTCCGTGGTCGTGACAAAGCGGTCACCCTGCTCGGTCAGGCGCTCGCGCAGTTCAATGTAATTATAGATCTCGCCGTTGAAGACGATCACATAGCGTCCGTCCTCGGTCTGGATTGGCTGATCGCCGCCCGCTACGTCCAAGATGCTCAGCCGCACCGATCCAAGCGCTGCGTGACGGTCACGCATATAGCCTGCGGCATCCGGTCCGCGATGGCCGATGCGCGCCATCATTGCGATCAAATTGTCCGTAACCGGGGGGCGTCCACCCTCGCTCAAGCTGAGTATTCCAGCGATGCCACACATACCGTCGGCGCGCCCTTAGCTGGCCTGGGCCAGTTGCATCTGGGCCTCAACAGCCTCGGTCATCCGGGCCAAGCTCACCATCACATTGGTCAAGATATCATCATCGCTGAACGCGATACCGAACGTATCCTGCAGGAAGCCGACAAGCTGCACATAGCCAAAGCTATCCATGATCCCCGCCTCAAAGAGGTTGGTGTCATCGGTAAAATCCTCGCCGTAGGTGACCAGCATTTCCTCTTCGATCTGGGCTTTGATCATGCCGTGAGTAGAGTTCATGTCAGGTCTCCTTGCCAAACGTTGTTAGTCTTGAGGAAAGTGTTGCGGCGGTGCCGTCCAACAGATGCCGGGTCACATCGGCGACAGAACGCGCCTGCCAATCTGCCAGTGGCGTATCTGCCACCCATTGGTTGAAGGCGCCCATTGAGGGGCCGCAATGGATCTGAAAGTCGACCTTGCGGCTCGCGTCGCCTTGTAATGCGAGTCGCCCGGACAATCCGAAATACCAGCGGAACACGTAAGCCATCTTATGTTTCGGCACGCGGAGGGCGTGGTCGATTGCCTCTTGCGGCCAATAGGCCTCGCAGTCGCGCCAGACCTCATCGAATGACTTGCGCAGGATCTTGCCTTCAACCTGCGCGCGGTCTTTGGGGCTGATTGCCTCTAGGCTGTCGTGATGCGCATACAGGTCAAAGAGCTTGTTGGCGCGGGCTGGAAAGAACACACCGCGCCGAAGGACCTGCACTTGGGCGCCGATCTCGAACATATCGCCAGCTGGCGCATAGGCGGTGTCCTGCACTTCGGCAGCCGCCAGCATTTCTTTGACTAAGTCCGAGGTGCCAGCTTCAGTCGTGCATTGGTTGATTGAGCCTGAGAGCGTGTATTCCGCCCCCAGCATTAGCGCGGCAACCGCGGCGTCTGGCGTGCCAATGCCACCGCCTGTGCCAACGCGGACATGGTGGCTATGGCCGATCTCTGCGCGCACACGATCCCTAAGGCGGCAGATCGCAGGCAAGAGCACAACGGCGTTGCCCTTGTCGGTATGGCCACCTGAATCCGCTTCGACCGAAATATCATCGGCCATGGGGATGCGGCGCGCGAGCTCTGCCTGCTCGGCAGTCACTTGGCCGGACGCAAGAAGCTTTTGAACCAACTCTTCTGGCGCCGGGCGCAGAAACTCGAGTGCCACCTCGGGCCGCGATAACTTGGCCATTATGCGGTTCCCAGCCCACACATGGAGACCATCACGGCTGAGCCCCGCAAGCCGGTAACGAACAAGATCCGGCGTGACCTTGATGAAAGCGGACGCCTCGATCCGGTCGATGTCATGGGCAAGATACAGGTCAATCAGGGCCGCCTCGTGCGACCCGTTGAGCAGGTTGAACCCAAATGGTGCCCCATTTGGGAGGCTGGACTTAATCGTCTCAATCGCCTGCAGGACGCGCTCTGGAGACAGACCGCCGGTCCCAAAATAGGATAAAATGCCCGCTTTCGCTGCTGCGATCACCCAATCTTCGCTGGCGATGCCATGCACCATCGCACCGCAGACATGCGCGAATTTGGTGCCATGGAAATCACGGAAGGACTGGCTGCCGAGGGTCTCGGCAGCGATCTCCGGTTTCGGCTGTGTAATGGCCACCGGGGCGTCAATTGATACCCTGCCCGGCTCTTTGATGTGCAGGGGGTCTGGCCGCGGCTCAGGCGTCAGAACGGGGTCTATAGCGGGGGCCTGCTTTGGCGGCACCCAGCTTTTGCGGATATCTTTGATCATCGCCGTGAGAACCGGCTTGGGGCCGAGTTCGACAAAGTCTTTGACCCCGAGATCCAGCATGTGCCAAACACAGCCGCGCCAATTCACAGGACGCGACAGCAGGCGCGCTATTTGGCCGGCTATATCATCGGGTTGGTACGCTTCGGCGCTGGCATTGGCGAACACCGGCACGGCCGGCGCCCGGAAAGTAAAGCTCTGCAGGAATGCCGCAAACGCCTTTTCCGCTCCTTGCATTAACCGCGAATGAAAGGCCCCGCTAACCGGAAGCGAGATCACAGCCTTGGCACCTGCGGCCTCAAGAGGCTGCGCGGCTTGCACCACCTGCGCCCGATCCCCGCTAATCACGATCTGCGCATCGGTGTTCAGGTTGGCAAGATCGACCTCGGTCAGTTTTGCTGTCGTCAAAACGTCCCGGATCGCAGCCTCATCCATCCCAATCACAGCGCTCATCGCGCCCTCGGGCGCCTCAGCCATCAATTCAGCACGCTTTTTGACGATGCGTAGCCCGTCTTCAAAGCTCATCACACCAGCGGCCAAGAGCGCGTTCATTTCGCCAAGCGAGTGACCAGCGACACAGTCCGGCGCCGCGTTCTCGTGCTGCCACGCCTCGTAGGCCAAAGCGTTCACGACAAAAATCAGCGGCTGGGTGAACCGCGTATCTTTGAGACAGTCATTGGGGTTAGTCAGGCAATATTCGGCGACTGAATATCCCAAGATTGCGTCCGCCTGTGACACCATCTCGGGGAATTGTTCAAAAAGATCCTTGCCCATGCCAGTGACTTGCGACCCCTGCCCCGCAAAGACGACAGCAGAGTGCAACTCGACGTTTGGGACAGTGCACTGTCCCCCAGAATTTGTTTGGACGGAATCTTTGATCGGAGCCTCCAAAATTGTGTTCAGCCGCGCAAGTTGCGTCGCATCATCCGAGAAGGGCGACAGGATCGGGCAGGTTTGCCAATGCGCACCAGTCTTGAGCGATTGAGCAACAGCCGTGGCCAGCCCGCCGCTTGGGCCGACATCAACTAGCCGCATCGGGGCAAATTCTGCCTCAAGTACATCGACCGCGGCGTCAAAGCGGATCGCGTCCCGCCCAATGCCGGCATAATGAGCCGCACATGGCTGGCTCAGGCGCCCGCCCAGCCGCGACGACAAGAGCGGGAAGCTAGGCGGTTGATACGTCCGGCCTTGAAAGATGCCGGAGATCTCTTTGCGCGCGAGATCCATATCAGCCGTATGAAAAGCGCGCGTCACAGGCGGCGAAACACACAAGATCCCATTGGCCTCAAGATCGCGCTTTGCTTCTTCTATGGCGTCCGGCGCCCCTCCTAGGATCACCGTGCGCGCGCCTTGGGTTCCGACCAACGTGACTCCGCTTAAGTGGCTGACGTCTTTCTCATCTGCCATCACCGTCAGCAGTGCACCTGGCGGACACAGTGCATAAACTGCCTGCGCCGAACGCGCGATGCAGTCCAGGAACTCGACAGGCGGCAATACACCAGCAACAGCCGAGGCTGCATATTCGCCGAGCGACACAGCCAGCGCGACCTCAGGGACCACGCCCCCTTGTATCAGCCTCTGCGCTACCGCGATTTCCATCATTAAGAGCGCCGGGTGGGTAAGACGCACATCATCACAGGGCGTTGCCTTGGTCAGGTTTGGTTTAAACAGCTGATCCACAACCGACGGATGGCCCAAACTCTTGAGTCCAGCGTCCAACTCTTCCAAAATCTTGGTAAAGGCTTCGTCCTTTTGGAACAAAGCCTCACCCATGCGGAAATACTGCGCCCCTTGTCCGGGGAACACCAAAGCCGTTGATGGCCCTAAAACCGCGCGTAAATCTCGCCGGTCCGGCTTCACCGTGCCACCACGTTGGATTGCACGGATAATAGGAACTTATCCGTGCCAAAAAGACGAAGCGGATCCCCACAAATGGACTTTGCTAAGAAGCATAAGATAGGCACACTCCACCCGACTTTCCCCAAAGTGGCATCTTTGCCATCGTTAACATGGCCTGATCAGGCCTGCGGATCAAGTATCTTTTGCCTCAGAGGGTGTCGAAAGTTGTGGATGCTACTGAAGGCGGGTGCCTCATGCTGCGATAACGTGAGGTGATTGCGCAATGGCCAAGAATTTCAGCGCTTTGGACAAACCTGTTTAGCCGCTTTCGTTTGGTTTGGGCTCAGATCGCTGTCAGGCGCATATTGGAGGGGTCCGCAGCCTGCGGATCGCGGTTAGGATGGCACAGACCATCGGACCGGTCACCGCAACCTCGGCGAGTTGGAAGGTGATGGCGCGGGCGTGACGCACCACACGGGCGCCGATTTTGATCAGCTTCAGCTGGAGGCTGGTCAGTGACCAGTCAGCCATTGCCTCTGGCAGCTTGATGCAGCGCAGGAAGGCGGCGAGGTTGTAGGCCAGCGCATGAAGTTGCAGCCACGCCTCGTTGTCACGGAACTTCTTGCACGACAGCCGTGTCCAGCGGAAGGCATACTTGCCCTCTTTGATGTGCTGCTCGACCGTGCCGCGTCGGTTGTAGTAGCGGGTGACCTCATCGGGCTCCATGGGCAGGTTGGTGACAATGAAGCCCACTCGGGGGAACAGCTCGCCCGGATGCCATTCGATCTTGGCGATGACGCGGCGCGCCTTGTCCCAGGACGCAGCCTGATACTGGAAGTCCTCGTGAAAGCGCTTGACCTTGGTCTGTGACGGCCGCCGTACGGGCCGCGTCAGCCGGTGGGCGATCTGCTCGCGCAGGACGTTATTGGCGCGCAGCCGGATGGCGTAGAAGTAGCCCGTCTCCTCAAGCCGTTCATAGAGCGCCGGGATCGCATAGGCGGCGTCAGCGCGGAAGAAGCGGCCCCCAAGGTTGCGGCCAGCGTAGCGGGCAATCACCGGATCCAGAACCTCCTGCCAGCCATCGGCACTATGGACGTTCCCGTTGCGCAGGGCGCAGCGCTCCAGCATGCCGAACTGGTTGAACAAGAAGTTTGGGTGGTAGCAGGTGCATCCGAAATGCCCATTCCAGGCCGCGCCCTCCTGGTCCCCGTGTGTCGGACTGACCGAGCCGTCCATGTCCAGCACGATGTATTTGAGTCCGTTGCGATCATGAAAGCGGTCAATCCACGTGCCGTTCAAATCGGCCAGCGTCTCCCGGTTCTCGGGCAAGGCCAGCGTCTCGGTCTCGAACCGGCCCATCTGCGTTGCTGAGGCCGCTTGCGCATCGACAGCCCGGCCACCTACGACCTGGCGCATGACCGGATCGAGGGCCAGATGGTCCGCGTCGTTCACATCCTCGTACCCGGCCACTCGCCCGAACACCGACTGCCGGAAAAGGCCATAAAGCCGATGGACAGTGTTCTTGCCGGGTCGGGTGTCGCGCAATGCTGTTGCCGCCAGATCGGACAGCCCGAGCGCGTCATCCAACTCGCGCATTACCAAGAGACCGCCGTCTGAACTGAGCTGCGTGCCATTGAACTCCAGCCACACACGACGGTCGAAATCCACCCGATCTGCCCGCTGCAAGCCTGCACCCCCTGGGTGATCCATGAAAAAAGCACCTCACAGCCTCCAACACCATGATTTATATCGGAAATAACACGATCACGACAGCGAAATCAGCGATTTACTTGGGGAATGTGAGTTTGGAGTTCGTGTTCGAACTAGACATAGGTTAATTTATTAATGCCATTGCGAAGAACCGAGGCTTATTATTTTACTCTGAAACAGTGTTTGGGATTCCAATAGCACCCGAAAACACGACAAAGATACGTGCGACTACATTGCCTGTGTTTTCGCCATTGTGTCGCGAACCGAGTGCTTCAATCAGTGTATCACCTTCACTATATACCCGAGTGCCGTTAGCGCCATAGTCGACCGTCAGTTCGCCTTCGAGCATATGGGCTGTGAGTGGCGCTTCATGTTGATGCCAGCCCGTCACTTGGCCAGGTTGCATGGTAACGATGGCCGCAGTGATCTGGGCCTGACCCTCGGGGTATACAATCTGTTGTCCAATGATGGTTGTTTCGGCTTGCAGCAGGACGTCAACGGGTGGGTAGCTGGTTTCTGCGTAGCCGGCGCTTGCCAAGGCAGTTGCTATTCCCAGTGCAATACGGAAGAGGGTTGATTGAGCGATCATGCGTAGAGCCTCTTGGATCCTGAATATTCGCGCAGAGCAAAGCCAACATCGGGCAACCACGCGTACTGCTCTGATGAAAACATCACAGGGCTGCTTATATCAAGTAGAAAAATTCTGCAGAACAACACAGCCGAAAACCTCATAGAATACATATTCCATGAGGTCTTAGTGTAAGCTATTGAATTTGCTGAAAGACCAATAATTGCCATTTCTGGTCGACCAACCAAAACCGAGATATGCGCAGAAGTTGGTGACGCTTGATCAGGCGGCGGCTTGAACGTGGCGGATCCCGTCGCGGAACTCAATCCCTTGAATGATTTCAGGCAAGCGGTTTTGACCGTCAAGTCTGCGCCATTACACGTCACGATGTGCCAAGACGGACATGCGCGCCGGAAAAATTACAAACATCGTGCAAATCAGACCTAATTGCGCCTAAGGTGGAGTTCTGGTGTCAATACTATCCAAGCAGGGACCTTCATGCCCCCAAGCTACATTTCAAGCGAACACGTTTCGAGTTTTGACTGGTTGGATTTGTTGGCTGCGTTAGAGGCCGGTTATGCCAAGCCAAAGGGAGCCTCGGATGGCTCGTTTATCAGCCAAAGCGGGAAAGCTCTTTTGACACGCAGCGCGTGGATCGACGAGATTGGCGCGTTTGTGAAAACTATCACCTACTGCCCTAGCAACCTTGAACAGGGGCTCCACCCGGTACAAGGGACCGCGAGCCTGTTCCACGCCGATACCGGCCAGCTCGCAGCGCATTTCGATCCAGACTTTTTGACCCAATGGAAAACTGCTGGGGATAGCGTGCTGGCGGCCCGGCGGCTCGCCCGTGCAGACAGCAAAAACATCTTGATCATTGGAGCTGGACAGATCGCGCGGGGACTGGTCATGGCCTACCGCGCGGCCTATCCGGGCGCCGAAATCCACATCTGGAACCGCACGGCAGAGCGCGCGCAACACGTCGCTTCCGAGTTATCAGTTAGGCACGCCCATAACCTGAAAGAGGCGATTGAGGCCGCGGATATCGTGTCGAGCGCGACAGGGTCCAAGGCGCCCCTAATTCGCGGCGCAGATCTCAAGCCGGGGCAACATATCGATCTGGTAGGGTCGTTCTTTCCCGATGCGCGCGAGGTCGATGATGAGGCGTTTCAGAACGCCAAGCTATTTGTAAATTGCAAAGACGCGGCCCTAGGTGGGATTGGGGAGATTGCGCTCCCTCTCGAAAGCGGAGCGATTACTGAAGCCGACTTATTGTCTGATCATTACGCGCCTGAGGGTATGAGCCGAACAACCCCGCAGGATATTACCATGTTCAAAAATTGTGGTAGCACGCACGCCAATCTGATCGCTGCCGCCTCTATGGCCAATGCGATTCAGAGCTGAACCGCGCCTGCACGGACCGTGATATCTAGCGCCTGCCCCCGCGCCTCCACAGCCAAAGCCCCGCGAAAGGCGTACGCTGGATCGAAATTCACCAAATCCCAGTCCGCCGCAGCGCCATAGGTTGGGTCGATGCGCAAAATCCTGGCTTGAGGCTCGGCCGAGACATCGAATCTGTCCAAAGGCATCGACAAACCAAAACCGAGTGCCTTGATGATCGCCTCTTTCCGGGTCCAAACGCGGAAGAACGCATTCTCTAGGTCTTTCCCCGTGAGGCCGGACAGAGCGCGCTGTTCGCGTTCGGAAAAGAACCGCGTGACTATGCCGGGATCAAATGGCCGGTGCCGTTCAATATCGACACCGATTGGGCGATCCGGGCAAACCGCAAGCGCGACCATGTCGCCCGAATGGCTGAGGTTGAACTGGGGGCCGTGCGCAATGCCTGGCTTGCCATACGCACCAGTCTCAAACACGAGTTCTTGCGCCATGATGCCGCAAAAGGGGGCGAGCGCCTGCCGTATCCGCGCGTGGGCAAAGATATAACGCGCAGCATGTTGTGGGTTGATAAATTTTGCGGCCCTATCGCGTTCCTGCTGTGACAAGAGATCCGCCAACACGCCAGTGTCGCTCGGCTCGTAGTGCCATAACCAAAGATCGACTTTGACAGGGCCTGTGCCCCCTGCAGTGCTACTGTCCATACGCATCCGGGTCCGGCAATTTTGCGAACATGGTTTTTTCTCGTTGCACGATCAGACTTTGCATGAGCCACTTTTAGCCCACCAAGACGTCCAAGCGCACCAAGCTTCGCCGCGAACATGGACAAACGCAAAAAAATAGCCTGGTTCGTCCTCTCCAACGTGCGATCTTTTCGCGCGTTCTCCATCTATTCGGAATGGGAAGTGGCGGACAGGAAGAGCCCCACGGCGGTTTTCTGGACATGTCACGCTTTTGTTCCGCTCCTGTTACTCATTTATGCAGCCTTTGCTTCGAAGGCCAAGGGACTTTTCCAGCCTAGGTTCCAGACTCATAACCAGAATATGACGGTTGCGGCGAG
>JBASXE010000236.1:0-10671 GCA_049276875.1 Roseovarius sp. | reverse complement strand
GTGCAGGAGGCAGGCTCCGGCCCCACGCTGATCCTGTTGCACGGCGCAGGCGGGGCCACACAAAGCTGGCGGGGGCTTTTTCCAATTCTGACCAAAGACTTCCACGTGGTTGCCATTGACCTGCCCAGTCAGGGGTTCACCCAGATGGGTGGGCGCGCGCGCTGCGGGATCGACCACATGGCGGCGGATATCACCACGTTGATGCACCAGGAAGGCTGGCACCCTGACGCCCTGATCGGCCATTCTGCGGGGGCGGCCCTCGCCCTCAGACTGGCCGAGACATGGTCCGGCCCGCCCCCGGTGATCGGAATCAACGCCGCCCTCGCGCCGTTCAAAGGTGTCGCAGGCTGGTTGTTTCCAAAGCTGGCCAAGGCGCTGGCGATTGCACCTTTCTCGGCGGAACTGTTCGTGCGCACATCGGCCTCTCCTACCCATGTGGCGCGGCTGATCGAGGGCACGGGCTCAACGCTCACGCCCGAAGGGTTGGCGCTTTATCACAGGCTTGCACGGGACCGTGCCCATGTGGATGGGGTTCTGGCGATGATGGCGCAATGGGATCTCGACGCGCTGCTCAAAAGGATGCCGCGCAACATGGCCCGCACGCTTTTGATCGCCGCAGAGGGTGATATCGCGGTGCCGCCCAGTGTGTCCGAGCACGCCGCCGCCGTCCTGCCCAAAGCCAGCGTAACGCGGCTCCAAGGGCTTGGCCATCTGGCACATGAAGAAGCGCCCGAGCGGATTGCACCGCTGATTGCAGCACATCTCGCGGGCGGAGCCGCCGCTTAATCCACAGGCACTTGCCCGTTTTTCCGGCTGAGAGGCGCGATTAACGATTGCGCTCCCTCCGCCGCCGGGGCAATTTCTCACCCATACGCCGCGCGGTCTGCCTGCCAAATCCAAACCGCGCCGGGCACCATTTTTCAGGGGGATAGATCCATGACCATCGCGACCAAACCCGGCTTCAGCCGCCGACATTTCCTGACCACCACGGCGGGCGTTGCCCTCGCTTCGGGTGCGGCTTTCGGCCCCTCGCGCCTCATGGCCGCCGAGCCGATCAAATGCGCAGGCATCTACACCGTGCCCGTGGAGCAGCAATGGGTGAGCCGCATCCACAAAGCCGCGATGATTGCACAAGAGCGCGGTGATCTGGACTACACCTTCACCGAGAATGTCTCCAACACCGACTATGCCCGCGTGATGCGCGAATATGCCGAAAGCGGCTACACGCTGATCATCGGTGAGATGTTCGCCGTGGAGCAAGAAGCCCGCGAAGTGGCAGCTGAGTATCCCGAGATTGCCTTCCTGATGGGGTCGAGCTTCAAGCCAGACGATGCACTTCCCAATATGGCCGTGTTTGACAACTACATTCAGGACGCCTCCTATCTCACCGGGATCATTGCAGGCTCCATGACCGAGACTGGCAATATCGGCATGGTCGGCGGCTTCCCCATCCCCGAGGTGAACCGCCTCATGCATGCCTTCATGGCGGGCGTTCGCGAGACGCGCCCCGACGCGACATTCCAAGTCAGCTTCATCGGCAGCTGGTTCGATCCCCCCAAGGCGAAAGAGACCGCCTTCGCGATGATCGAGAACGGCGCGGACATGCTCTATGCCGAGCGGTTCGGCGTCTCGGACGCGGCCAAGGAGCAGGGCATCCTCGCGATTGGCAACGTGATCGACACACAGGCCGATTATCCCGAAACAGTCGTCGCCTCGGCCATCTGGCATTTTGAGCCGACACTGGACAAGGCCATCGAAGAGGTCCGCGCAGGCACGTTCAAAGCCGCCGATTACGGCATTTATTCCTACATGATCGAGGGCGGCAGCTCCATCGCGCCGCTTGGCACGTTCGAGGGCAAGGTGCCTCAAGAGGCGCTGGATCTGGTGGAGCAACGCACCGCGGAGATTTTGTCGGGCGCTTACGTGACCGAGGTGAACGACGAAGAACCAAAGTCGCAGTAAATGCCGGAACACACAGGGGCGCAGGTTGTCCTGCGCCTCGATCGGATCACCAAAACGTTTGGCCAGGTCACCGCCAATGATGATGTGACCCTCGCTCTGCACAAGGGCGAGGTGATTGCATTGTTGGGCGAAAACGGCGCTGGCAAGACCACATTGATGAATATCCTCTTCGGCCAATACACCGCCGATAGCGGCACGGTTGAGGTGTTCGGCAAGCCCCTGCCCCCTGGCAATCCGCGCGCCGCATTGGAGGCAGGCGTCGGCATGGTGCATCAGCATTTCACGCTGGCAGAAAATATGAGCGTGCTGGAGAATGTCGCCCTCGGCACGCAGGGCCTTGGTGCGTGGCGCTTTGATGCGCGCGCGGCGCGGGCGCGGATTTTGGCCCTCTCAGCAGATTTCAAACTGGCCGTGGACCCCGATGCGCGGGTCGGCACCCTCACCGTGGGTGAGCGCCAGAGGGTCGAGATTCTCAAGGCGCTCTACCGCGAGGCGCGCATCCTGATCCTGGATGAGCCGACCGCCGTGCTGACGCCGCAAGAGACGGACGATCTTTTCGAGACGTTGCGCAAGGCGGTGGCCTTGGGTCTCTCTATCGTTTTCATTTCGCACAAATTGCATGAGGTGATGGCCATCTCAAACCGCGTCGTGATCCTGCGCCACGGCAAGGTGGTCCATGAGGGGCCGATTGGGGAGACGGACAAGCGCGATCTGGCCGCGCGCATGGTCGGCTCCGAGGTCTCTGCGCCACGGGTGGAGCCGGGCACACCCGGGCCCGCGCTTTTGTCGCTGAAGGACGTGTCCACCCCGGACAGAGGGGCCGCGCCCGGCCTCAAGGCGCTCGATCTCGATCTCTTCGCGGGGCAGATCACCGGGCTTGCGGGCGTGTCAGGGAATGGACAGGCCGCCCTTGCCGACCTCATCGGCGGGATGCAGCGGCCGAGCGCAGGGGCGCTCCATCTCAAAGGAATAGCCCCGCAAGGCTGGTCGCCGCGCACAGCCGTCCACGCAGGCATCGCGCGCATCCCCGAGGACCGGCACAAGACCGGCACGATCGCGGATTTCGACCTTACTGAAAACGCCATTCTTGAGCGCTACGCTGACGCCCCGTTCAGCCGCAAAGGCTGGATGTCGTGGCGCGCAGCGCAGGACTTCGCCCGATCAGTGATCGAGCGCTACGACGTGCGCTGCCCCGGCCCCGGCACGCGTATCCGGCTGTTATCGGGCGGGAATATGCAAAAACTGATCCTTGGGCGCGTGCTGGAAGGCGCGCCGGAGATCATCCTCGCCAATCAACCCGTGCGCGGGCTGGATATCGGCGCTGTAAACTATGTCCACTCTCAGCTTCTGGCGGCACGGGATCGGGGGGCTGCGGTGCTTTTGATCTCTGAGGATTTGGATGAAATCATGGCCCTTTCGGATGTGATCCACGTGATCTCCGAGGGCCGCCTCTCGCCGCCCTTTGCGCGCGGCACGATGAGCCCGGCAGAGCTTGGCGTCTGGATGGCGGGCCACGGCTTCGAGGAGATGGCCCATGCGTCTTGAGCCCATCGCCAACCCGTCGGCCCTGCGCACCATCGCGCCACCGGCCCTCGCGATCAGCGCCACGGTGGTCATCGCCTCGCTTCTGGCGATGGCGGCGGGTGCGAACCCGTTTGCCGTGCTGGGCGAGATCCTCAAAGGCGCGGCGGGCAGTCAGTTTGCGCTGCTGGAAACGCTCAACCGCGCCACGCCGCTGATCTTCACTGGGCTGGCCGTGGCCGTGGCGTTCCGTGCGAAGCTGTGGAATATCGGGGCGGAGGCACAGCTTTATGCGGGCGCGTTGGTCACGGTGGTTCTGGGCACAGGGGCACTTGGCTGGCCCTCTGCAGCCCTCATGCCTACGCTCATCATCGCCTCGCTTCTGGCGGGTGCATTGCTGCTCTTGGTGCCCGCGCTTCTGAAAGTGCGGCTGGGAGTGGATGAGGTGGTCACGACCTTGCTTCTCAACTTCATCTTCCTGCTGTTCGTCTCCATGCTGCTCGAAGGCCCGCTCAAGGACCCGATGGGCATGGGCTGGCCGAAATCCCCGCGCCTGATCGAGGAGGCCCGCCTGCCCCGCATCATCGAGGGCTTGCGTCTCCATTGGGGCTTCGGCATCGCGCTGATCGCCGCCGTACTGGTCTGGGTGATCCAAGCGCGCACCACGCTGGGCTATGAGATGCGCGCCGTGGGCCTTAGCCGCGATGCGGCGCGATTTGCGGGCATTCCCGTTGGTCTCGTGCTGATCAAAACGGCGCTTCTGTCGGGCGGCCTCGCGGCGCTTGCAGGCTTCTCGGAGGTGGCGGGGCTCAAGGGCGCGCTGACCCTCGATCTGAGCCCCGGCTTTGGCTACACGGGGATCATCGTGGCGATGCTGGCGCTTCTCAACCCGCTGGGCGTGATTGCCGCCGCCCTTTTTGTGGCGGGCATTTTCGTCGGGGCCGATAGCATGAGCCGCGCGCTCGACGTGCCGACATATCTCGCGGATATCATGCTCGCCACAGCGCTCTTGCTGATGGTGCTGGCGATCCTTCTGACGCGATTCCGAGTGGTGAGGGAATAGCATGGACATCATCGACATCCTTCTCTCGGCCAGCTTCTGGACAGCCGCGATCCGCATCGCGTCGCCCCTCATCTTTGCCGTTCTGGGCGAGCTGATCTGCGAGCGCGCGGGCGTGCTCAACCTCGGGATCGAGGGGATCATGGTCGCGGGCGCCTTCGCGGGCTGGATGGCGGTCTATAGCGGCACGGATCTGTGGACCGGGGTGGCCGTGGCCTTTGCCGTGGGGATGCTCTTCGGGCTGGTGCACAGCACGCTCACCGTGCCTTTCGGGCTGAGCCAGCATGTGGTGGGCCTCGGCGTCACGCTTCTGGCCACGTCGCTTACGTATTTCGCCTACAGGCTCTTTCTGCCCGAGGTCACGAGCCCGCCAAAGATCGAGGCCTTCCAGCCATTTGAAATACCGCTTCTGTCGGACATTCCCATCATCGGCCCAGCGCTCTTCAATCAGACGCCGCTCACCTATCTGGCGTTCATTTCAGTCGGCGTGGTTGCCTATATCCTCTACCGCACGCCATTGGGTTTGGCTCTCAGAGCAGCCGGCGAGAACCCGGCGGCGGTGGCGGCACAGGGCCTGTCGGTCACGGCCATTCGCATGGGTGCGGTGATCGCGGGATCGGGCCTGATGGCGGTGGGCGGCGCGTTTCTGACCATGTCGGCGTTCGATAGCTTTTTCTTCGAAATGGTGAACGGGCGCGGCTGGATCTGTATCGCCCTCGTGGTTTTTGGCGCCTGGCGACCGGGCAAGGCGCTTTTGGGTGCGATATTGTTCGCGGCTTTCGATGCGCTGCAAATCCGGGTTCAACAGACACCAATGGGCGCGGATATCCCCTATCAGATATTCCTGATGATGCCGTATATCCTCAGCATACTCGCGCTTATCGTCATGTCGCGCCGGGCCGAAGTGCCAGCAGCACTGATGGTGCCGTTTAACAAAGGAGAGCGGTGATGTTCGATCTGATCGTCAAGGGCGGCACCCTGCCCGATGGGCGCGTGGCCGATATTGGGATAGAGGGCGGCAAGATCAAAGCCATCGGCACGCTGGACGCGGACGCGGGCGAGGTTGTGGACGCCACGGGCGATCTGGTCTCGCCTCCTTTTGTGGACCCACACTTCCATCTCGACGCCACGCTCAGCTATGGGCAGCCGCGCATCAACGCCTCCGGCACTCTTCTGGAGGGGATCGGCCTTTGGGGCGAGCTGAAAGAGGTCATGACCCAGGACGAAATGATCGCCCGCGCGCTGGAGTATTGCGATTGGGCGGCATCCTTGGGCCTCTTGGCGATTCGCAGCCATGTGGACACCTGCGACGATAGCCTCAAGGGCGTGGAGGCGATGCTGGAGGTCCGGCGGCAGGTCAAAGATTACATCGACCTTCAACTCGTGGCTTTCCCCCAGGATGGGCTTTACCGCGACCCAACGGCCCATGCCAACACGGTGCGCGCATTGGATATGGGCGTGGATGTCGTGGGTGGTATCCCGCATTTTGAACGCACGATGGCGGATGGGGCGGCCTCCGTCCGCGCGCTTTGCGAGATGGCAGCAGCGCGCGGGCTGCGCGTGGACATGCATTGCGACGAGACGGACGATCCCATGAGCCGCCATATCGAGACGCTGATCTTTGAGACGCAGCGCCTTGGCCTTCAGGGACGTGTGGCGGGAAGTCACCTGACCTCGATGCATTCGATGGACAATTACTATGTCTCGAAGCTGTTGCCGCTGATGGCCGAGGCGGAGGTGGCCGCCATTCCAAACCCCCTGATCAACATCATGATCCAAGGGCGGCACGACACCTTCCCCAAGCGGCGCGGCATGACCCGCGTGAAGGAAATGCAGGCGCATGGCATCACCGTGGGTTTCGGGCAGGATTGCGTGCGCGATCCGTGGTATCCGCTTGGCACGGGCGACATGCTCGACGTGGCCTTCATGGGGCTGCATGTGGCGCAGATGAGCAGCCCGGAAGAGATGCGCGAATGCTACGAGATGGTGACGACCCGCAGCGCAGCGATCATGGGGCTGGAGGGGTATGGGCTTGAGGTGGGCTGCGATGCCTCGCTGGTGATCCTCGATGCCTCCGACCCCGTTGAAGCGCTGCGCCTGCGCGCGGCCCGGCTTTGCGTGATCGCCAAGGGGCGCGTGATCTCGCGCAGCGCGCGGGGCGATGCCAGCCTGACCCTGCCCGGCAGGCCAGGGACCATACGGCGGCGTCATAACGCCGGTTGAGGGCGCGAATTCGACCCGACCCGCCGCAGGATGTCGTTTCTCGATAGCACCAGCCAGTATGGATGCGCTAAGGCTCAGACGCCGCGCCGCGCGATTTTCAATGGAGGCCCCAGATGTTCCTGTCCGTATTCGAGATGTTCAAAGTGGGCATTGGTCCGTCTTCCTCGCACACAATGGGGCCAATGGTGGCGGCGAGCAGGTTTCTCGACAAGATGCGGGCCGCACCCTTTGGATATGCAGGTATCCGTTGCACATTGCACGGAAGCCTCGCCTTTACTGGCGTCGGCCACGCAACGGACCGGGCAACGATCCTCGGCCTCGCGGGCTTCCTGCCTGATACATATGACGCAGAAAAAGCCGAGGCCACGCTGGCCACTATCCACGAAACCCATATCCTGCGCCCCGAGGGGCTGCCCGAGCTGGCCTTCCACCCCAAGGATGATCTGATCTTCGATTTCGGGCCCAACCTGCCCGGCCACGCAAATGGCATGGTCCTGATGGCAACCGATGCGCAAGGCGACGTGATCTTGCAGGAAACGTACTACTCGATCGGCGGCGGCTTCGTGATGACGGAAGGCGAACTTGCCGCCGGGCGCAACACCGATGAAGGCGCACCCGTCCCCTACCCGTTCAAATCTGCCGCCGAGATGCTGGAGATGGCCGAGGCCTCCGGCAAATCCATCGCCGCGATGAAACGCGCCAACGAGATTTCGCGCAAGGCCGAGGTAGATATGAGCGCAGGCGTCGCGCGGATCTGGCAGGTGATGGATGACTGCATCGAGCGCGGCATGGCCACCGATGGCATCCTGCCTGGCGGTCTGAACGTGAAGCGCCGCGCAAAGGGCATCCGTGACGCGCTGATCGCGGAGCGTGGCACGAATCTCAGCGCGCCGCACAAGATCAACGACTGGATGAGCACCTATGCCATGGCCGTCAATGAGGAGAACGCGGCGGGCGGTCAGGTCGTCACGGCCCCCACCAACGGGGCGGCGGGCGTGGTGCCTGCGGTGATCAAATACTGGCTGGAGCATGTGCCGGGCGCCTCCAAGGATCAAGTTGAGGAGTTTCTGCTGACGGCCGCCGCCATCGGGGGGCTTGTGAAATTCAACGCCTCCATCTCGGGTGCCGAAGCGGGCTGTCAGGCCGAAGTGGGCAGTGCAGCCGCGATGGGGGCCGCTGGCCTCGCGGCGGTTCTGGGCGGCACACCCGAGCAGATCGAAAACGCCGCCGAGATTGCGCTTGAGCATCATCTGGGCATGACTTGCGATCCGGTGCGCGGCCTCGTTCAAGTGCCGTGCATTGAGCGTAACGGGCTGGGCGCGATCAAGGCCGTCTCTGCCGCAAGCCTCGCTTTGCGGGGCGATGGCACGCATCTGGTGCCGCTTGATGCCTGTATCGAGACGATGCGCCAGACGGGCGCGGATATGATGGACAAGTATAAAGAGACCTCGCTTGGTGGCCTCGCAGTGAACGTCCCTAACTGCTGATGCAGGGTCCGCCAAATGCCGAACGTCCCACATTAGGGATCTTGCTCATGGTGGGGTTTGCCCTCACCGCGCCGCTGATGGACAGCTTTGCCAAGATGATTGGTGACGCGCTGGCCGTGGGGCAGGTGGCGGCGGCGCGGTTCGCCATTCAGGCCGCCCTTCTCGTGCCGCTGGCCCTCGCAATGGGATGCCTGCACCGGCCGGAACGTGCCGAGATGGGCCTTCATCTCATCCGTGCGGCGCTCATTCTCACCGCCACCGGGTTTTTCTTCTTCTCGTTGCGTTACATGCCGCTGGCCGATGCTATCGCGATCTTCTTTGTGGAGCCGTTTATCCTGACCCTTCTCGGCGCGCTGCTGCTGGGCGAGGCGATTGGCGTGCGCCGCATCCTTGCCTGCACCGTCGGTTTTCTGGGGGCGCTCCTGATCATTCAACCCACTTTCGCGGATATCGGCCTCGTCGCCCTCGCCCCTCTGATCACGGCGCTGCTCTTTGCCTTCTACATGATCCTCACCCGCAAGATGGCGCAGCGGATGCACCCTATCACCCTACAGACCTATACCGGCCTCGCGGCGCTGGTGATTGCGATCCCCATCCTTACGATCTTCAACGATAGCGGCGTGACCGAGCTTGACCCCAGCTGGCCTGCCACGCGCGAGTTATGGCTGCTCTTGGGCCTCGGCATCATCGCCACGCTCAGCCATATCTGCATCAGCTACGCACTCAGCTTCGCACCCGCCTCCACCATCGCGCCCATTCACTACCTTGAGATTGTCAGCGCCACTGCTCTGGGCTTTTGGATTTTCGGGGACCTGCCCGACGGCCTGAGCGTCATCGGCATCGCGCTGATTGTGGGCTCAGGCTTCTACGTCTTCCTGCGTGAGCGCAAAATGGAGATGGCGATTGAACGCCGCATACCGCCTCAGCCCTGATCCCATGCTGGTGCGGCTGAAAGCCCTGCAACCACTGCCTCAAGATGCTCGGGCGCGACCATCACCAACATCTTCGGCGCAGTCATGTTCAGAAACACGGGGCCCAGCGCGGCATTCGACGTGCCGATCTGGCGGTCGGGCGCAAAGTTCAGCCCCTGTATGGGCCAGCGCAAGCCCTCCGATATGCCCTCTACCGCCCCCATCGGGAAAAGCGACACCCGCGCGCCCTCCGACAGATCGAGCCTCAAACTGGGCGGTGCGAGAAAAATCACATCGTCGCTGCCCAAAAGCACACAGCGCTGGTGAGCCGCCCGCACGAGCGCGTTGCACGCCGCCATCTGGTGATCCATCCGCGCGCCGGTAAAGCCCACGCCAAGGATCAACGGCGCTTTGATCAGCGCGAGGCATTTCTCGAAATCAGTGCTGTCTTGCTCGGGGATGTGATGCAGGTTTTCAGCGGGCACGGCGGCGTGCACCCCATCAGGTATTGAATCGAAATCACCGATCACGGCCCGCAAACCGGCCGCCAAATCGACCCCATGGGTTAACGCCAACTGCGCGCCACCATCCGCCGCCACAACCACAGGAGCAATACGCATTGCCAGTTGCAACTGCGCTTGTGTGGCAGCACCACCGCCCAGCAGAGTGATTGGCCCCATATCCTGAACAATCATTTTCAAATTCTCTGTATTACCCTCGATTTATGAAACAGATCACAATCTCGCCATGAAATGATACGCTAATCTTCTCAGATTCGGGCCGCTTTGAACGCGCCCGTCATGGTAAACCGCCCATTGCAGGCAACGAAAGTGAGCATGTTATGGTGAATTCGAGCAAAATTCTTACGGTCTCGTATGGCACGTTTTCGTGCACCCTTGAAGGGTTTGACGATTCGTTCGACACGATGAAGGCGATTGCGGAATATTTCCGCGATCTGGCTGCCGACGACCGTTATTTTGGCGCAGAACCACCGACACCCGATGCCGACATGTTGGCCAAAATCGCGGGCCGCGAGATTTCGCGCCGCGTTGAGGCACATGATCAAGACGGCCGCATTCACTTGCGCGCCAGTGATGCAGAGGCATTGCCCGCCACCGCATCTGCCCCCGTGGCAGAGCAGTCCCCTGCCGCGTTGCCTGCTCAGGGCGCGGCAGAGGTCGCCTCTGAGGGCACAGCAGATAAAGCTTCAGATGCGAACGCCGGGTCCGCGCAACGCACCAAGCCTCAAGGCGAGGCCGAAAGCGTCGCCGACAAACTCCGCCGCATCCGCGCGGTGGCCAGCCCGGCGGCAGGTTTCGACACCAGCTACACCGAGGATGAGCACGCGCAAGACTTCTTGGGAAGCGCGCAGGATGACATTTCAGCCGCGCTGGACGCGGACGACGCACAAGAAGACGCGGCACGCCTGGCAGAAGCCAAGGCAGAGGCTGAGGCTGAGGCTGAGGCTGAGGCTGAGGCTGAGGCTGAGGCTGAGGCTGAGGCTGAG
>JBASXE010000235.1:0-1859 GCA_049276875.1 Roseovarius sp. | reverse complement strand
CAGCCCCATAGCGTCGGCAAGGGCGAAGCCCTCGATCACCGCCATTGCCGTGATGCCGCAGATCATATTGTGACTGGCCTTTGCAGCCTGCCCAGTGCCGGGATCGCCAAAGTGCGTGATCTTGCTGCCCATTGTTGAAAGCACAGGTTGCGCCCGGGCAAGGGCCTCGTCAGAACCGCCTACCATAAAGCTAAGTGTTCCTTCTGCCGCACCTGCAGGCCCGCCGGAAACCGGCGCATCTATCATCGCCAAACCCTGAGCTTCGGCCTTGGTCGCGAGATCGCGCGCTGTGTCCACGTCAATCGTCGAGCAATCGATCAGCAATGTTCCGGGTTTGGCCGCCCTGCGTACCAGCGTGTCATGCACTTGGGCCACATGTTTGCCTTCGGGCAGCATGGTTACGATGACGGCAGCTTGCGCCACCGCCTGCTCAGAAGGCTCAACCGCACCATCAAAGCTCGCTCGCATTTCAGCGCTGACGTCCATGCCAGTCACGTCAAAGCCAGCGCCGCGCAGCACATGCGCCATTGGAGCACCCATTGTACCCAAACCTATGAACCCAACTTTCGTCATTGGCGACCTCCCTGCGGGCGATCTTTGCACGCTTAGACGTAAACACATCTACCGAAAATGGAGTGTTTGAGTGAAAAATTCTCATTTCTTGCCGCGAATTTTCGAATTGTTTTTGTGGGCCCTTCGGTGATCCTTGATCCGATGTGGAAAGGGACCAGTCCAGATGGTGAGGCGATCCAGAGCAAAACCGAGCGGTCACACACAGTTGGTCACACCGGCACCGATGGGCGGGCGCTTTGCACCGTTGAACGATGCGAGCGTGACCCGGATCGTGCTGGCCGCGCTGGATATTCTGGCGCGAACCGGGATTGCGGCATGCCCCGCGCCGCTGGCCGTACAGATGGTTGAGGCGGGTGCAAACCTGCGTGATGATGGGCGCGTTTGCTTTCCGCAATCCATGGTCGAAACAGCGATTGCGCGCGCCGCGACACGCGTATCCTTGCCCGGGTACGTAGAAGACAAGGGCCTGACCATTGGGGGCGGATACGTGCATATCGGCACGGGCGGCGCCGCCACAGAGGTGCTGGACAGCCCGACAGGCTCTTTTCGCGGTGCACAACTTAACGACCTATACGATCTGATGCTGCTGGTGGGGACATTGCCAAACATCCATTACGGCCTGCGTCCGGTCATAGCGCGCGATATGGACGCGCCGTTTTTGCTGGATATGAACACCGGCTTTACCTGCCTGAAGGCCTGCGCAAAACCCATCGGCATCAGTTTTGACAGCGCTGCCCATCTGGACCCGGTTGTGTCGATGTTTGACATGGCATTGGGCGCTGAGGGTGGCTTTCGCAAGCAGCCGTTTTGTTTTGGCGTGATCGTGCATGCGGTTTCTCCGCTTCGGTATGCGGCTGAGGGGTTAGAGATCATGCAACGCGCCATGGCGCACCGGATGCCGTTGCAGATCTGTACGGCGGCGCAGGCAGGCGCGACAAGTCCGGTTACACTTGCGGGGGCGCTTGCTCAAGGATTGGCTGAAACGCTGGCTGGGCTCATGGTGGTCGATACGCTTGAACCCGGTTACCCGTGCATTTTTGCCTTCATGCCTTTCATCTCTGATCTGCGCACCGGCGCGATGACCGGTGGATCTGGCGAAGCGGCCATTGCCGCCGCTGCTGCGGCGCAACTTTTACTGCATCTGGATCTGCCATCGACTGCATCGGCGGGTATGACGGATGCCAAGACGCCCGATGCGCAGGCCGGATATGAAAAAGGCTATACCGTCGCATTGGCCGCCCAGGCGGGCGCAGACATGATCAACCTGTCTGTTGGCATGCTGGGGT
>JBASXE010000234.1:0-3243 GCA_049276875.1 Roseovarius sp. | reverse complement strand
ACCATATTGGGTGGCAAGGCTGGGGGAGATCCCTCAAAACCTTGTCCTGACAGCCTCTAGGGGTGGTCGTAGAGACGATCTTATCGAAACTCATGGTTTGAGGTCTGCCGTAGTGATCGGGGCTGAGAGCGAAGCTGCGGGGCTTGAGATCGACGACGATGATTCACATGCTGCAAATGCGTCTAAGGGAAGCTTCGCCCTGCTGATCCATGGGCCACAGCCTGCCGGTTCTGATGCAAGCAAGGCGTTGCAATTGCTGAAAGCTAAGTAATATCGTTTGCAAGTCCAGACGGGGATTATACGGGTTCGAATCCCGTCTTGCAAAATCTTGGGAATTATTCAAAATAGTTCTTGACAGGTTTTCAAAGTGATAGTATAATGGGCTCCGCCCTGCTTTTAAAAGAAGGGGGTTATTATGGCGGTCAAGAAAAAGTATCTGATTGCCCATTGCCCTGCCGTGTTTCTATGGGATATAAAGGAAGTAAATTATGATTAAATATCGTGAATATACCATTGGGCATGATCCAAAGCCAATTCCAATCCGGACAAAAGACTGGGATTATGTCCACAACGAGTATGATGGTCCGGGCGATAATCGGTGCGGGTCTACTGATAGTCTAGAATCGGCGAAAGCTGCCATAGACGAATTGTACGAAGACGAAGACGAATAGGAACCTTTTCTTTTAAAGTTGGGCGAAAGCCCATTGACATTCACATTCAATAAGGTAGAATTCAATCATGACAAACGAAACACCAACAATCAAGCGTTCAACAGCCGTCGCCAAAATCAAATCTTCTGGTGGCAAAATCTTCTCAGTGCGTGTCAAGAAGCGTACGGGAAACAAAGAAGTTACCCGAATCGTTGCGAGGCTGGGGGTCAAGAAGTATCTGACTGAAGGCGGGACAAAACGATCTTTTGATCCTACTGGCTTGCAGCTTATCCCGGTCTATGCGATGGACCGTCGTGGATATCGACATGTCGCGATTGAGGGGATTCAGGAGGTCACTATCGGCGGGAAACGCTACTTGGTGAAGGACTAGGGGCTTTGCCCATCGACCGCATGGCATAATGGTAATGCGATCCCATTAGTGGGTAGATGATGGTTCGAGTCCATCTGCGGTCTTTTTGAAACAATCTGGTGGGCTAGTGTAATTGGCAACACGCTTTGTTATTATTGGGGGCTGTCCTGACCTAATCGTCGCCAGCATAGTAATCAGTAGACTGTGGCTGGTGTGGGCTACTGAATGGCGGAGTAATTAACCGCTTGCCCTGAAACTATAATAACGGAGAGATCCTAGTTCGAGTCTGGGGACCATCTTTAACACAGGGACTTCGTCCAAAGCTTTAAGCGGAAGTCGATATTAAAAATTCGCAGCCTTTTTTGACTCCTCAAGTAATTAGGGACTACATATGGAGGGTAGAGGGTAATATGTGTTGATATTTGTAATATAGGGGAGTAGCTCAATGGTTAGAGCACCCGTCTTATTAACGGTTGGTTGTGAGTTCGAGTCTCACCTCCCCTACTTTCAAACTTAATTTCTTTAGGAATTTATGATGCGTGGAACACTAACAATACAGACCGATGACGATTTTATCGTGCATCATAAAGGTACATGGATGTATAGCTCAACGGTCTCTATTCAAATTGATTCCGTGGACGACCTACATGCGGTTGGCCTTATCGACAAACACGATGGTTCTGGCAAATCCAATGGCGTCAGGGAAGATATTGCGGAGGTAATTAAAAATCCACACTTCTGGTATGATTCAACTGGTGGAAACCGTGGTATCCTGTGGATGCCTAATACTACCAAGAGTCCTACCCTAAGGGATGTCATAAACAAACACTTCCCATATACTGGCAACAGTGACGGGTCAATTTGTAGCATAGAAGGTCTTGACGATATCGCAGCAGTTGATACAATCATCGGGGCGTTAATTCAGGATCGTGCGGGACTACACGTAAAATCAAAAATAAACGGTTGAGGAACGAGGCCTATGAAAATCGGCGACAAGAAAACGTTTATGCGGATACTCAAAGAAAATGGCTTCGAGGTATTGCGTGAGGGGAAACATACGATATACTCTGACGGTAAGAGTAAGATTGCCGTCCCGACAGGCAAGAAATTCTCGCGGATGTTATGCCAAAGACTAATCAAAGAAGCAGGAATATGCGAATCATGATAATACTTCTAGCATTGTTGAGATTGTGTTTGACAGTGTTTCTGTATTTTGCGGCTTTTATTATTGCTTATGCTGTAGTGTGCAGTTAAACTTATAAAAGAAAGGGAGTACTATGAACAAAGAACAGATCCTGTTGGCTATACAACGGATGATTGATCGTCAAGACTTTTATGATTGGTACGTGGACGAGGACCTTTATGAAGCTAGTTCCGAAGAGCGTATGGAAAAACTAAAGAAGTTGCTGAAGTTGCAATTCCCGAAGGCTGGTAATCCGTTTTCTGATTGATAATGAAACCCCCTTTTTTATAAGGCGAACATCGTGAGCAAAGAGTTTGTAAAGTGTGGCCCAGGCCACTATGACCGGATCAAAGAACTAGTAGGCGACTCAAAAGTATATGTCTACCGTAACCTGCGGTCTGGTCTGTGGTCTATCCGCGTCAATGGCATCGTAGTGTGTCACACTGACTACATTGTTCTGAAGGGTGTCGAGTTCAAAGTCGGAAAGGCAGGACGTCAGAAGGTGTTGGATACACGACAGAAAAACGTACACGCCTTTGTCACTGGGTACGTAATTCGGGCCGAACTTCCGGCATGGACTTGGACCGCACCTCAACGTGAGGCCCGCTACAATCCGTATAAGTATGCTTCTTTTGTGGATTCCGACGAAAAACCAGTTGCATCTGCAAAATATGCTGATATGATGGTGGTCAACGGACGACCTGAACCAATTCTTTTCTGGGACTAATTATGAATCGACCTAGTATTTTCAAACTAATCGGAATCGTACTGATGATGGGTTTCTTTGGATCTTTGACTGGAAGAAAGAATGACCGTTTCTAAAAAGCTTGAAAGCTTGATCGACACAATCGACGACAACGAACTGAAAGCTGCCATTATGGCATGCGTGGAAGATATGCGTGAGGAAATCAAAGAGCTTGAGGGTGAGTTGCTTGAGGCTCAATTCCCGAAGTATAGCAAACACAGAAGGAGTCAGTGGTATGATGAGTGAATGGACATAGTCCAGAGTGGGGTTCAGTCGGATGTACCGGCTGAACTCT
>JBASXE010000233.1:0-2615 GCA_049276875.1 Roseovarius sp. | reverse complement strand
CATGGGATAGCCGTCCAGCGTCGTCATGACCGAGGCGGGGGTTCCCGGCATCCGCATCAGGGTCGCAGTGATCAGGCCTCCCGAAATGGCGCCCACATACATCGAGATCAGCAGCACGACCGCATCGAACGGATCCATGTAGAAGGTCAGCGGCAGGGTCAGCGCGATCAGCATCGCGCCGGACAGACCGGGAATGGCGCCCACGACGATGCCCAGGGACGTGCCGATGAACAGCATGAAGAACGTCCAGGGGGCAAAGATGTGGCCTATGGCATCGAAGAGTGCAGGAAGGTCCAAGTGTCCTCCTCAGACCGGAAGGTCCACGACGAAGATTTCGGTGAAGACGTATTGCGCGCCAAAGGCGGCCAGAGCCGACAGAACCGCCGCCGGCAGGATGCGGTTTCTTTTGAACCCTTCGATGCCCAGGATCAGCAACACCAGGTACACGAAGGTGATGATGCCGAACCCGGCCAGCTTGAACTGAAGCGCAGCAACATAGAACAAAGTCAGGCCCAGCATCATGACGCCGCCTATCGGGTTCAGACCGGCCAGTTCGGACGGAATAACCTCGGCCTTCCATCGATCACGCAGCGTTCCGAAGGCTCTTGCTATAACCACCAGACAGCAGACGATGATGACGATCGCGGTCCAGGTCGGCACCGGTCCGGAGCCGAGCGGTTCGAAGCGTCCCGGCGGCAGCGCAAGCGCCTGGAAGAGCATGATTGCACATATCACCGCGATCAGTACTGCGACGCCGATTTCGGTAAGGGGTCGTCGGTCCATGGAACACTCCGATGCGGCTGGCGGCCCCGATCACGGGGCACGCCGCTGATTGCTGGATATGCTCGCTCAGTTTTGAGCTGCCAGCTTCGCCACCGGTTCGATCGCGGCCCAGGTCGCGTCCAGATCGGCCTGAAGCGCGTCGCCGGTCAGGAACGACTCGGCAAAACCCTTCTCGGCTAGGAATGTCTGGAACCGGTCCGTCTTGATCGCGGTGCCGATCGCGTCGGCGAACCCGGCGACCGCCTCTGCCGGCGTGTCCTTGGGCGCAAAGATCCAGTTCTTGATGCAGAAGGTCATGTCGAAGCCTTCTTCCTTCATCGTCGGCAGGTCGGGCAGACCCCCGAACCGTTCGGCGCCCGTATAGGCCAGCGGCTTGATCTGGGCTTCCGGGTTCTCGGATCCATCCGGCAGCAACGTGAAGTTGATGACCTCTGCACCCGAGAGAACTGTCGCGTTGGTCTGCGCGCCGGTCAGCGCAGTAAAGTTCGCAGTACCACCGCCGATCTGAACGAACCGGAACTTCGCGCCCGGCATGGTCTCTTGCATCATTACGCCAGCAAGGTGGTTAATGGCGCCAATATTCGCGCCGAATATCAGGGTGTCGGGTTCGACCTTCGCCATTTCCATAAGCTCTCCGACACTGTTTATGCCGCTATCCTTGCGGACCATCGGCGCAAGGCAGAACTCACCGGTCGCCGCCACCGGCGCGAAATCGCGCCAGCCGAAGTCCAGCGCACCTGTACCCTCGCCGCCCATCAGCGCGATGTGAATTATCAGGAAGGAATATCCGTCGGCATCCGCCTCCATGACCTCCCGCGCGCCGATCGAATAATGGCCTCCGACGTTGACCACGGTGATCGGCTGCGACAGAGCTCCGGATGCCTCGACACTTGCCTGAAGCACGCGCGCAACCTGATCCGATGTACCGCCCGGACCGAAAGGCACCACCAGCTTGATTGGCCGCTCAGGCCACTCCGCCTGCGCCACACCGGTACCTGCGAGCAGTGCCGCAACCGCAATTCCCAAAGCTCTTCTCATTGCTTCCTCCCATTAAATTATAATGTTTGAATTATATTATTTGTGCTTTCTGTTTAAATGTTATTATAAAACGACTACAAGTCAACGGTCTTTTGGATGTGGAAATGACACGACCAAATTTCGTCCTGATTACTGTCGATCAGTGGCCGGCCCATCTTCTGGGCCTGACCGGTCGCGCGGATATCGATACACCGACACTGGACCAGATGGCGCGCGACGGCGTCCACTTCCCGAACGCGCACTCCGAATGCCCGATCTGCATTCCGGCGCGGCGATGTCTGATGACCGGCACGACACCGCGCCAGCATGGCGATCGCGTCTTCCAGCCGGACTTGCGCAGACCAGATTTCCCTTTGCTGGCCGAAGTGTTCCACAAGAACGGTTACCAGACCGGGGCAGTCGGGAAACTTCACGTCTACCCGGCGCGAGACCGGATCGGGTTCGAAGAAGTCGTCAGCTACGAGGAAGGGCGGCCGCAGCTGGGCGGTCCCGACGATTGGGACATCTGGCTGGCCGACAGGGGACAGGCCGGGCTGGGATATGTCCACGGCATGAGCAACAACGGCTATGAATTCCGGCCCTGGCACCTGGACGAGGCGTCTCATCCCACGGTCTGGCAGGCCCGGCAGATGTGCCGGATGATCCAGCGCCGAGACCCGACGCGACCGGCGTTCTGGCATTTGTCCTTCAACTTCCCGCATCCTCCGATCGTGCCGCTGGCAGCCTATCTTTCCGCCTATGCTGGCCGGGAGATGGAACCGCGCATTACCGGCGACTGGAACTGGGACCTGCCC
>JBASXE010000232.1:0-1760 GCA_049276875.1 Roseovarius sp. | reverse complement strand
ATCCCGTGCCAAACCACAAAAGCTCATGGGACACGCGTTGGGTTTATAACTACGGGGGGTTTGACAATCCCGACCCCGCCATGCGGCGCGACTACCTCCCTAAAAAATTCACGCCTCGCCAGAATCCGTTCTACGTCGCCCTCCCATACAACGACGTCACAAAGGGAAAAACAAAGCCCGAGGCGCCTAAGGTGATCCCATGGTTCAAGGAAGCATTCCAAAAGCATGGCCGATCGGTTTGCAAGGGGCGCTGGATTGCCATCCGCCATAATAATCGGATCGCCTATGCGCAGTGGGAGGACTGCGGACCCTTCCGCACCGATCACTGGCAATACGTTTTCGGCAACGAGCGTCCTAAACCCAACCTCAACCAAGGCGCCGGTCTTGATGTCTCACCAGCTGTTCGGGATTACCTCGGGATGAAAGGTAAGGATGTGTGTGACTGGAAATTTGTGGATGCCCGTGAAGTCCCCACTGGCCCATGGACACGTCACGGGGACAACAACACCTTCGTCCTCAAAAAACGCGGGGCTGACCTCCATGTTGCTGATCGCAACAACGCACGGAGTTTCAGGTAATTCCTAAATAGACGTCCTCCCTAAGAGAGTTTTTTCTCTAGGATCTCACCAGCCAAGGCGGGGTTGGCTTTGCCTTTGGAGAGTTTCATAACCTGGCCCTTGAGGAAGTTGAGGGCGGAGGTTTTGCCGGCTTTGTAGTCTGCGACGGGGCCTGGGTTGGCGGCGATGGCTTGGTCGACGAAGGCCTCGATGGCGCCAGTGTCGCTTTCCTGCTTTAAGCCTTTTTCTTTGACGATGGCGGCGGCGGCTTTGCCGGTGGAGAACATCTCGGCGAAGACCTCCTTGCCTTGCTTGGAATTGATAGTGCCGGCGTCGAGGAGATTGACGAGTTCGTCGAGGGCATGAGGCGCGACGGGGCATTCAGCGATGCCGAGTGAGGCCGCGGACATGGCGCTTTGGAGGTCGTTCAGAATCCAGTTGGCGACATTTTTGGGCTTTTTGGCGCCGCGGGCGGCGGTTTCGAAATACGAGGCAAGAGCGAGGTCATTCGCCAGCACGGAGGCGTCGTAGTCGCTAACGCCGAAGTCCGCGACGAAGCGGGCACGTTTTTCCCAAGGGAGCTCGGGTTTACGGGCCTTCGCAGCTTCGACAAGAGGGGCGGTTTTGACAGGAAGAAGGTCGGGATCGGGAAAGTAGCGGTAGTCGTGGGCGCTTTCCTTAATGCGCATGAGGGTGGTCTCGCCGCGGGTGTCATCCCAGCGGCGTGTCTCCTGCTGGAGGACCTCGCCTCCACGCAGGGCTTCGATCTGGCGGGGAATCTCAAAGGCGAGGGCACGGCGGACGCCAGAGATGGAGTTGAGGTTTTTGACTTCGATCTTGGTGCCGAATTTCTCCGTGCCGACGGGTCGGACCGAGACATTTACGTCGCAGCGGAGTTGGCCTTTTTCCATGTCGGCGTCGCTGATGCCTCCATAAACCATGACTTGCTGGAGGACGGTAAGGTAGGCAAAGGCTTCTTCGGGCGAGGCGATGTCGGCCTCGCCGACAATTTCAAGGAGTGGGGTGCCGGCGCGGTTGAAGTCGATGCCGGTGGCTGTCTCCATATGGAAGCTCTTGGCGACGTCCTCCTCGAGGTGGATGCGGGTGAGGCGGATTTTCTTGTCTTTGGTGGCGATGGATTTCTGGGCGTCCTTGGGGTAGGCGAGGTCGTGGAGGGGGACAGCGCCGCCGAGGCAGAAGGGC
>JBASXE010000231.1:0-3978 GCA_049276875.1 Roseovarius sp. | reverse complement strand
GACCCCGAGCCCAAGGGCGAGCTTGAGCATGTGAATGTCTACACCCTCGTCGTGGCCGTGGCGCTGAGTGCACAGGCCACCGATGCGGGCGTGAACAAAGCCACGCGGGCGCTTTTCAAGATCGCTGATACGCCGCAGAAGATGCTTGATCTGGGCCTCGAGGGTGTGACCGAGCATATCAAGACAATTGGCCTGTTCCGCCAGAAGGCGAAGAACGTGATGAAGCTGAGCCAGATCCTCGTCGATGAATATGGCGGCGAGGTGCCCAATTCGCGCGCCGCGCTGGAGAGCCTGCCGGGGGTGGGCCGCAAGACTGCGAATGTCGTGCTCAACATGTGGTGGGGGATGCCCACGCAGGCCGTGGACACGCATATTTTCCGCATCGGCAACCGCACCGGGATCGCGCCAGGCAAGGATGTCGTGGCCGTCGAGCGCGCCATCGAGGACCATATCCCCGCCGATTACCAACACCACGCCCATCACTGGATGATTCTGCATGGGCGTTATCACTGCAAGGCACGCAAACCGATGTGCCCAACCTGCCTGATCCGAGATCTGTGCCAATTTGAGGACAAGACCCAATGACCAAATACCAAGCTGTCGGGATCGGCAATGCCGTCGTGGATGTGATCAGCCAATGTGATGACGGGTTCCTGTCGCGGATGGGCGTGGAGAAGGGCGTGATGACGCTTGTCGAGCAGGACCGGGGCGAGGCGCTCTATGAGGCGATGGAGAGCCGCCAGCAAATGCCGGGCGGATCGGTTGCCAACACGATTGCAGGGCTTGGCGCGCTGGGCCTGAGCACGGCGTTGATCGGGCGGGTCGCGGATGACGCGCTGGGCCATTACTATGCCAAGGCGATGACTGACGTTGGGACCGATTTCGTCAATGCACCGCGCGGGGGCGATATGCCCACCTCGCGCTCGATGATTTTCGTGTCGCCCGATGGGGAGCGATCAATGAACACCTATCTGGGCATCTCGACCGAACTTGGCCCCGAGGACGTGCGCGCCGATGTGGCGGGGGCAGCGGAGATTTTGCTGCTCGAAGGGTATCTCTTTGACAAACCACAAGGCAAAGCGGCATTTGCCGAGGCCGCAGCCGCCTGCCGTGCGGGCGGTGGGATGGCGGGCGTGTCGCTGAGTGATCCGTTTTGCGTGGACCGCCACCGGGATGATTTTCGCGGGCTGGTGCGCGATCTGGACTACGTGATCGGCAACGAGCACGAGTGGAAATCGCTGTACCAAACCGAGGATCTGGGGGCTGCCCTTGAAAAAGCGGCGGGCGAAAGCAGGCTTATTGTCTGCACCCGATCGGGGGCGGATGTTGTGATTGTGCGTGGCGAAGAGACGGTGAGTGTGCCTGTGCAGGGCGTGGCGGCTGTTGATACGACCGGCGCGGGGGATCAATTCGCAGCGGGCTTTCTCTATGGGTTGGCCACTGGGCAGAGCCTGAGCGTCTCTGGCCGCATGGGCTGCGTCGCGGCCCGTGAGGTAATCGGGCATTACGGTGCGCGGCCCGAAGCGGATGTGATGGAGATGTTTCGGACGGAGGGCCTGCTCTGACACGGGCTTTCCTTGGGCGCGCTGATGCCCGGCCGAAGGGTCTGACTTTGGATATTTGACCCAAGAAAAAATCAAGTGCGTGCGCCGGGGGCAGCTTCGGTCAGAGCTGTCCTGATGCAAACCACCGCCCGGCGCGCGACTTTTCCTTGGGCGGTCATCGGCTTCCCAGCCTGTACCGCAAAGTAAGCTTGCGCGAATCGTGGTTAAGATGTGATTACTCAGCTTTTTCTTGGATCAAATATCCAAATCCGGCGCTTGCCTCATTCACCCAGCTTGGCGTGGACCTCATCCAGATCAATCTCGCCAATCGGCATCTTGTTGGACGGGTCCTCAAAATCATATTTGAAGAGCTCGAAGTCGCGTTTGTAAATCTCATAAACCAGATGCATCGCCATATCGTCGAAGTAATCCTCGACGGGGTGCGCGCGTTTTGGGCCATGCCCTTCGGATTCGTTGAAGCGCGGAATCGTGGCGAGATCGACCTTTTGAGGAGCTTCAATCGCGTCGAGCACTTGCTGCATGCCCGCGTTGAAATCTTCGGTCCAGAAAATCTTGTCATACGTCCCGCCGTTCACGATGAACGTGCTCACATGCCCCGCCTGTGCGGACCAGTGGATGTCGGGATCCATCGGGCGGCGCCAGCGGATGGTGTCGCGGGCAAAGAGCAAAAAGCGTCGGAAGCTTTTGATCTGATCAAACTCGTCCTTGCCATCATCGCCACCCACGTCGATTCCGTATTTCTGGATCAAAAGCGGGACCAGCTTGCCGCGATAGCGTTTTCCGTTGCGCTGAATCCCGCAGATCTTGTCGAAAAAAGAGCTGAGGACGCGGGTGTATGGATTGCGCACGCAAGTGAAGGCGTGGCTTTTGTGGGCGGTTACATTTGCGGTGATGAGGGGCTGGCTCTCGTCCAGTGCCCATTTGTGCAGCCCGCTCTTGGCGTCATGGATGTCGCCGTCGAAAAACGTGCCGTGGTCCGAGTAATACAGGATCTGCCCAATGGTCGAACAGGCGCATTTCGGCACCACCCGATACACCACGCTTTCGCTCTCAGTCATCCAAGTGCCGGGAAAACCCATACCTGCCGTCTCCAAAAACCTCAGATGCCCGTTTAGGGCTTATTGTTGATTATCAGGTTAAAAAAACACGTCGGTGACTGTTTCAACCCTGTTGTATCGTGATTATCACTGTAAACAATCTTTGAAACAAGGGGTAGTCTGTTTCCCGAATGGCAAAAATCGCTTTCATATTACTCTGCCACAAAGATCCCGAGGCCATCATTGGTCAGGCGGAGATGTTGACGGCTGCGGGCGATTACATGGCAATCCATTTCGATGGCCGCGCCAATCCGGAAGATTTCCGCCAGATAAAGGAGGCTTTGGGCGACAATCCCAACGTCACCTTCGCGCGCAAGCGGCTCAATGCGGGTGGGGCGAATGGAGCCTCGTGCAGGCGACGCTGCTGGCGGTGGAGGCGGCTGTACAAGCTTTTCCGCGCGCTACACATTTCTACATGCTTTCGGGCGATTGTGCGGCGATCAAATCTTCACGTTATGCACATGAATTCTTGGATGCTGAGGATGTCGATTACATCGAAAGCTTTGATTATTTCGAGAGCGATTGGATCAAGACCGGCATGAAGGAAGAGCGGCTGATTTACCGCCATTTTTTCAACGAGCGGAAAAACAAGTGGCTCTTTTATGCGTCTGCCAAGGTGCAGGAAAAGCTGCGGCTTCAGCGTGATATACCTTCGGATATTCAGATCCAGATCGGCAGCCAGTGGTGGTGCCTGCGCCGCCGTACCGTCGAATGGATACTCGATTTTGTCCAAAAACGTGGTGACGTGATGCGGTTTTTCCGCACCACATGGATTCCTGATGAGACATTTTTTCAGACCGTCGTGCGCCATATGGTGCCCGAGGCCGAAATTCGCACGCGCACCCTGACCTTCCTGATGTTCACCGAATACGGGATGCCACAGACCTTCTACAACGATCATTATGAGCTGCTTTTGGGCCAAGACGCGCTTTTTGCGCGCAAGATCAGCCCTGAGGCGAAGGAGCTGAAAGCGCGGCTTGGCGCGCTTTATTCCAATGACCGGGTGGAGTTCAAAATCTCCAACGAGGGGCGGAGCCTGTTCAAGTTTCTGACCGACCGGGGCCGCATCGGACGGCGCTTTGGGAGCCGTTTTTGGGAGACGGAAAGCTCGCTCGGGCGGCAGCGCGAATTGATGATCGTGGTGTGCAAGAAATGGCACGTCGCCAAGCGCCTGTTGGAGCGTATCCGGCAGGTCACCAACGTGCCCACGATTGATTACCTCTTTAACGAGGAAGACACCGAGCTTCCCGATCTGGGCGGTATTCAATCCAGTCTTGAGAAGCGCACCCGCCACCGCCGCGCGTTGATGCGGATGC
>JBASXE010000230.1:0-4527 GCA_049276875.1 Roseovarius sp. | reverse complement strand
CCATCCGCACAGCACGTTCGCGCACCTCAGGTGAATATCTGTTGCCACATTTGTTCTTTTCCATAACCCAGTATCCTTACTTCTGGGTCTCCAGCAAACAAGGGGCGGTTCAATCCGCCGGTCCTGAGCGAAGTGATCACGATCACTGTCGAGTAATTACAAAATCCAATGTGGCGCGGGGGGATGTGCCCGCGCTGCATCCCTCACCACCTCAAATCTCCGTAATCTCGAAGCGACACGCAGGCGCGCCCATCGCGCAGCACGCCGTTTCGCGCACCCGGCCCATGCCGCAAAGCCGCCCGAAGAGGCGGGCAAAGACCGCCGCATGCCAGTGACAAAGCGGAACATCAGAGTGCGCGCCACGCACCATCGGGTTGTCGAAAACCTCAAGAACGGGCGGGGAGGCACGGATCACGCGAAATTCGCCCGAGCCCATGAAGGTCCATGCATTTTTACCGATGGCGCGCACCAAGATGCGCGACGACAGTTTGGGTGGCAGGGCGCGCAGCACGAATTGCGCGGCCTCGGGGATGCGGTTGTTGAGGATATACGCCCCCGTGCCGCGCCCCGCGGCGGCGGCGAGGGTTGCGAAATCATCAGGCCGCGTCTGGCGCAGCATCTGGTGGACCGCGATCACATCTGCCTAGTCGATCATCTCCTTGCCCGAGGGCAGCTCCGGCACGCCGGCGGCCTGGAAAAGCCGGATGCGTCCGGCCTCGCCCATAGCCTCGTCCAGCACCGGGACCAGTTGCAAAAGCGCGTTGGGCCCGATGCGCGCGGAGAGGGGCAGGGCGGTGCCGTCAGGCATCTATCTGCTCCTTGCCCCCGCCACAGGCTTTGATCTCGGCGCCATTGGGCATCTTGAAGGCGGCGCTCCGCTCGATTGCGCGTTCCTTGCCTTGGGCGCGCAAGGCCTCACGGCGCTCTGCGGCTTTTGCGGCCTTGTCGGCGGACGCTTCCCAATCGGCGGTTTGCGCCTCGGCCAGAACACGGGTTTCATCGAAGTTGAAATCGACCGAGTTCTTGGTTTGCGGGCCCCAATATCCGGCCTTGCCCATATCATAGAAGGTGCGCGCAAAGCCCGCCTTGGCGAACGCCTTGAGACACCCAAGCAAGTAGCGGCGGCGATAACCCGTGCCGCGCCATGGGTAGTGAAAGAGCGCCTTGCGCATGTAAAAGCGGCGGTAGTTTTTCATAACACCATCCAGAAGCTCGCCACGGGTCAGCGCCTGAGGTTTCATGATGGGGGTGACGAAATTGTATTTGGAGAAGTCGAACACTTCGACCTTGTCCTTCAATTCCTGAAATAGCGGCGTGAAGGGCCAAGGCGTATATATCGCCCAGTTGGCCAGATCCGGCTGCCAGTCCCACGCCATCTGGAAGGTATCCTCCAGCGTCTCGGCGGTCTCGTTGTCCAGCCCGACGATGAATTGCGCCTCCACAAAGATATCTGCCTCGCGCAGAAGGCGGATGGCTTCCTTGTTTTCGGCGACGGTCGTTTCCTTGTTGAACTGGTCGAGCTTGAGCTGGGCCGCGGCCTCGGTCCCCAGGCTTACATGCACCAGACCCGCCTTGCGGAAAAAGCTGAGCAATTCGCGGTCGCGGTAGATGTCCGTCACGCGGGTGTTGATGCCCCACTGGACCTTTTCGGGCAGGCCGCGCGCAATCAGCTCCTCGCAGAACTGGATGAATTTCTTGCGGTTGATGGTGGGTTCTTCATCGGCAAGGATGAAAAAGCCGACATCGTGCTCGTTCACCAGTTTTTCGATCTCATCGACGACCTTCTTGGGGTCGCGCACGCGGTAATCGCGCCAGAATTTCCATTGCGAGCAGAACGAACAGGTGAAGGGGCAACCCCGCGCCATATTGGGAATGGCCACCCGTTTGCCCAGCGGCACGTAGATATATTTGGACCATTCCAGAAGCGACCAGTCGGGGTTGATCGCATCGAGGTCCTTGACAGTGGAGGCGGCAGGGGTGGCGCGGATCTCCTCCCCGTCGATAAAGGCGAGACCATTGATGGAACGACGCTCGGCGGGCCAGCGGCCTTCTGCGATACAGCCGATCAGGTTGAGAAAAATTTCCTCGCCCTCGCCGCGCACGATGACGTCGATCCACGGCGCCTCGGACAGCACCTGCTTATACATGAACGTGCCGTGAATACCGCCCAGAACGGTCACGGCGCTCGGCACCGCCTCGCGCGCGATTTGGAGCACCGTCTCGGCCACATAGATCGCGGGGGTGATCGCCGTCGTGCCCACCACATCGGGTTGCAGCTCTATGAGCTTCGCGCGCAGGTCCTCATCGGAGATGTGGTTGGTCATCGCCTCGATGAAGTGAATGTCGTCAAAGCCCGCGCCCTTGAGGTGCCCGGCGAGATAGGCAACCCATGCAGGCGGCCAGTTCCCGGCGATCTCGGCGCCGCCGGAATGATAATTGGGGTGGACCAAAACGATGCGCATGGTGAGATCTCCCTCGGATCTTTTTATGGAGCCCTTCCATGGGCTGTCAGATTTTTATTACACATGCGTCATCGGATTAAATTGACTTACATCAAATCAGCCGGCGGGCGCTTTGTTTGGGGGCGCTAGAGCCATTGACTTTGGGGCGTTGCCCCTGTGGCCAAGGCGGTTTAAGACACATTCCATTCACATCTGACGCGCAGGAGGTCACATGGCCGGCCATTCAAAATGGGCAAATATTCAGCACCGCAAAGGGCGACAGGATGCTGTGCGCTCCAAGCTTTTTTCCAAGCTGGCCAAGGAGATCACCGTGGCCGCCAAGATGGGCGACCCGGACCCCGAGAAAAACCCGCGTCTGCGCATGTCGGTCAAGGAGGCCAAGTCGAACTCGGTCCCCAAGGATGTGATCGACCGCGCCATCAAGAAAGCCACGGGCGGCGACAGCGAGGATTACGAGGAAATCCGCTATGAGGGCTACGGCCCCGGCGGCGTGGCGGTGATCGTGGAGGCGATGACGGATAATCGCAACAGGACGGCGTCGAATGTGCGCTCGACCTTTACCAAACACGGCGGCAACCTTGGTGAGACTGGCAGCGTGGGCTTCATGTTCGATCGCAAGGGTGAGGTGAGCTATCCGGCCGAAGTGGGCGACGCGGACACTGTGATGATGGCCGCGATCGAGGCGGGCGCGGAGGATGCGGAAAGCTCTGAGGATGGCCATGTCATCTGGTGCGCGGATACTGACCTCAATGAGGTGTCCACTGCACTTGAGGCCGAACTGGGCGAAAGCGAGAGCACCAAGCTTGTCTGGCGTCCCACGGTCACGACCGAACTGGACCTTGATGGCATGCAGAAGCTTATGAAGCTTCTGGACGCGCTGGACGACGACGACGATGTGCAGCGCGTCACCGCCAATTTCGAAGCCTCCGACGAGGTCATGGAACAACTCTGACAGCGCACGCGGGCGCATTGGCACCCCTATTCCATGCGTATCATACTGCCGTCACATGGCTGTGCGATAGACCCCCGCAAGATGTTGATTTGATTCCGGACTTGTCAGACCCGAGCCGCGATATATAGTCAACTTGACCGGGGGCGGGATGGCCCGCCTCTGACCGCGTTACGTGGTGCGACATGGGGGTGTGCAACAAGGTGATGGACGCAGATTTCAGAACGGAGTTCGTGCGAGAGCCCGGTGCGCTGAAGGATCATCCGGCGCTTGTGCTCAATGCCGACTACCGCCCGCTAAGCTATTATCCGCTTTCGCTCTGGTCCTGGCAGGATGCCGTGAAGGCGGCCTATCTCGACCGGGTGGATATCGTGGCCGAGTATGACACGAAGGTTCACAGCCCCAGCATGCAGATCCGCATCCCTTCGGTGATCGTTCTCAAGGACTATGTGAAGCCGCAGCGCAAAGTGGCGTTTACCCGGTTCAACCTGTTCTTGCGCGACGAGTTTTGCTGCCAGTATTGCGGCACACGTGGGGATCTGACCTTTGATCACGTGGTGCCACGTGCCAGCGGGGGGATCACCAGTTGGGAAAACGTGGTCGCGGCATGTTCGCGGTGCAATCTCCGCAAAGGCGCGAAAAGCCTCAGCCGTGCGGGCATGTCGCTGCGCAAGCCGCCTCGCGCGCCCGCCGCAGAACAGCTGCGCAATCTGGGCCGTAAATTCCCGCCCCATTACCTCCACGACAGCTGGGTTGATTTCCTCTATTGGGATGCAGAGCTTGACCCATGAGCCATCGCCTTGCGCGGCTCTGTTGGTCTTCCTATCGTTGGTCAGTCTATAATGCAGTCCGTGCAGCCAGTTGAGGAGCTTTCATGACGCGCGCAGTGATCGGAGTGATCGGCAATCAGTATGTGATCGAGGATCGCTATCCCGTGCATGCGGTGGGTCAGATGAATTCCGAAGCGATCAGTGGTCCGGCGGGCTGTATGCCGGTGATGATCCCGGCAGACCCGCGTTTCGTGAGTGTCGACGAGCTTTTGGCGACCTGTGATGGCTTCTTGCTGACCGGGGGGCAGCCCAATGTGCACCCCGAGGAATATGGCGAGGCCGAGAC
>JBASXE010000229.1:0-9181 GCA_049276875.1 Roseovarius sp. | reverse complement strand
GGGCCACCATGCCTATGCCGATATGGCGGGCGGCTTTTGCTTTCTGAATAATTCCGCCATCGCCGCCGAGCGTTTGCGCGCCACAGGATACCGCCCCGCGATCCTGGATGTGGATGTGCATCACGGCAACGGCACCCAAGGCATCTTCTACAGCCGCGCCGATGTCCTCACCGTATCGGTCCACGCAGACCCGTCCGGCTTCTACCCGCATTTCTGGGGCTATGCGGGCGAGCGGGGCGCGGGCGCGGGGCTGGGCTACAACCTCAACCTGCCGCTTGCCATGGGCCAAGGGGATACCGAATTTCTGGACGCGCTGATCCATGCGCAAACCGCCATCAGCAATTTCGGCGCGGATGTGCTGGTCATCGCCCTCGGCCTCGATGCCTCGGAGGACGATCCGTTTCAGGCCCTCAAGGTGACGCGCACAGGCTTTGCACGGATCGGGGCCGCCATCGCAAGCATGGGTCTGCCCACGCTTTTGGTGCAGGAGGGCGGATACCTTTCGGACAGCCTGGGGGGCAATCTCACGGCCGCCCTGACCGGATTTCAGGACGCGGCCTGAGTGGGCCTGCCCGGCCCCGAGGACGGCCACGCCTCCACCTGTCGCATCTCGCGCTCGGTCGTGCATCATGCGACGTGGCAAGCACACGATGCGGTGCCTTTCACCATGAGAGCCGCACAAGAGGCTCTTTTCTCTAAGTAAATCTTGACAGCCTGCCCGCATGCCCGCCCTACTGTTTCTCTAAGGTCACACGCTCACTGGGGAGCAGCATGACAAACGGTGCATCCATCACACCGCAGACGGGCGGCACACGGCGCAGGTTCGAGGGCAAATCCGTTCTCGTCACAGGCGGCGCGGGCGGCATGGGTCTGGCGGCCTCACGCATGTTCGCAGCCGAGGGAGCGACCGTGTCAGTGCTTGACCTCAACGCGCAGGCGGGCGCGGATCTCGTAACCGAGATGACCGCCGCCGGGCATGATTGCTTCTTTCAGGCGGTGGACCTGTCGAAGGGCGCGAATGTGACCGCCGCCATCGATGCCGTGCTGGCCGAACGCGGCACGATTGACGTGCTGTTCAACCACGCGGGCAGCATCATCGTGAAGCCATTTCACGAAATGTCCGAGGAGGAATATGACCGGCTGATGGATATCAACGTCCGCTCGGCCTTCATGGTGACCCAAGCCGTGGTGCGCCATATGAAGGACAATGGCGGCGGCTCCATCGTGATCACTGCCTCCATCGGAAGCGGCAAGGCGTTTGTCTACGAATCGCTCTATTGCATGACCAAATCCGCCGTGCTGATGCTCTCGAATTGCATCGCGGTTGAATACCGCGAGCATGGCATCCGCTGTAACGCGGTCTGCCCGGGCTTTGTGAAAACCGCCCACGGCTTGCGCGAAATTGATGAGTTGGATGGGCTGGGCCAAGAATGGCAGGACGCCGACCTGGCCGCCACGCAGGTGCGCATCTGCGAGCCTGAAGAGGTCGCAGCCGCCGCCCTTTTCCTCGCCTCGGATGAGGCAAGTTTTGTGAATGGCGCCGCACTTTACGTCGACAACGGATGGTTCGTGAAAGGTTAATAGCGGACTGGACGATACTAAAATTAACCACCAAAGGGGAGTGTATACTCATGAAAATAAAAACAATTGCTACAAGCGCTGCGGTCGCGGCCATGCTCGCGGGGCCAGCCCTGTCGCAGGCGGTTCCAGAATCCGATGACACGATCAAGATCATGACCGGCGACTGGACCTCGATCGGCCTTCAGGGCGAGATGATGTCGCTGATCCTTCAAACCGTCGGCTACAACACCGAGCTCGTTGTCGCCGACGATTCCGGGCGCTATCCCGGTTTCGAGAACGGTGATCTGCACATCTCGATGGAAACATGGCAGACCACGCAGCTTCAGAACCTTGAGAAATCCGTGGCCACGGGCAAGGTGCTCGACATGGGCGAAACAGGTCTGCGCGGCGTCGAGGACTGGTGGTATCCGCTTTATATGAAAGAGCGCTGTCCCGGCCTGCCCGCATGGGAAGCGCTGAAGGAGTGCGCCGAGGTCTTCGCCACTGCCGACACGACCCCCAATGGCCGCTACGTGGGGGGCCCCGTAAGCTGGGGCGATCATGACGAGCGCATGGTCGCAGCCCTTGATCTGCCGTTTGACATCGTCCACCCCGGCACCGATGCCGCCATGTTCGCCGAGCTGAAATCGGCTTACGACCGCGAAGCGCCCATCGTGCTTTGGGTCTGGCAGCCACACTGGGTCACCTCTGTCTATGAAGGGGAATATGTGCAGTTTCCCCAGTTTGAGCTAGCCTGCTTTGAAGACCCCGCATGGGGCCCGAACCCGGACGCGACCTATGACTGCGGCAAGCCTTATGGCTGGATCAAGAAGATGGCATGGGCCGGTGGCGAAGAGAAATGGCCCTGCGCCTATGAGATCGTCCGCAACTACCAGATGGACAACGACACCATGGCCGCCCTTCTGGTCGAGGTCGATCTGAACGGTCGGTCTTCCACCGAAGTCGCGACCGAGTGGCTGATGGAAAACGACGCCACATGGAAGGAATGGGCCTCCTGCGCGATGTAAGCGGGCACGCCTGATACCACGAGGGCCGGCGCCATGCGTGCCGGCCCTTTCCAGTCGCTTTGTTTCCAGTCGTTTCCCTCCCAGTCCCTGACATGGACTGAGGAAATTTCCCGAACACCGCACCCAAAAAGGCACACGCCCGCATGGCCAGCATCGACACAGCTCCTCGCCCGAAGAAATCCAGACCATGGGCATCCCCCCCGGCCATAGCGCTGGTGGGGTTCACCCTTCTGGCATGGGCGGCGCTGCTCGGCCCGGCTTGGATGCGGGTAATCCCCGATGCGATCACCTTCCCGGTGGCGCAGGTGGTGGGCGATGCAATCAACTGGTTCGCGCGGGATGCCAAGATCGGCGGCGTGGCGTTTCAGGAGATGACGCGCGGCCTTGCTACCATCTTTGATTATGTGATCGATGCGACGGTTGTGGTGCTGGCCGAAGGGCTTTTCACTGGGCGCGGCCTCAACGTGACGCAATCCGTGCCGCCGCTCAGCTGGCTGGCCATTGGTGGCGCGCTGGTGATCATGGGCTACCGGTTTGGGGGCCGGAACCTTGCGCTGATCTGCGCCGTCTCAGCGGGGTTCTTGGTGTTTTTCGGCCTGTGGGAAAACGCGATGGTCACATTGGCCAGCGTTCTGGTCAGTGTTATCCTCGCTATTCTTCTGGGTCTCGCCCTCGGCATCTGGTCCTATCGCAGCGCGCGGATCGAGAACGTCACGCGCGGCATCATGAACGTGATGCAGACGGTGCCGATCTTTTCCTATCTGGTGCCGACGCTGCTTCTCTTTGGCTACGGGCCAAGTGCCGCGCTGGTGGCAACGGTGATCTATGCCCTGCCGCCCATGGTGCATAACACGGTTCTCGCGCTAAAATCCGTCCCGACGGAGATCACCGAATGTGGCCGCATGATCGGCTGCAAACCCCGTCAGCTCTTGTGGCAGGTCCAGCTTCCGGCTGCCCTGGGTAAGCTCGCCGTAGGGATGAACCAATCCATCATGATGACGCTCAACATGGTGATTATCGCCTCGATGATCGGCGCAGGCGGGCTTGGCTTTGATGTGCTGAGCGCGCTGCGCAAGCTCGATATCGGATCGGGGCTCGAGGCCGGGATGGGCATCGTGGCGCTTGCGATCATCCTCGACCGCCTGAGCCAGGCGGCGGCCCACCGCGCGGCGCACGGCACACATCTCAAGGCCGGGCAGCGGCCCTTGTGGCAGCTCCTCATTGCGTGGCTGGTCTTTTCCACCGGCTTGGCGCTTCTGCTGACGCCTTTGCAGGCATGGCCCGACGCATGGGTGGTCTCCACCGCGTCCTTCTGGAACGCCGCCGTCACATGGATCAACCGCGAGATGTTTGACCTGCTCGAAGGCATCCGCAACTTCGCCCTGCTGCAAGTCATGCGACCGTTCAACGATTTTCTGGGCAACACGCCATGGACGCTGATCATCGGCGCCGTGGCCGCTCTGGGCTATGCCTTGGGCGGCGCGCGACTGGCGCTCTACACCACCGGCTTGGCGCTGTTCATCGTGCTGACGGGCTATTGGGGCCCGGCCATGTCGTCAGTTTATCTCATCACGATTTCGGTCGGCGTGGCCATCGCCATCGGCTATCCGATCGGTTTCTGGCTGTCGTCGCGCCCGCGTGCGCAGGAGCCTGCCAATTTCGTGCTTGATACGATGCAAACCCTTCCAACGCTGGTCTATCTCCTGCCCGCCGTCATGCTCTTCCGCATCGGCGATGTATCGGCGGTGATCGCCGTCATCCTCTATGCCATCGCCCCCGCCGTGCGCTATGCGATGATCGGCATGGCGCAGGTGCCGCACGCACGGCTTGAGGCCGCCGAGATCGCGGGCTGCACCCGTTGGCAAACCCTCATCTGGGTCCGCCTGCCCGCCGCCCTGCCCACGCTCTTGATCGGCGTCAATCAAACCATCATGATGGCCTTTTCCATGCTCATCATCGCCGCCCTCGTCGGCACCAAGGATCTGGGCCAAGAGGTTCTGATCGCGCTCAACCGCAGCCTTGTGGGCGAAGGAATCGTGGCCGGGCTCTGCGTGGCCTGCCTTGCCCTCATCGCGGACGGGCTTTTGAAAGCCGCCGCCGCGCGCGCCTCCAGCGACAAGAAAAGGACTGCGGAATGACCGAAGCTTTGCGTGACGTAAGCCCCGAGGCCGAGGCCAAACCCGCCGCCGATCTGGTGTTCGAATGCGATGGAATCTGGAAGGTCTTTGGCGCCACGGGGGCCGAATTCGCACGCGCTGGCGGGCCGGACATGGACGCCGACGCCTTGGCCGCACGCGGCTGGACCGCTGCGGTGCGCGACGCCAGTTTCTCGATCGCGCGGGGCGAGGTTTTCGTGGTCATGGGCCTCTCGGGCTCGGGTAAATCCACCATGGTGCGCTGCATGTCGCGCCTGATCGAGCCCACGCAAGGCTCGGTCCTCATCGAAGGCGAGGACCTTCTGGCTGCCTCCGACGCAGAGTTGATCGAAATACGCCGCCGCAAGATGGGCATGGTGTTTCAGCACTTTGCGCTGCTGCCCAACCGCGATGTGGTGGGCAATGTGGGCTTTCCCCTTCAGGTCCAAGGCGTGCCCCGCGCAGAGCGTGAGAAACGCGCGCGCGAAATGATCAGCCTCGTCGGTCTTGAGGGGCGCGAGGATCACTTCCCCGATGAACTCAGCGGCGGACAGCAACAGCGGGTGGGCATCGCTCGCTCATTGGCCTCCGACCCCGCCATCTGGTTTCTGGACGAGCCCTTCTCGGCGCTTGATCCTCTCATCCGCGCCGATCTTCAGGACGAACTTTTGCGCCTGCAAAGCCAACTCAGCAAGACCGTTGTGTTTATCACCCATGACCTTGACGAGGCGATCAAGATCGCCGACCGCATCGCCATCATGGATCAGGGCCGCATCGTGCAGATCGGCACCCCCGAGGATCTGATCCTGCGCCCCGCCAATGAGTATGTCGCGCGTTTCACCAATGGCGTGCCCCGCGCCAAAGTCGTACGCGCCGCCACAATCATGCGCCCCGTGGAGGGGATGGACCTGACGGATGCGCTCTCGGTGCGCCCAGATGACCGGATCGCGGATGTGGCTGATATCTTGACAAAATCCGAAGGCATAATCGCAGTCAAAGATAGCTCTGGCACGGTCAAGGGCATCATCGACCGCGAGACATTCATTCAGGTTCTGGCGGGTGCGACCCTGTGATCCACTATGATGCGGAGGGCCATGTCACTGTGCCCGGCGGGCGTATCTGGTATGGAATTTGCGGCGACCTGAGCGCGGGCGACGCGCCCTTGGTGGCGGTGCATGGCGGGCCGGGGATGAGCCATGATTACCTCACCCCACTGGCGGATTTGGCACGCAAGCGACCCGTGATTTTCTATGACCAACTCGACGCGGGCCGCTCTGACCGGCCCAATGATCCAGCCAACTGGACCCTGCCCCGTTTTCTCACGGAATTGGACGCGCTCCGCGATGCCCTGAACGTCACCCGTCTGCATCTTTTTGGCAATTCATGGGGCGGCACCATCGCCGCCGCCTATGCCAGCACACGGCCCGAGGGGTTGCAAAGCCTGATCCTGTCGAGCCCGCTGATCCACACCGACACATGGCTTGCCGACAACGCCGCCTACCGCGCCACCCTGCCGCCCGAGAGCCTTGCCACCATGGACCGTTGCGAGGCCGAGAGGCGCACAGATGCGCCCGCATATCTCGCTGCCGTAGATGTGTTCTACACCCGCCACCTTTGCCGCACCCAGCCATGGCCCGAGGAGGTTCTGCGCACATTCGACGCCATGAACCCCGATTGCTACGCCGCCATGTGGGGACCGAACGAATTCACCTGCTCGGGCGTGCTGCGCGGTTACGACGGTCGCGCGGCTCTGGCGCGGATCACCACCCCCACGCTGGTCACCTGCGGTGAATATGACGAGGCCACGCCGACAAGCACCGCGCGCTTTGCCGCCATGATCCCCGGCGCACAGTTCGAGATGTTCCCGGACGCCTCGCACATGGCTTTCATAGAGACCCGCGCCGCCTATATCGCGCGTCTGGAGAGCTTTCTGAACGCCCGGACGGCATAGGCCTTCTGCCACGCCCTAAGACGTGTATTGCGGCACTTGCGGCGACAAAAAGCTTTGCTTGAAATAGCCGTGCAAAAGCTGAAACGCCGGGGTTTGCACGTTTTCGCGCCGCCATGCGAGCCCCACATCCATCGTCGGCGTCTCCATATCCGTGGGCACCGTCTCGATCCGCTTGCCCTCCAACGACCATGGCCGATACACCATATCCGACAGGATCGACACGCCCTGCCCATTGGCCACCATCGACCGCACGGCCTCCACCGAGGATGTGCGCAATTTGATCTTGGGGCGGAAATTGGTGCGGCCCCAGTATTTCATCGCCGTCTGCGCCGCCTCATCCACGGTCAGCATGATGTAATCCTCCTCAGCCACCTCCTCGAAACTCGCCTTTCCAGCCAGCGAGAATCGGTGCCCATGCGGCACCCAGAGCCGCCGGGCCGAGCGCAGGAGGGTCTCCGTCTCGATCTCGGGGTTGGTGAGGTTGGAGGTCAAAAGCACACCCAGATCGAAGCGGTTGGACATCAGCCCCTCTTCGATGCTCTCGCGGTTCAACTCGTGCAGGGTAATATCGAGACCGGGATGAAGGGCGGCAATGCGGTCCAGATGGTAGGGCAGGAAATACCCCATGACGGTATAGGTGGCCGCGATGGAGATGGTGCCCGAAAGCTCCGAATGTTGCCGCGCCGCACGCGTCGCCTGTTCCAGCTTTTCGAGGATTTCGCGGGCCGAGGCGAGAAACTCCCGCCCCGGCCCGGTGAGGTCCATCCCACGCGACGAGCGATGAAAGAGCGGCGTGCCCAGCGTGATCTCCAGATCCTTGATGGCCCCCGTGACAGAGCTTTGCGAGATCGACAGCTCTGCCGCGGCCCGGCTCACCTGCCCGGTCTCTGCTGTGGCCACGAAATATTTCAAATGCCGCAGGTTCATCATGGGACCATCACCGTGCTCTGAGAATGTGTGGGAGCAGCTATATCGGAAAATCCGGGCAGCCACAGGCAAAAGCGCGCTTGGGAGGGTGAATTATCTCTTTTTCCGATACAGCCCCTACAGAAATTAGTAATTCCAATCGGGGCCAAACTCCCCCACCCTGCGCGTGACCGCGGGGAGGGAGACTGCCATGAAGACGATCGTCGATCTGAATTGCGATATGGGCGAAGGCTTTGGCCAGTGGATTCTGGGCGAGGCGCCGGATGACAAGATCATGGCCCTGATCAGTTCGGCCAATGTCGCCACCGGTTTTCATGCGGGCGACCCCAACACGATGGACCGGGTCGTGCGTCTGGCCAAGGAGCATGGCGTAGCGCTCGGCGCGCATCCCGGCTACCGCGACCTGCAAGGCTTTGGACGCCGCGCAATTAAGATGAACGCGGATGAGCTGGTAAATGATATCGTCTATCAGGTGGGCGCACTGCGCGAGTTTGGCCGCCGCCATGGGATCAGCCTGCAACATATCAAGCCGCATGGCGCGCTCTATATGGAGGCTGCCGTGAACCAGGAACTTTCCGAACATCTCGTCGATACGCTGGAAAAAACCAGCAGTGACGCCATTATCTTTTGCATGGGCATGTCAAAAACATACGAGGTAGCAAGCCGCAAAGGCCACCCCGTCGTGCGTGAATTCTACGCCGACCGCGACTATGACACCGCAGGCTGCATCGTCTTCGCCCGACAGGTCGCCCGTCCCGACCCCGCAAAGATCGCAGCCAAATGCGTGCGCGCCTGCATGGAGGGCAAGGTGATGACCGTTGAGGGTGTCGATATCGACATCCCCTTCGAGTCGATCTGCTTTCATTCCGACACGCCCGGCGCACTCGAAATTGGCCGGGCGATCCGCGAAGGCCTCACGGAGGCAGGCGTAACAATCGCCCCAGCCGCGACCGTTCTCGGCCTCTGAGACACATCTGAAAGGACCATCATCATGGCAAATATCCAATCCCCTCTGCCCGGCACATTCTATCACAAACCCTCACCCGAAGAGCCCCCCTTCAAAGCCCCCGGCGATGCCGTGGCGGTGGGCGATGTGATCGGCCTCGTCGAGGTGATGAAGACCTTCATCGAGATCAAATCCGAAGTTGAAGGCACCTTCACCGGCTATGCGGTCGAGGATGCAGCCCCCGTGACGGCGGGTGCGACACTGGCCGAACTGGCCTGATTTCATGCCCATCACACGCCTCTTCATTGCCAATCGCGGCGAGATTGCCGTGCGGATCATCCGCGCCGCCCAAGGGCTCGGGATCACCACGATCCAAGCCTATTCCGAGGCGGATGCAGATATGCTGGCCGTGCGGATGGCCGACGAAGCTGTCTGCGTGGGGCCTGCGCAGGCGGCGCAGTCCTATCTCAACGTCGACAAGATGGTCGCCGCGGCGAAAGCGGCGGGTGCAGATGGCGTGCATCCCGGCTACGGCTTTCTCGCGGAAAGCCCCGCCTTCGCCCGCGCGGTGGCCGATGCGGGCATGGCATTTGTCGGCCCCACCGCAGACACGATCGAGCGTATGGGCGACAAG
>JBASXE010000228.1:0-5325 GCA_049276875.1 Roseovarius sp. | reverse complement strand
GTATCCTACACTTTCAGTCTTCGCTCAAAAGTTTGAAGGTAAGGTGGAGGTGATCTCTGGCGTTACCTATTTCGAGGGTTTCACCGGCTGGGTTTTCCCGAAGGACAGCCCCCAGCTCGAGGTATTCCAAACCACTTTTCAGAAGCTGATCGACGACGGGACGTACAATCAGATCATGGACAAGTGGGGTCTGGGTGAGCTTGCAGTGACCTCCGCTGGCATCAATCAGGGCACGGCTGAATAAGGCCACCAGAGCGGCAGAGATGATAGAGAGCTGCTGCTGGAATCGCTGTGGCTCTCAGTCGCTTTTTTTTAAAGACCTGAACAGCTTGCCGTGAGCAACGGAATCGGCGCGCACTACGACGGGGCGATAAATGCCGACTGTTGCGAGCTTGGGTCAGTTGCTCACCTGTCGACGTAACAAACCCCACAGCAGAAGGAGGTGCTACAATGAACTGCGATCGCCTAAGTGGACAGACGATTCTCATCACCGGCGCTGCTCAGGGCCAAGGCGCCGCGCATGCGAGACGCTTGGCAAGCGAAGGTGCCAAGGTCGTGCTGACTGATATCGAGGACTCCACGGTTGCCCGTTTGGCCTCGGAAATCGACCCCACTGGCCAACACGCATTAGGGCTGGCGCTCGATGTCGGATCGGAGGAGGCATGGACACGGGCAGTTCAGCGAACCGTCGAAGCCTTCGGGGGGCTGAATGGCCTTGTTAATAATGCCGGCATATCTTCACCGCCCGGTCTCGAGGACTGGGACGCGGAAAAATGGGCTCAGGTTACCCGGATCAATCAGACGGGGGTCCTTCTCGGAATGAACTCAGTGCTGCCGTCTTTAAAGGCCGGCGGTGGGTCGATAGTGAATATTTCGTCTATTTGGGCCCACACGGGCGGTGAAGGGCGCAGCATAGGGTATGTGGCTTCCAAGGCATCAGTTCTGGGGATGACGAAGGCTGCAGCACTTGAACTCGCGCCTTATGGGATTCGTGTCAACTCGGTTTCCCCCGGATACATCGATCACCTGATGGTCGGCTCTAGGGGAAACCCACCCGCAGACGGAATACCGCTCGGTCGCCTTGCGAACGCAGGCGAAATATCAGGGGCAGTGGCATTCCTATTGTCAAGTGATGCGTCTTACGTGACCGGCGTTGATATCTTGGTCGACGGAGGTATGCACCTTGGCTAACCTGCGCCCCGTCCTGACGCCCGCATCGGAGGTTGTTAGTTCATGAACGACACGGTTGGACTGGCGCTTCCTGGCAGGCGCGTGATTGTCACCGGGGCTGGCGCCGGACTGGGAGCCTCCTACGCGCAAGCTGTCGCAGCCCAAGGCGCCGCGGTGATCGTCAACGATCTTGACCCTTCGCATGCCGAAGAAACCGCTGAAATCATCCGATCGCGCGGCGGGGTAGCGAAGGCATTCGCGGGTGACGTCGCCGACTGGAAATTCGCAGAGGAACTGGTCCAGTTTGCCACCATCGAACTGGGCGGGCTCGACGGACTGGTGAATAATGCCGGGATCATAGGGACTGTCGGACCCATGCTGGAAACTGACCCTAGTGCCGCAGAGGCCGTGCTGCGAGTAAACGTGCTCGGTACGATCTACCCGAGCACCCACGCAGCACGGGCAATGGCGGCAGGTGGCGGTTCGATCGTAAACGTCACGTCAGGCAATCAAAGCGGCCACCTTGGGTTTGCGACATATGGCGCTTCAAAAGGCGCGGTCAGCACCTTGACGTACGCTTGGGCCATCGAGCTCATCCAGCAAAACATCCGCGTGAATGCAATATCACCCAATGCTCAAACCCAGATGACCGACGATCTTGAAACGCAACTAGGCTTCAACCCTGAGGAACGGCTATATCCGTCGGCCGCCGATAACGCCGCGGTTGTCGTCTATCTGCTGAGCGACAAGTCGAAGCGAGTGAATGGTCAAGTTGTCCGCGTGGACTATAAAAAGTTAAGCATTACTTCCCACCCGATGATCGTGTCGCCACGCGTTGATATCGATTACACGGTAGATACCATCGCCCAGATATTCGCCCGCGAGCTCAGCGAGCGACTCCAACCATGCGGCATTTCGATCGCTTCTGTTGCCCACTTGGAACAGTTGTATTGATGCGCGAAAACGAGCTTTGCCGATAACATGTAAAACAACACCGTGATCGTATTTTCTAGCATGAGTAAAATTTCGGTATTGACTGTAACAATTAGAACTTAGGAGAAATAAATGAGCGCGGACGGACCTGAGACGACAATTGATATAGATGCCCCAGTTGTTCCCAGAATGAAGGTTGGAAGGTGGGTGGGTATAATCGCACTCATCTTCTCGGCACTGTTCATACTAGTGTTACTCAAAGACGCCCAGATACAGTGGTCTACGATACCAGGCTTCTTCACATCACAAATCATTCTCGACGGCTTACGCGGGACAATAGTGCTGACCGTATCGACAATGTTGCTTGCCTTTTTGCTGGGAATAATTCTTGCCATCATGCGCATGTCGAGCAATCCAGTGATGCGTATTTTAAGCGCGGGATATGTATGGCTTTTCCGGGCGGTTCCACAAATTCTCCAGCTCATTCTGTGGTTCAATATAGGCTTGGTTGTCAGAACAATCGATATACCGTTCGTGTACTCCGGTCCGACATCCGATCTTGTTACCCCGTTCGTCGCGGCCCTCCTTGGTCTTGGCTTGGCCGAAGCTGCCTACATGGCCGAAATTATCCGCGGAGGTATGCGTGCGATCGACAAAGGACAGTCGGAGGCTGCGCTCTCGCTTGGAATGTCGCCGCTCCAAACTGTTCGACGTATCGTCCTGCCGCAGGCTTTGAAGATCATCATTCCCCCGACGGGCAACGAGGTAATTGGTATGATGAAATTTACATCCCTTGCCTTCGCCGTCGCATATTCAGAGATCCTCAGTCAGGCTGCCAGGATATACAGTACCAACTTTCTTGTGATTGAAGTGCTCATGGCGGCGGCGGTTTGGTACATGATCCTGACGGCTATTTTGTCCGTCGGACAGAGATGGCTGGAACGCAGTCTTGATGTGAATTCGCGCCAGCGACGCGCTGCAACTGCAGGAGGTGCACCAAATGGAAGTCAAACTTGAGAAAATCCATAAGTCCTTTGCACAGATCGAAGTCCTTCGGGGCATCAACCTGCATGTGAAATCCGGCGAAGTGGCTTGCCTTATTGGACCGTCGGGATCAGGCAAGTCGACGCTTCTGCGTACCATAAATCACCTTGAAAAGATAGATTCTGGCAGAATTACAGTCGGCGGCCAGATCGTAGGGTATGCCCCTGATTCCAAAGGTCGTCTCCGTGAGAGATCGACGAAGGAAGTCGCGTTTCAAAGACGGTCGATAGGGATGGTGTTCCAACAGTTCAACCTATTTCAGCACATGTCCACTCTGGAAAACATAATAGAAGCTCCGACCGGTGTATTGGGTTTGCCGAAGGCGCGCGCCCGCGAGCGGGCCGTGGAACTGCTGGATCAGGTAGGACTTGCGGGTTACGAAGATTCCTACCCGTCACAACTCTCTGGTGGCCAGCAACAGCGTGTTGCGATTGCGCGGTCCCTAGCAATGGATCCCGGCGTGATGCTTTTTGACGAACCGACATCTGCCCTCGATCCCGAACTCGTCGGCGACGTGCTAGACGTGATGCGTAAACTGGCGATCGCCGGAATGACGATGATTGTGGTGACCCACGAGATGGGTTTCGCGCGAGAAGTAGCTGACCGCGTCGTATTCATGGACGAAGGCAAGATCGTCGAGCAGGGTCCCCCAAGCGTCGTTCTGACAACACCTCAACATGAGCGGACGAAAGCTTTTCTCGAAAGGGTAATTTAGTATTCGTCCGCCTCCCGGGTTCCACTGAAAGAACGAGTGCTCAGTTGGTGCTGACGCTGACGCTAAAGACCCGCCCAATCCATGAAGGAATATCAAATGTCCATTCCCAACCTTGACTCGATCGCCTCGGCAATTCAGTCGATCGATCTTCCCCCTCTGCTGGCTGCAATGGCCGACCACTACGGTGATCGGCGGTTCATTGCGGCAGAGTTCCGACCGGCGCGCCCCACGGTCGGGGCAATCGTGCGGGCCGATGGCGGGCTTTCGCAAAGTGTTCAGGCTGCCGCGCGAGATCTAGTTGTGACAACGCTCGCGGCGGGAGAGCCGTCGGCAAAAGCCGAAAGCATCGATCCCCAGGAGATTCTATCTTTCCTGACAGGCGAGCGAGATTCGCCGTTCATGCGTAGAATTGCACGCGAGATCACTGGCAGATCGTCAAACTTTCAGGACGAAAAGCTGTCCGGGCTCACGGTTGCTGTCATCGGTGGCGGGGTTTCGGGCATTTGCGCGTCGGTAAAGCTGATGGAACAAGGTGCGGATTGTACGGTCTTCGACCGGAATGACTCGCTCGGTGGGACATGGTTCGCCAACGCGTATCCCGGTTGTAGGCTCGACACGAGCACCTTTGTCTACAGCTTTTCGTTTGCCCAACGGACGGACTGGAAATACACTTATTCGCCACGCTCCGAGGTGCTTCGCTACGTGCAGGAGGTTGCCGACGCGCATCAGGTGCCCGAGAGAACTATCTTCAACGCCGAGGTGGTCCGTCTCGTCTGGAAAGAAGCCGAAGCAAAGTGGTCAGTCACTTGGAAAGATTCGTCCAGTGCAGAGCAATCGCGCTTGTTCGACATTGTCGTTTCAGCGGTAGGACAGCTCAACCAGCCCAAAATTCCGGCTTTTGCCGGGATCGAGAACTTTCAGGGCGAGATCGTTCATTCTGCGACTTGGCCCGCTTTAACAGATGTAAAGGACCGCCGCGTTGCGGTCGTGGGTTCCGGAGCCAGCGGATTCCAGATTGTTCCCGAGATCGCCGATCAAGTTGAAAGCCTCACGCTTTTCCAGCGCAATGCTCCTTGGCTGCTTCCTGAGCCGCGTTACGAAAACCCTACAGATGGCCTGCAAAAGACTTTGCTTGACAATATTCCACCTTATCACAGGTGGTATCGGTTCTGGCAGTTCTGGGCAGCGGCGGAAGGTCGCCTGCCACTCTCGATCGTGGACCCCGATTGGAAGAATAAAGGTTCTGTTTCCGAGCTTAACGAAAATTTCAGGGCGGAACTCGTTGAGCACCTGGAGAAGCAGTTTGGCGACGACCCGGAACTGCTAAAAAAAATGATGCCAGACTACCCGCCTGGGTCGAAGCGATTGGTACGCGATAGCGGCCGTTGGGCCGCAGCTCTGAAACGACCGAACGTCAATGTTGAATCAAGTCCAATCGACAAGCTTACGGAATCAGGCATTTA
>JBASXE010000227.1:0-2982 GCA_049276875.1 Roseovarius sp. | reverse complement strand
AAGTATTCATTGTTCCAATTCTTTGACACCCTCCCTCTGATGCCGGCGGTGAAGGCGTCGTCGCCTTCGGCTTGGTTAGCTCTGCCGCTTCATCAGATCTCCCACTACCCGCAAAGCAGATTCATGCAAGCCGGCTTCATCAGTCCAAACGCCCGCTAAACAAAGCCAACGTACTTTGGAGAGAACTCTCTCCCCTCCGCTGTGGCGGCCCCCACTCCCAAGGTGGCCCGGGCCCTGGCAAAAGCAGAAGCGGTGCCGGCTTCTGATGCCCACGGGTAGCTGCGCAGGTGCACCTCGAGGCTGTGGCCCATGCTTGTGGCCGCAGAGCCTGCATCAATACCAAGGCGATGGCAGCGAAGGCTGTAGCTATGGCGGAAGCTATAGGGGACAGCGTTCTCATCTTTGGCGGCCATTTCAGCCCGCAGTGCTTTCCAGCCGGGCTGGCGGCTCAAATAGGTGCGCATGCCATCGCCTTGACCTTGGAGAGCAGCTCTTGTCCAGTTGGCACGAGTATCCCAGGTATGAACTGCACATGTTCTAACAGCCAGGGCAGCACTTATCAAGAGGAACTGGACTGTAAAGAACTAGAGTCTTGGTCGGCTATTCAAGGCGTTTATGCTAGAGAGTGCGAGTAATCTGGCAGAAGAGGCTATGGAATTCTCCAAGTACACACGAGAGCAGTTGTTAGCCGCCTTGAATAACGAATATGAGTACCTCTGTCACGATAACTTCGACCCTGATCTGGACTGCCCATCAGCAAAAATGCTGGAGTCACTTCAGAAGCAGACAACTGAACAACTGCGAGATGAGGTGGCTGCCACAATAAGAGATAGCAATATCGGGCAAGACGAAGCTGATCGAATTAGTCTTGATGACTACATGATTCGTTGGTTGCAGTAGATCTTTCATGATTCATCCCCGACTCGTGATTGCTGCCAATGCCATCGCTGAAACCATGGAACTAGCTGAACGCACTGGCAGCACGCCCGAAATGATCCAGCAGATCACGCCACTCCTTGGTGTCGGGCTTGCTCATGCTCAACGAGACCTCCTCCTCTGGCTTTGGAGAGACCAATGAACCAACGCCCCTCAGTCCGAGCAGAAGCTGCCCTTGACCTCCTGCACAAGGGGAATTCGCCGTCAACAGTCACGTCGCTTCTGGCGTCAGGGGTAGGGGGTGGTCCTTGTAGCAGGAGAACCGCTCAGCGTGCGGTAGCCACTGCCTTCGAGATGTTGAAAGCGGACTATGAAGAGTCAGGGTGCGATCGCCAGGCAATGGCTGCTCAATGCATCAACCTCCTGCTTGAAGGTGCCCAGCAGAGCCTCAAGACCAATCAGCCAGGGAGTCTTGCAGCGTGCATCGCGCAGCTCGACAAGCTCGTGGGGCTTAGTCGGAACTAGAGGACTTCTGAGCACGCTTGAGGCACTCCTCTTCGGAGTAATCCAGATAGAGCATCCCACTGAGGATGTCTTTTCTCAATTGCGACTGGTCGATCTTGCAGACATGGAAATCGTCCAGCCTTCCAGCGGGGCAGGGAACATCTGGTGTTGGTGGACCTAGATTCTCTTCTGCTCTCTGCCTACGGTCCTCATAGGTGCATTTGGTCCTGAGGACCAATCGTTTGTGGTTCGCTGCAGCCTGTCGCTCCTGAAGCTGTTCGATTCGCTTAGTGAGCCAGCCCACCCCCCCAGAGACGGTCCCGATGGCAAACGGCAACAACGCCAGCACCGCGAGAACGCCGATCAGATTTTTGAGGCGTGGATCCATAACGCCATAGTGCCCCTTGCACTGCTGAGGCGACCAGAACTCATCACCGCTAACGCTCCTGATCTCTTTCACCTGTCACACCCGTCACACCCAAAAACCACAGAGTTGGCGAGTTGGAGGGGAGCAATGCCACTGGAAAAAATGGCGTCCCGATCAGTGAGACGCCCGTGACGCCCGTGACAGATCAGCCGGATGCCAGCCAGAACCCCCGTCGAACCACCCCATCTATTCGCCTTTGCCCGTAAACCCACCCGTGGGCTTCGCAGATTTGACGGACACGAATGGAGGCGGCGTTGTTCTGATGGTGAGGCTCGATCTTCAGCCTGTTGAACAGCAGCTCATACGAGACCGGGTAGATGGTTTGAGCATCTAGGTAGCTCGTGAGCTTGTTACTCCATGGATCGATTTGGACGTAATCACTGTTGCGCTGGTTGATTTCTGCCTTTTCCTCATCGGTTGAGTACCACTGAAAACCCTCCCTGTACATGATCAGAGCCCTCTTCCAGATCGCATCCCTGAGTAGTGAGACGTGTTCGAAGGGCAGCTTTTGATCGGTTAGCGGAATACAGACGAATCTGGTCGACCCTGTTGGGTCTCTAAGGGGGGCACCGTTTGAGTTGCCCATGAATACCGACCGTCTTGGAAAGTCCTCATTGCCCGCTGCGTATGCACGCCTGCCAATGTCGACCCTTCTTGAGACGAAGGCTTTGAGTGCCTCCTGTTGAGTGCGCTTCGTGATTCCGTCCAGCTCTCCCAGCTCTAGGCACCAGACCCTTGTCAGGCGGGTGACATCGTCAAGATTGAGCTTGGAGGACAAGCCATCGGTGAAGAAGTCGTGACCAAAAAGGGCTCTCACCAATTCGGTCTTTCCTTTGTCCTGCGGTCCGATAAGGACGGGAACCTGGCGAACGAGGCATCCCGGTTCGTAGACCCGCGCAACGGCTGCGACCAAAAAGCGAGGCATGAAGCTTCTCGCTATCGGGTCGTCAATGTTGAACAGCAGTTGATCGAGCTTCTGCCACTCTTCAGACGGTAGGGGCTCGCAATCGAGGTCTTCTAGGTAGGTCTGGACAGGGTCGAAGGCGTTTTGATCAGCCAGGGCTTCCAACGCATCGAGTGTGATCTCCTTGGTCCATACCTCGGCTTCGTTGCACAGCGTCAGGTAGAGGTGCTTGCCATCGTTGCCGCTCAGAACCCTGCCGTTGACCTCGATG
>JBASXE010000226.1:0-3330 GCA_049276875.1 Roseovarius sp. | reverse complement strand
ATGCCGCCCAGATCGCCGTCTATCAGGCCTAGATGGAGGCGCAGGTGCTAGGGATTTCCGCCAACCCGGCTCTTTTTACTGCGATCAACAAGGACACGGCCGAGCTTCACCACGAGCTTGTGCCCTTCGACGCCGATCTCGCGCAGCGGATGTCCGACCGGGGCGTGCGGATCTTGCAGGCGACCGATGCCGGCGAGCTTCTGCCACGGGTCACGGTCAATCAGGATTTCTTCGAATGCCGGTTTTGCTCTTGGGCAGACCGGTGTTGGGGGGCGCCTGCATGAGCGATGACGGCGTTTTGCATTTCAACCCATGGATGGATTTCAACGATGGCCCACCATCCGAGAACCCGTTTGGCTGCGACCCCGACCCTAGGCAGATCAGCGTATTTCTCGACACCGTCTTCAGCTGGTGTGAGGGGCTGATCCCGCTCCGGGGCTTTGTCGACAAGGGGCAGGGCCGGGACGGCAAGCCGCATAATATCTGGATCCCGGCTGACGCGACAGCGCCGGAGAAACTTGCGACCTTCGCGGCCTGGGCCAATCGCGAGGGCGCGGCTGTTTATGTCATCCCGGGCACTGTCGCCGAGCAGGGGCAGGCGCGTGCTGCTGATGTGCTGCAAATGCAGGCCATTGTTGTTGACCTCGATGCCGGCGACATTCCCGCCAAGCTCGACCATGTCACCCGCCACCTCGGGCCGCCAACGCTTGTTATTGAAAGCGGTGGCCGTACTCCCAAGGGCGCCGCAAAGCTCCATGTGTGGTGGAAACTGACCGAGCCTGTTGAGGGTGATGATCTCGCCACCCTATGCCGTCTGCGCGGTGATATCGCCGTCAAGGTGGGTGGCGACACTCATTTTCGCTCAGCGCATCAGCCGATCCGGGTGCCGGGTACGGTCTATCACAAGCATGGCCACCAGCGGCTTGTGCAGATCCGTGAACATCGCGAAGTGGACGTAGACCCATCGGATTTTGCCGAGCGGGTCGCCGAAATGCCGCCGCTTCCCGGTGTGGGTTTTGCGAGCGATGTTTCCCCTGCGCCGTCAAAGCCCGCCGTAGAGGCCGTTTTAACCACTGCGGTTCGGGAAGGCGATGTTGACGATTGGTCACGCTTTCAGGGCGCCAGTGCCGCGATCGGCCATTATGTGCGCTTGGTGCACGAAGGCCGCCTTGAGCCAGCCGAGGGCTGGGAGGCCATCTGCGGCTACAACGCGGCCATGCTGCGCCCGGCGTGGCCTCTGGACCGCCTCCAGGCTGAGTCTGAGCGCCTTTGGGCGCTGCATGTCAAAAAGAATGGCCCGCCACTCCTGCGACTGCCCCGTGCCGATACATCTGCTGGTCCTTTACCATCCTTCAGCCTTGGCGCGCTGCTTGATGACACCAGCCCGATGCCCGAGGACATTATTGCGCCCCGCGTTCTGACTCCGGGTGGGCTGTTGGTGCTGGGCGGTGCGCCCAAGGTTGGCAAAAGCGACTTCCTGATTTCCTGGCTCGTGCACATGGCGGCTGGCGTGCCGTTCCTTGGCTTCATACCGCCCCGGCCGCTGCGCGTGTTCTACCTACAGGCCGAGATTCAGTATCACTACCTTCGGGAGCGCATGCAGCAGATCGCGCTGCCGCCAACCGTCATCGCTGCTGCGCGCGATACCTTCATCGCCACGCCCAAGCTGCAAATCTTGCTTGATGCCGAGGGCGTCGCTCGGGCGGCGGGAGCAATTAGTGCTGCATTTCCAGATGCGCCGCCCGACGTCATTGTCATCGATCCGATCCGCAACCTCTTCGATGGCGGCCCTGAAGGGGGCGGTGAGAACGACAACACCGCCATGATGTTCTTCCTGAAGGACCGCGTGGAGCCCCTGCGCGAGGCGGTCAATCCGGATGCCGGTATCATTCTCGCCCACCACACCCGAAAGGCGTCGAAGACGCAGGTTAAGGAAGACCCGTTCCTTGCGCTCTCAGGCGCCAGCGCGCTGCGCGGCTTCTACACCTCAGGGCTGCTCATGCACCGGCCCGAAGAAGACAGCAGCACTCGCAGGCTGGAGATCGAGCTGCGTAACGGCCCGGCACTCCCGGCCAAGCTCATCGACAAGGTCAACGGTGAGTGGGTCGAGCAAAACCCATTAAACGAGAGGCTCGTTCGTGCCGAGGCCGGGGCTAAACATGATGCTGAAAGGGCCCGCAAGCACGACGTAATCTTGGCCATTCTCCTCGATGAGGCGGCTGAGGGCCGGCTCTACACTTCGACCCAATTGGGAGAAGCCTTCGAGAACCAGCGCGGCCTTGGCAGTCAATTTACTATCCGCGAGCGGCTCGGTGTCCTGGCGACAAAGGGGTTCGTGAAATTCCGCCGCGATCTGGCCGAACTCGGCTTCCCCGCGACCCGATCGCATTTCGGCTATCTGGTTGTGGAGGACATGCGGTTCGGGCGTGACCCAACCATCGATCCGGAGACTGGCGAGGTCTTGGATGAGGGGCAAGTGGTCCTGCCAACCCACTTCAAATGTCCCCATTCCGGGCGTGCCAGGGAAGTCGAGAACCCCGCTGTTTGGGTCTATCCGGAGGGGGTGGATGAGTAACTTTGTCATATGACAGAGGCCTCTGTCATCCTCATGACTTTGTCATATCCCCAATAAATTCAATGCCTTAGCGATGACATATGACAGAGGCCTCTGTCATGCCCCTCTGTCATCAAAACGGGAAAAAATCACATGAAAGCAGATACTTGTATGGTCTCGATGAGGAAGAAGAGGAAGCCCCCATACTACGTATGGGGAGGCCACCCCCTGGGGTTGGCCTCTCCTCCCGTACGTCAGGCCCAAGCGCGGGGGCCACCACATGGTGCGGATTGCATTCTGATCCGACGACGGCGGCCGGTACCGCCAAGCATCAACCGCCGTCGTCTTCCACCCGAGCAGCCAAACAGAAGAGGAGGCCGCACATGGCTCACCCGACTCTCCCTAGCGTCAATCCTGACGCAACCCTGAAAACGCCGTCGCTGTCCGAACCGGCACGCACGATCCTTGCCCTTGATCTCGGCACCACGACCGGCTGGGCCCTGCGCGGCTATGACGGTCTGATCACCACCGGAACAGCCAGCTTCAAACCCGGTCGCTTCGATGGCGGCGGCATGCGCTATCTGCGCTTCACCAACTGGCTGACAGAACTCGACCGCCTGTCCGGTCCGATTAATGCGATTTGGTTCGAGGAAGTGCGCCGTCACGCAGGGACCGATGCCAGCCACATCTACGGCGGCCTCATGGCGACTTTGACATCATGGGCTGAGTTGCGCGGTATTCCCTACGAGGGCGTGCCGGTGGGCACGATCAAGCGG
>JBASXE010000225.1:0-2406 GCA_049276875.1 Roseovarius sp. | reverse complement strand
GTTGCCTCACGTAGGGCAACTCAAAGCGACATCACACGGCTGGAAAGGTTTCGATAGCGGCTAGGGCTTTTCACCGTTCCAGGCCTCATGTGCCATCACGGCGGCCTCGACACGATTGCGGGCATGCAGCTTGCAATAAAGGTGCCTTAGTCGATGAACAGGTTCGTGATATTGTCCTCGCCGCCATCTACTCGCATATCTTCAGTTAATACGAACGGGCCACGTCTTTTGTGAGGCTTAGCTAAGCTGATCAGTTTGTCAGTCACCTCCCGCCATACTTGGCTCATCTGATCTCGGCTCTGTTGTAGCTCAGTCTTGAGGTCAGATACCTCCTGCTTCAACTTCGCATTGTCATGCTCGGATGCCTCCAGCCTCTGCTTAACGAAGCTTAGCTCTAACTGTGCTTTTAATGCGTCCAGTTCATGTTGTGGTATGGGAGCTATAGGTGGGATGCCACTTGTGTTCTCACTGGGAGCTTTAGGGTTTCGTTTCTCACGCTCCCTCATCCAGTTAGCTAGATCAGTAGGTCTAATCACCCAGTGGTTCTGATTGTTCCTGTGGGCAGGTAGCTCCAAGCTTTTGATGCTGTTCATAACAGTCTTGCGACTAACGCCTGCTTTGGTTGCAGCTTTTGCAGGTGAGAACATCATCGGAGTAGCAGTCCTATCAGCTAGTGAGATACCCCATAGGTATCACTGGGACCTCTCACCATCAAGAATGTGATGTTTCACATCGAAACAGCCTTACTAAAGCCGCCCCCGCTTGTACCCAACACTCAGGTTGTAGTCCGTCTCACCTGTAACACCTGAGCAGCACTCGAAGATGTCAGACCCCATAAAGGGCGGCAGTGTTAAGGGGTGACTGACACGCAGGGAATCTATGCTTGCGGACCAAGGTTTCCATCAGCTTCACTCATAGGTGCAGTGACCATGTTGATCGACATACCCCATTTCTCCGCACCCACTGTTCGAAACACTAGAAGAAATAACGGCAAAAAGAAATCCAACCAAAGCAGATGCCACAATCGCAAAAATCATCTTAAACATTTTCTCCCTCCGGCTTACAGCTATCTTATGAGAGTTATATACTCACGTTAACCAACTCTTTTGCACACGTCATAAAACAAAGATTCCTCTAACTTGGAGGATTTCAGGACAAGTGTCGCCCAAGCTGCAATAATCCTAAAGCTCAACCTATCTGCCTGCTGCGGCAACCGAAATAAGCGTCAGTGTGCAAAGTATTGACTTGGACAAGACTAGTGAAAGGCAGTGTCTACTTGTTATGGCGTCTGACCCTGATCTCAATTCTCCGCAGCTGACTACTTTCAAAATCGTCACCCTCTTTAGTAATTGTACCATCAGGCGTAATCATTTGCGCAGCTGAGTAAGGTAGGATTGTGTAATTTTGGAGTTTTGGGTTTTCTCGTAAATGTTTGGTAACACTCAACGCTCGTGCATAGCCTAATCCCACGTTGTCCTTAGCACGCAGTGCAATATTTGTTTTTGCTTGAAAAAAATCTCTAGCTGCTGTGTCAAGATTTGAAACACGGGCTCTACTCATAGGCTGCAGGTCTGTATGTCCAATTATCTCAATCAAATCAGCATCATATTGAGATAAAGTATTTAATATTTCTTCGGTAATATCGCCATCGAGCTGCATCTTAAAATTTTCAGTAAGCTCGGCACTACCTATCTTAAACGAATAGTTCTCAGCTTCAGGCAACGAAATAATTGGCGGCCAATTATTGCCAACCGGTTCAAGTTTCCCGGCAGCAAGTAGTTCCAAGTCACTTATACTAACTTGCGAAATCAACATTTTTAAGTATGGGTCGATTGGCTTCGGCAAAGACGCTTTTTTATCCCACTTCTCTGCCTTGGAAATTTTTTCCTGCAAAGTTTCTGAATCGTAGTTCATTGCTATATCTGCATTCTCCATCAGTCTGTTTAACTGTTCAGAGGTTGCAAATTTTTCGATACTGTCTAGCTGGGTGAAAGTCGCTTCTTGAGGCTGATTAGTAAAAGTGTCCCACTTCTCTGCCTTGGCAAAATACTCTTGAAACTGATCAGGGCTAAAAGTTGAAGCTACTTCCGAGTTTTGTATTAATTTTTTTAACTGATCATCATCCAAAACATTCACCACATCAAAGACCTCCTGTGCATTTATCTCGCCAAGCCAACCACTGCTTTTGATCAAAAGTAGGAAACAAAGGTGACATTCTGCTCCACTGCACACCAAGTTTTTCGTCTAAAGCACTCAACTCAGGATCACGACCCATTTTTGGCCAAAAAGTATTTACGAAATATCAATAAGTTATTGTTTCTAAATTATTTTATGGCGACCCCGGCAGGATTCGAACCTGCAACCTGCCCCTTAGGAGGGGGCTGCTCTATCCAGTTGAGCCACGGG
>JBASXE010000224.1:0-3093 GCA_049276875.1 Roseovarius sp. | reverse complement strand
AAGCGAAACGGTCCGTGCTTCAGCAGACCTGACACAAAAAACCGGCAGTTAACCCATTCCAATACCCACTACAGGCTGACGCACTTGCTTCATCGTCGCGAAATAAGTCAAAAATCGAGGTGCCCTGAACAGCAGAGCCTCCGAGAAAGTGCCCGATAGGCATTCCGAAGCCGATCAGGACCGACACACGCAAAGCACCACGCAATACGACGAGAAAACGATGAAAGTCTAAGCTGCTGTCCAAAAGCCCCCCAGCCGTTCCGCTTGGGAATGCATGTTTTTGCCGTGCTGTTGCAGGATGAAACGTGACCCGGTGCATTTGCGAAATACCAAGCGCGAGGTGCTGCGTCTGATATGGTCGGTCACGTTCGGTATGACGGATATGAAAGGCGAGGGGATATGTATAAACTCTTTTACGCGTCTGAGAGCGCGTCCATGGGCGTTCGGGTTTTGCTTGAAGAAATCGGCGCTGATTACGAGCTTTTGGAGACTTCGGTCGAGCCGGGTGCGCCGCGTCCGGCGGCGCAATTGGCGATCAATCCCAACGGATGGGTTCCGGTTTTGATGTGGGAGGATCGGGCGATGTATGAATGCGCGGCGATCACCATATTTTTGGGGGATCGCCACCCGGCGGCGGGGCTGGCACCGGCATTGGATGCGGCGGAGCGTGGGGTTTATCTTCAGACGCTGGTATATTTCTCCAGCTCGGTTCAAAACGCGTTCCAGCTCAGTTATTACCCCGACCGTTTTGCCGACGATCCCGAGGGCGAGCTCGGGGCACAGAGGCGCGGTGCGCGGCGGCTTCGGGAGACCTTGGGCGTGATCGACGCACAGATCGAGGCGAACAAATGGGTGCTTGGCGAAAAGTTCACCGCAGTCGATATCTACCTCTTCATGCTCACCACATGGCTGCAAACGGACCGGGGTCATCCGCCGCTCCATACGCTGCCGAATGTAGCGCGTATTTCCGCTGCTGTCCGCGCGCGCCCCAGCGTGCAGCTGGTTTATGCCGATTGGATTGCAGGCCTTGACGGGTAGCGGATGGCTCAGGCGATCTGCACGCAAGCCTCTTTGAGCGCGCGCGCAACGGCATCCGTATACGCCTCGTCGTAGCCCGCGTCATTTTCCAAAACGCTGAGAAAGGCGCAGGCGGTTTCGGTATGGGTGTCCACCATCAGAAATTGCCCGCCGTAGCCTGCATGCCCGGCAAAGCGCCCGTCGGTCATCATGTGGTTGGAGTATCGCAGCCAGTCCTTTGGCGCGGCGAGCGGCAGGGCCGGGCGTGCGAGGCTGTGCGTCAGAAAGTCTGCATTGGCGAAGGGTGCGCCTGAGATGTCGCGTCCCTGCCGCGCAAACAGGAGTCCGAAACGGGCGAGGTCGCGTGCGCTGAGGCAGCCGCCGCCGGAGAAGGCGGGATGGCCCTCGGGGCTGAGGCTGATGTGGAAGGCGCCCTCGTATCCTGCGGCATCGGCGATCTGTTCGATCTGGGCCAGCAGAGGAATGGGCGACAGGGCCGCAGCGATCAGGGTGAGCACGTCCGTATTGGCAGATTTATAGTCAGCCTCGGGCGGTGTGCGCGGGATAAATCCCGTGATCCCGGCGGCGAAGTCCGCCAGCGTCGTCTCCGGCTCTTCGCCGGGGGGGAGGCGCCAGCCGAGGGCGATTTCCTCGGTGTAGCAATCGGATGCGGGATCCAAATAGTCCTCGGAGAAATCATTGAGGACAGCCATGTCCAGCAGCGTTTGCACCGTCGCCTCGCCGTAGCCAGACCCGATCCCGGGCAGGTAGTCGGCGACTTTTGCCTCCAGCGAGATGAGACCCTGATCGAGCAGGCGCCCGATGATCAAATGAATGTGCAGTTTTGTGATGGATTGCACCGAATGGGGGCGGGTGGGGGCAAAATCCTCGGCGGTCGTCTCGAAGATGATCCGGTCGCCGCGCAGGCAGCAGATGGCAGACAGTGCGGGATGATCCAGCAGCGCCCGCAGCGCAGGCGACTGGGCGGGCAGGTCTTGCGGCGCAGGTGTCAGGGTCAGCACGTTGCGGGCGCGGCTCATGAACGTGCGGCGAAAGAGGAGGTGCGCGTTGTGGAAGCCTTGGCGACGATATGCGGGCTGATTCCAGCGCTGCTTGTTATCCGCGCCGACCGCCAGATCGGGGTTGGGTACGATGCGCGGGCGGCTCATGTCGGGGCCGCGCGGTGCAAGAGAGCGTCCACGGCGATGATGCCATCGGGCGTGACGAACAGCGGATTGATTTCGAGCTCAAGCAAGGTGCTGGCCTCCTTCAGATAGGCCTCGCTCAGGGCATGGAGTGCCGCGGCGATGGTGGGAATATCGGCCTTGGGGCGTCCGCGAAAACCGTCCAGCAGGCGCGCAGTGCGCAGCGATTGAAGCGCGCGGGTGATCTCTGGTGCGGTGGTGGGCAACAGGAGCGTTGCCGCATCGCCGAGCAGCTCCACCATAACGCCGCCACTGCCAATCATCAGGGCGGGCCCGAATTGGGGGTCCTGGCGCAGCGTCACGATGAGTTCGGCCAATGGTGGCGGGCTCATCGCCTCGACAAGAAACCGGTCGGTGACGGCGTGCGGGCTATGGTCGCTTACATCGGCGATCATGCGCCGGAGGGCGGCGTCCAGCGCCTTTGCATCGCCGAGAGTCAGCGTGACGGCACCGGCTTCGGTCTTGTGGGGCAGGGCAGGGCTCATCATTTTGAGTGCGACAGGGTAGCCGATGTCGCGGGCTGCAGCGGCGACCTCGGCGGCGGGCACGCACCGTCCGTCGGGCACGGCGCAGCCTTGGGCGGCGAGCCATGCTTTCCCCGCCTCCTCGGTCAGCATCACGGGGGTGCCGGAGGCTGAGGCTGATGCAGGGTGCAATGGCGCAGGCGGTGCTGCGGCGCAGTGGCGGCGGGCCTCGGCCCAGAGCGCAGCACTGCGCATGGCGTTCAATGTCTCATGCAGCCCCTGCATCGGGGCCACGCCTTCGCCGATGAGAAACATGCGCGTCTCTGGGTCGAGATTTTCTGGCAGGGTGGCGCAGATCGCGGCGGGGATGCCGCTTTGACTGGCGGCGCGCGCGAAGGCGGCGGCGT
>JBASXE010000223.1:0-3130 GCA_049276875.1 Roseovarius sp. | reverse complement strand
GCTAAATACAGCGTGAAGAAAGTTCGCGTCAAAGAGGCTGAGCGCAAATATGTGCGTCGGGACGGGCTCGTTCTTTTGCTGGAATACCCGGCTGTCTACCGTGAGGACAAAACGCTGGTAGAGCTTGCGCATGTTTTGATGCGCGAAGTGAAGTGCAAGAAATAAATCTCTTCACCCGGCCCGAAAGGGCTGGGTCTGGTGTGTCAGAACCTTGTGACCCCTGCGAAGGATCAGCTTGATTTGGCGTGCCGCTTGCGCTCATGCGGATCAAGGTAGCGTTTGCGCATCCGGATCGCATTGGGCGTAACCTCGACCAACTCATCATCATCGATATAGGCGATGGCCTGCTCGAGGCTCATGGTGATCGGCGTGGTCAGGCGCACGGCCTCATCCGTGCCCGAGGCGCGCACGTTTGTCAGCTTCTTGCCCTTCAGCGGGTTCACCTCAAGATCGTTTTCGCGGCTATGCTCGCCAATGATCATACCGGTGTAGATCTTGGCCTGCGCACCGATGAACATCCGCCCGCGATCCTCAAGATTCCAGAGCGCGTAGGCAACAGATTCGCCGTTTTCCATCGAAATCAGAACGCCCGCACGGCGGCCCGGGATGGGGCCCTTATGCTCGGCCCAGCCGTGGAACACGCGGTTCAGAACACCCGTGCCGCGCGTGTCGGTCAGAAACTCACCGTGATATCCGATGAGACCCCGCGAGGGCACGCGTGCGATGATGCGTGTCTTGCCCGCACCTGCGGGTTTCATCTCTGTCAGCTCGCCCTTGCGCACGCCTGTGATCTTTTCAATCACCGCGCCGGAATACTCGTCATCAACGTCGATCGTGACTTCTTCGATGGGCTCGAGCCGCTCGCCATTCTCGCCTTCCCGCATCAGAACCTGAGGGCGCGAGATCGAAAGCTCGAAGCCTTCACGGCGCATGTTTTCGATCAGGACGCCCATCTGCAATTCGCCCCGGCCTGCGACCTCAAAGGCCTCGCCGCCGGGCGTGTCGGTCACCTTGATCGCGACGTTGGATTCGGCTTCTTTCATGAGGCGGTCACGGATAACGCGGGACTGCACCTTCTTGCCATCGCGGCCCGCGAGGGGGCTGTCATTGATGCCAAAGGTGACGGTGATTGTGGGCGGGTCAATGGGCTGCGCCTCAATGGGCGTGTCCACAGCCAGCGCGCAGATCGTGTCGGCCACGGTGGCTTTTGACATGCCTGCAAGGCTGACGATATCGCCAGCTTGCGCCTCTTCGATGTCCTGGGAGGCGAGGCCGCGGAACGCTTGAATGCGCGTGACGCGGAATTGCTCTATCTTTTGACCAATGCGGCTGAGCGCCTGAACGGTGGCGCCCACTTTGATATGGCCGCTTTCCACGCGGCCCGTCAGCAGGCGGCCCACGAACGGATCGGCGCCAAGAGTGGTGGCCAGCATCCGGAAATCATCATTGGCCTGCGCGATCTGGCGCGGGGCGGGAACGTGGTTCACCACGAGGTCGAAGAGTGCGCTCAGATCCTTGCGCGGCCCGTTCAACTCATGATCGGCCCAGCCGGAGCGGCCCGACGCATACATATGCGGGAAATCCAGCTGGTCGTCATCAGCATCGAGCGAAGCAAAGAGATCAAAGCACTCATCCAGCGCGCGGTCAGGCTCTGCGTCGGTCTTGTCGACCTTGTTGAGCACCACGATGGGGCGCAGACCCAAGGCAAGCGCCTTGGAGGTCACGAATTTGGTTTGGGGCATTGGGCCTTCCGCCGCATCGACGAGCAGGACAACACCGTCCACCATGCTCAGGATGCGTTCCACCTCGCCGCCGAAATCGGCGTGGCCGGGCGTGTCCACGATGTTGATCCGTGTGCCTTTCCAGACGACCGAGGTCGGTTTGGCAAAGATGGTGATGCCGCGCTCACGCTCCAGATCGTTGCTGTCCATGGCGCGTTCGTCCACCGCCTGGTTCGAGCGGAAGGCGCCGGATTGCTTCAGAAGTTCGTCCACCAAGGTCGTCTTGCCATGGTCAACGTGGGCGATAATCGCGATATTTCGCAGGTCCATTCAGGGTATCCTCAGGTCGTTTGCCTGCGCCCTATACGGGGCGCGCGTGAAAGGCCAGAGACAAAGCAGCATGTGGCGCGGGTTTGGGCGGCTCAAACGCTGAGATGTGTGGCGGGTAGTGTTATATTAACCGCGCCGGCACCACGTTTGAAGCGGGTGAGGCCGGGTTCTGCGCGGTCCAAGCGCCCCAGATCGACGCAAGTGGTGCCGGATTTGGCCAGCATCTCGCAGCCATGCCAGAGCGTAAGGTTATGGGCATTGAGCGCACGTCCAAGCGCGCCGGTCCAGCCCGCGTGATACGTGGCGCGGTCGCCGTGACGCAAGAAGAGCATGAAGGCCAGTGTCTCGCGCCCGTGCCGCGCCTCAACCAAGAGCGAGCCGGACGGATCGTCGGCGAGCCATGCGGCGGTGAAATCGGGGGGCAGGCCGCAATACCCGCGTGCCTGGCGCTGCGCCACCTCGCGCATCAAAAGCGCGCCATCGCGTGGCAGGCGGCAGGGGTGGGCGGTGAGGGTGAGCCCCGCCTCCTCGGCCCGGCAAAGGCGGTTGCGCCATTTCCCGTGAAGTGCTGCGCGGCGGGTGGCTGCATCGCAGCGCAAATCGATTTCTGCGATCTGAAAGGGGCGGCTGACCCTTAGGCCGCGGGGCATGGCCTCATCAATGGAGGTGAGCCAAAGCGCCCGCCACGGCGCTGCGCGTTTGAGGGATGTGAGGCAGTGCGGCCTCTTGTCTCCCGCCCAGACGGGCCCTCGGGCGAGCCATGCAAGCCTGACCGGCCCAATCTGTCGCAGAGCGATCTGCGCGCGCCCGATCCGGGCGCCATGTTGAAAGATTTCGGCCACCATGCTGTTGCGGCCAAACGCGGCCAGGGCGCGCGCATAGCTCGGGTGCTGCTGCAGCGGCGTGCCGGGCAGAGCGGGGGATGCGTCAGGCGTGGTCCAGCGGATATCCATACCCACCAGACATGCGCCCGAGCCGCTAAGGTTTGGTTAAAATCAGAACGGAATTTCGTCGTCGAAGTCGCGCGAGGGTCCACCGCCGCCACCGCCAGAGGGCGCGCCGCCACCGCCGCCCTGATC
>JBASXE010000222.1:0-13207 GCA_049276875.1 Roseovarius sp. | reverse complement strand
AGTTCCGCCTGACATAGCGCAGCGTGCCGCCCAGTGTGATCGTGTCGGTCACGAAATAGCGGCCTTTGAGATTGTATGTCTCATTCCAGTCGCCATCCCTTTCGCCGCCAGGCGTGCCGGAGACATCAAAGCCCCCTGTTGCGCGCGCCGTGGTCAAGAAGCTGAGTTCACCGCGCGGGCCTTGATTGAAAACATTAAGCCCAAGCTGGGATGAGCCGTCCGAGCCAAGCTCCGTGCTGATGCGCCCGGTAAAGCCTGCCTCGCTGGGGCGTTTCGTCGTGATCGAGATCACGCCACCAATGGCCTGTGAGCCGTAGATCGACGATTGCGGGCCGCGCAGCACTTCGATCCGCTCAATATCAGCGGCCAGGAGACCACCGAAATCAAACTCGCTGGAATTGGTGGCAGCGGCCTCTACCCCGTCAATCAGAACGAGGGTATGGTTGCCCTCATGGCCGCGTATCCGCACTTGGGTCAGCCCACCTACAACACCGGAGCGTGACACCGAGACACCGGGCAGGGTGCGCAGCAGATCGGCTGCGTGTTTCACATCCTTTTGCGCAATGTCATCGGCGGTGAGAACCGTGGCGGACCGGCCCAGCGACGACGCTGCAACGGGTGATAGCCCGCCGGAGACGACGATCTCGCCCAGATCGAAAGGTTCCTGAGCCAAGGCGGCTCCAGCCATGGATGTGCTTGCGGCAAGGCTCGCCGCTAATGTGATGTGACGCATATCGTTCCTCGGACACGGCGCCTGATCCGGCGCCGATTGACTTGAATGTCATGTAAGGGACAAAATACGGCCCCCGCAGACGGTGAAGCCACCACGGCGGAAAGCGCTCCGCAGCCCGGAACGCCCCTCGCGTCCGAACAGGGTGATCACCTCGGCAGGTCTCCTGACTTGCGGGTCAATGCTTGGCCGGCCCTTCCCGCTGCGCGTGGCGCAGCAGTGGTATATTCCGGCTTCGCTCGCCGCCTACAGTTGCGGGGGCAGTCGTGGATTTGGCGCATTTTGGCTACGCCGCACCACGTTCCCTATTATCCAAACGGCGAACCGCCCAGACCGAAGTGAATCCCGTGTACTCCTGAGAGTTGATTCGCGAAAGGGTTAATCGTTGGGGTGTGGGCGCGGGTCTCTAACGCCGCTTTGGCGCGCAGCAAGCAGGGGTCAAAGACGATCGCGACGCCCCAAAGCTCGCTGATCCAGAGCGTGGCAGAGAGGGTGTAGAGGACGACCATGGCATTGACCATCAGGCTGCGCCAAGTCTTGCCTGCCAAGATCTTGCGCAGGATCACCGTTGCTCATGCCAGAGGGGAGACGAGGCCCCTCGCCCCAGTGAATATCAAGATCAAGAGGGCCAGCGCACAGGCAGCCCGAAGCGCACCAACAGGAATAACGGGCGAAACCCATAGCGCAGAAAAGCCCCGACACTGCTCCGGGCGAAGCACTTGGAGGATGTCGTTGTGTTGGCTTGGCTGAGATGCAATCTACGGATCGTGACCCGATTGGCGTGGCGGCTTCATCTGCTTCGGTCACGCTCTGCGCGGGTCATGCGCGGGCCCCTGTCCACGTGGTTTTGGCCTCTTGCCAAGCTCGGTGTTTCACCGTCTTGTTCATTTGAATGGCCGTGCTCTCAAGCGAAGCGGACCAAAGAGGAGCGCCGCATGATCTATGATTTCATCGTGATCGGAGCAGGCATTGCGGGTGCGTCTGCGGCCTATGAGTTGGCACCTCACGGTTCGGTTCTGCTGATCGAGGCGGAGGCGCAGCCGGGATATCACAGCACGGGGCGCTCGGCGGCGCTCTTTACCCGCAATTACGGCACGCCACTGGTGCGTAAGGTCAACGCCCTGAGCGAGCCGTTCTTCCTCACACCGCCCGAAGGCTTCACGGACCGCGCGCTGCTGTCGCCGCGTGGTGCATTGAGCGTGGCGGGGCCGGGTAAGGAGGCGTTGCTCAATCCTGTTCTTGCAGCGTCCACATCGCGCGACCCCTTGCATGAGATGCCAGTGGCCGAGGCGTTGGAGCGCGCGCCCATCCTACGCCCCGAGCGTGTCGCCCGCGTGGTTTACGAACCCGGTGTGACGGATATCGAGGTCTCGGTGCTGCTGGCGGGCTTTCTCAAGGGATACAAACAGCGCGGCGGCATTTTGCAGGTCCGCGCGCCGGTCCGGGCGTTGGCGTATAAGAGCGGCATATGGCATGTCACGGCGGGGGCGGACACCTACACGGGCAAGACCATCGTCAACGCAGCAGGCGCTTGGGCGGATCAGATCGGCGCGCTGGCCGGGGCCGCGCCCATCGGGTTGGTCGCCAAGCGCCGCACGGCGATCCTTCTGGATGGGCCACAGGGCATGGACGTTGCGCGGATGCCGTGCGTCGATTTTGCCGAGACGGATGCCTACATCAAACCGGATGCGGGGAAACTCATGGTCTCACCCGGGGATGCCACGCCGACGGAGCCGCAAGACGCGCAGCCCGACGAGTTGGACGTGGCCATACTGGCCGATTGGGTCATGCGCGAGACGCGCATCGAGGTGCGGCGGATCGCGCATAGTTGGGCCGGCTTGAGGTCTTTCATAGCGGATGGCAGCCCCGTGGTGGCGCGTGATGCCGTGGTGCCGGATTTTATCTGGCTCGCGGGGCAGGGTGGATATGGCATCATGATGGCGCCGGCCTTGGCGCGTGTGGCCGCCGCTTTGGGCACGTCTGGGCCAATGCCTGCAGATTTTCTTGAGGTGGGTCTGAGCCTTGCAGACCTGACCGCGGGGCGTGCCTCGGCCCAAGGTCCGCGCTTCCATTGAGTTGGGGGCAGGGCGTGCCGTTGTTTGCTTCGCCTCGGTGCGACGCGTTGCAGGGTCTTGTGGTCTGTGGGCGGGGTGCTGGTGCAGCAAAATTTTTTGAAAAGCCCAAAAACCAGATTTTAACCGCATCTTTGCATGACGCGGATGATGGGAAAATTGATGCTTGAGGGAAAGGAGATCAGTCGAAACTTCGTAACTATTACATAACAAAAACAATATAGTAATTTACTTTTGCATGGTGGTTGCGTGCTGTGCAAATCTACGCTGACGCGTGATGCAAACGCCGAACCTGATGCCATTTTAAATCCGATGCTGCACTTCCTGCACCAAAAGAACCGCTTGTCTGCCAGCCCAAACCAATGGAAACTACACGCGATCACGGCTCTGTCCCGTATTGAAGGTTCGGCCGTAGAGGTCCGGGCCCCAAACGCGCAGGTGCAGGGTTGGAGATTTAAAACGGCTTGCAGACCATTCATAAGAGCGGCGCCTGCTACAAATTCCTTGGGAGGAAACATGAAAGATACACTTAACCGCAGAAAATTCCTGCGTGGCTCGGCTGTCGCCGGCGCTGCAGCACTTGCAACACCTGCAATTGCACAAGAGTCGGGCACGACCCTGAAGATGCAAGCGGCCTGGGGCGGCGGCATTTTCCTTGAAAACGCGCAGTCCTTCGCATCGCGCGTCAACGAAATGTCCGGCGGCTCGCTCACCATCGAGGTTCTGTCGGTGGATGCGGTTGTCAAAACCAGCCAGATGCAAGACGCGGTTCACCGCGGCGTTCTGGACGCGGCGCACTATGTCTCGGCCTACTGGTATGGCAAATCCAAGAGCGCCTCGCTCTTTGGCACCGGCCCCTGCTTCGGCTGGTCGAGCCAGGAAATGCTGGGCTGGATCCACTCAGGTGGCGGTCAGGAGCTTTTCGACGAGCTGATGGGCGAATTGCAGCTCAACATTGTGTCCTTCTTCAACTCGCCGATGCCTGCGCAGCCTCTGGGTTGGTTCCAGCAGGAAATCACTGACGCCAGCCAGCTGCAGGGCCTGAAGTATCGCACCGTTGGCCTCGCAGCGGACGTTCTGCTGGAAATGGGCATGTCTGTCGTGCAGCTTCCCGGCGGCGAAATCCAGCCTGCGATGAAATCCGGCCTGATTGACGCGGCGGAGTTCAACAACCCCACGTCTGACCGCGATTTTGGTATGCAGGACGTCTCGAAGTTCTACCACCTGGCGTCCTATCACCAGAGCCAGGAATGCTTCGAGGTCACGTTCAACAAAGACAAGTTCAACGCGCTGTCCCCTGAGCATCAGGCGATCATCCGCAACGCGTCGATGGCTGAAAACTCCGGCTTCTACTGGGGCAACACCAAGCGCTATTCGGACGATCTGATCAAGCTGCAAGAGCAAGATGGCGTGAGTGTCTTCCGCACACCGACATCGGTGATGGAAGCACAGCTTGCCGCGTGGGACGTGGTTGCCAACCGCATTGCTGAAGAAGATCCCTTCTTCGCCAAGGTGATGGAATCGCAGAAGACCTATGCCAAGGAAGTGATGGGGTATCTCAACCTCAACCAGCCTGACTACAAGTTGGCCTACGATCACTACTTCGCCTGATTTCGGCTTGCTATAAACTTGATGTCCGGGCCTCTACCCAGAGGTCCGGACATTTGCCGCTAAGGGGCATCGAGACGGCCCGCTGATCTGTTAGGGGAGCAACAGACATATGAGATTTGTTCATGCCATAGAGGGGCTCAGCCTCTGGACGGGGCGCGCCTTTGGGTGGTGCATCCTGATCCTTACGCTGTCGGTGTCCTATGAGGTTTTCGTCCGCTACGTGCTGAACGCGCCGACGGTCTGGGCCTTTGACATGATGGTGCAGATGTATGGCGCCTTGTTCTTGATGTGCGGGGCCTACGCACTGGCGCAGGACACGCATGTGCGCGCCGACGTGGTCTACCGGCTTTTCCCGGTCAAGGTGCAGGCGGGTCTGGATTTCGTTCTCTACTTCCTGTTTTTCTTCCCCGGCATCCTGGCGCTCGTCTGGTATGGCTGGGAAATTGCCGCAGATAGCTGGCGCTGGAAAGAGGTGAGCTTCAACAGCCCCGCGAGCATTCAGGTCTATTTCTTCAAGACGTTGATCCCGCTCTCTGGATGTCTGCTCGTAATTCAGGGTTTTGCTGAACTGGTGCGTTGCGTGATGGCGATGCGGACGGGCCAGTGGCCCGAACGTCTTGTGGATGTGAAAGAGACCGAAGACCTTTTGACCGAGGCAGATCTGGAAACCATATCCTCCTTCGCCCAAGGCAAGAAATAAGCCGCCTCGCGCTTCAAGAAAGATAAAAAGATGACAAATCCCGAAGTCGCCCTGATGATGCTTGGGCTGTTTATCCTGCTCGTTTTGCTTGGATTTCCGATTGCTTTCACTTTGCTCGCGATGGGCGTGGCCTTTGGCTATTACGCCTATCACCAGGGCCACCCTATCGAGACGTTCAGTGATATTTTCGACAACAATATCTTCTATCTGCTGAACCAGAACACCTATTCGGTGATGGAAAATCCGACCCTCGTCGCCATCCCACTATTTCTCTTCATGGGCTACGTGGTGGAGCGGGCGAACATCGTCGACAAGCTTTTCTTCTCGCTCTATCAGGCCGCACGCAACCTCCCCGGCAGCCTCGCGATTGCGGCGCTTCTGACCTGTGCGGTCTTCTCGACCGCTTCGGGGATCGTGGGCGCGGTTGTTACGCTGATGGGGCTTTTGGCCTTCCCGGCGATGGCAAACGCCAACTACAACAAAAGCTTCGCCTCGGGCGTCATCTGCGCAGGCGGCACGCTGGGTATTCTCATCCCGCCGTCGATCATGCTGATCGTCTATTCGGCCATCGGGGACCTATCTCCGCTCAGGCTCTATGCGGCGGCGGTTTTTCCGGGGCTCTTGCTGGCTGGCCTCTATATCGTCTACGTCATCCTGCGGGTCTGGTGGACACCGTCCCTTGCGCCAAAACCGACGAATGAGGACGTGCCTCCCCCGCGGGAGATTTACCTTAATCTGCTCATAAGCTTCGTGCCGCTCACCATCCTGATCGCGCTGGTGCTTGGCTCTATTCTTGGTGGTCTTGCGACCCCGGCGGAAGCGGCGGCGATGGGCGCGCTTGGCGGGATGATCCTCGCTGTGCTCTACCGCTCGATGACATGGACGAAGCTCAAGGAAAGCGTGTTCCTGACGGCCAAGGCAACGGCGATGGTCTGCTGGCTTTTCGTTGGCTCATGGACGTTTGCGTCGGTCTTCTCCTATCTCGGCGGGCATGACGTGATCGCCGATTGGGTCGGCGGGATGGACCTTGAGCCCTGGCAGTTCCTCGTGCTGGCGCAAGTCATCATCTTCCTGCTTGGCTGGCCTCTGGAATGGTCGGAGATTCTTATCATCTTCGTGCCGATCTTCCTGCCGCTTCTCGAAGTCTTTGGCGTAAACCCTTATTTCTTCGCGATGTTGGTGGCGCTCAACCTTCAGACCTCCTTCCTGACACCGCCCATGGCCATGTCGGCCTATTATCTGAAGGGGGTGCTCAAGAACCAGATTGAGCTGATGGAGATTTTCCGAGGGATCATGCCGTATCTGGGGATCGTGATCTTCACGATGGTCTTGATGTATCAGTTCCCTGGCATCGCTTTGTGGTTCCCTGAATATCTCTTCGGCCCCTACATCCCGTGATCGCGGAGCCGCATAAACTGAGCGTATCCGAGGCGAGTGCTTTTTTCGCCTCGGGCCGCCTGTCCTCGGTGCAGCTTGTGACGGCCTGTCTGGCGGAGATCGAGCGCACGGATGGTGCCATAAAGGCGTGGGCACATCTTGATGCCGAGGGCGCTTTGGCGCAGGCGGCGGAGTGTGACCGTATCCGCAAGGCGGGTCTGGCCACCGGGCCGCTGCATGGCATTCCCGTGGGCCTCAAGGACATCATCGACACAATCCAAATGCCCACCCAACGCGGCACGCCGATTTTTGCGGGCCGTCAAGCGGAGCATGACGCGCGGCTGGTGGAGCTTTTGCGCGGCGCGGGTGCCGTGATCATGGGCAAGACCGTCACAACCGAGCTTGCCTTCGTTCATGCCAATGAGACGCGCAACCCGCATAATACCGAGCACAGCCCCGGCGGCTCGTCCAGCGGCTCGGCGGCTGCGGTGGCGGCGTATCATGTGCCGCTGGCGATTGGCACGCAGACCAACGGCTCGGTCATTCGCCCCGCATCCTTCTGTGGCACATTCGGGTTCAAACCGACCCGCGGTGTAATCTCGCGGACCGGGCTCTTGCAGACCTCCATCTCGCTGGACCAAGTTGGCGTCTTTGCCCGCACGCTGGGCGATGCGGCCCTGCTCACGGATGTGATCGGTGGCTATGACGGGCATGACAGCCTCAGCTTTGCGCGCCCACGCCCTGCAATGGCGGCTGGGGCCGAGGCCGACGCGCCCGTCCCGCCAGATCTCGCTTGGTTCGACTTTCCCTTCAACGACCGGCTTACGGCGGATGCGCTTGAGGGGTTGGATGCGGTGGCGGAAATCCTCGGACCCCAAGTCACCCGCATGGCTCCGGCGGATACGCTCTCAAATCTTGTGGCGGTGCAGGCGCGCATCCACGAATACGAGATTTGTCAGCACCTCGCCGAGGTGTTCGAGACGCATTGGGACCAGATCAGCGAGACGTTGAAGCCCGTCATTACACGCGGTCGGCAAATCAGTCGGTCAGAGTATGAAGACGCGCTGGCTGTGAAAGCTTCGGCCGAGGCGTTTTTCGCGAACTTCTTCGTTGATTATGATGCTATCATTGCCCCCTCGGCCACGGGCGAGGCGCCGATATTCGGCTCGGGCACGGGCGACCCGATCTTTTGCACGGTGTGGACGCTTGCGGGCCTGCCATGTGTAAGCCTGCCTTTGCTGGTGGGAGAAACGGGCCTGCCAATCGGGGTGCAGCTGATAGGCCCCGCCGAAAAAGACGACCGCCTGCTGCGCACCGCAGCTTGGGTTCAGACACAGCTTGCCGAAGCGGCAGAGTAACAGAAAGGGACAGAGCCATGTCTTACGGAACAAAACTGATCGCCGGCCTGATAGGGACGTTGATTCTGTGCATCTTCATCGGTGGGCTGTCGCACAGCATCTCCACCGGCTTCGCCGGATTTGACGGGGGCGCGCCCTTTATGATCATCGGTCTCATCGTCTGCGCCTTGGCGATCTATGATTTTTGGGACGAATGCGTCCGCAAGAAATGACCAAGCCGCGCCTTTGGATAACCCGCCGTCTATCTGACGCCACGCTGGAACGCGCGGAGCGTGATTACGACGTTGTAATCAACCACGCAGACACGCCCGGCACCGCGGATGAGCTTATTGCGGCCAGCGCCGAGTTCGATGCGATCATCCCATGCCATTCCGAGCATTTCAGCGCCGATGTCGTGGCGCAGTTTTCGGATCGTTTGAAAATCGTCGCCAACCATTCCGTGGGCGTGGATCATTGCGATCTTCCCAGCCTCAAGGCGCGCGGGATCGCGATCACGAACACGCCCGATGTATTGTCGGACGCCACGGCCGAGCTTGCCATGCTCCTGATGCTGGGCGCAGCCCGCCATGCGGTGGCAGGCGATAGGATCGTGCGCACGGGGCAATGGGACAGCTGGTCGCCGGCCTTTATGGTGGGCAAGCAAGTCACAGGCGCGCGGCTTGGCATCATCGGTATGGGCCGAGTGGGGCGCGCGTTCGCCGCCAAGGCGCGTGGGTTCGATATGGAAATTCACTACTATAACCGCTCGGAATTGTCGGCCTCGGACGCGCAGGGTGCGGTCTATCACGACAGCATCGAGAGCCTTCTGGGTATAGCGGATTTCCTGTCGCTGCATTGTCCGGCCACGCCCGAGACGACCGGGTTGATGAATGACGCGCGGTTTGCGCTTCTGCCCAAGGGCGGGATTGTTGTGAACACGGCGCGCGGGGCGCTGGTCGATGAATCCGCGCTTCTGAACGCGTTGCAGAGCGGTCACTTGGCCGCCGCAGGGCTTGATTGTTTCCAGGTGGAGCCGGGCGGCAACCCTGCCTTCGCCGCGCATGACAACATCTTCATGCTGCCCCATATCGGCAGCGCCACGCGCACGACCCGCGACGCTATGGGCTTTCGTGCGCTCGATAATCTCGATGCATTCTTCGCCGGGAAAACCCCGGGCGATCTGCTGTAATTCTCTGGAAGGACCCTCAAAATGACAAAACTCGCTTTCCTCGGCCTTGGTGTGATGGGCTATCCGATGGCTGGACATTTGCAGGCGGCGGGCCATGACGTCACCGTTTACAACCGCACCGCAGCGAAGGCCCAAGCCTGGGCCAAAGAGCATGGTGGCAAAAGCGCGGACACGCCTGCCGCCGCTGCCGCCGGGGCCGAGATCGTGCTGGCCTGCGTGGGCAATGACGATGATCTGCGCTCTGTCTGCCTGGGCGATGAGGGTGCCTTTGCGGGTATGTCAGCCGGGGCCTTGTTCGTGGATCACACAACCGTCTCGGCCAAGGTCACGCGTGAGCTTTACGCCGCCGCCAAGGACAAGGGGCTGAGCTTTGTCGACGCGCCCGTGTCGGGCGGTCAGGCAGGGGCCGAGAACGGGCAGCTTTCCATCATGTGTGGCGGCGATGCGGACGATTATGAGCGTGCTCAGCCTGTGATGGATATCTATGCGAAACTGGTCAAGCGCATCGGCGAAAGCGGTGCGGGTCAGCTTACCAAGATGGCCAACCAGATCGCCATCGCCGGGCTGGTTCAGGGTCTGTCGGAGGCGCTCCATTTTGCCACCAAAGCGGGCCTCGACGGGCGCGATGTGGTTGAGGTGATCAGTCAGGGCGCAGCGGGCAGCTGGCAGATGTCGAACCGCTACGAGACCATGCTGGACGATCACTTCGAGCACGGGTTTGCCGTCGATTGGATGCGCAAGGATCTGGGGATTTGCCTCGATACGGCGGATGAAAACGGCGCCAGCCTGCCGGTGACCGCGCTGGTCGATCAGTTCTACAAGGACGTGCAGAAGATGGGCGGCGGTCGCTGGGACACGTCTGCGCTCTACAAGCGTCTGGGCAAATTCTGATCGCTCAGGCCAAGTGACGGCGCAACATCTGCGCCACAGGAAGGCGCGCGCCGAGGCGTGCGCCTAGCAGGAACATGCCACCGAATTTGCGCTGAAGGTAGAGCACATCCATCGGCACTTCCGGCGGGATGAAGCCCATTTCGGCAAGCTTTGTGCCCTCATCCTGCATTGTGCGGGGCATGTCTGTGCCCGCGAAATCAAAGGGTGCGTCCCCGCGCAGGGTGGCGAAGGCCAACTCCATCATATGCAGGATCTGCGCGCGGTGCGCGGGTGCCGTGTCCGGCCCGACAAAGCGCAGCGCCTCGCCCGCGCGCTCCATCCCCTCCGCATCCGCGTCGAGCCCCGCGATGAGCAGGTTGCGATAGAGCTGGGCAATCTCGGGGGCAATCTCGCGGCTCGCCCCGAAATCGAGCAAGACGATGCGCCCTGTTTCCGCGTCATAGCGGTAATTGGCAAAGTTGGGGTCGGTCTGCATCAGGCCAAAGGTGAAAAGCTCCGTCAGCAGCAGGTCTATCAGATCGCCCATCAACCGGTCGCGCGTGGCTTGATCTTCCTCTGCTGCCGCCTCAATCGGTGCGCCGGGGACATAGGTCATGGCGAGCACGGTTTGCGTGGTGAGGTCGTCTTGTAACTTGGGCAAGGCGAACCGTGTGTCGCCCTCTAAAAGAGCACCAAACCGTGCCATATGCGCGCCTTCGCGGAGGTAATCAGTCTCCTCATGAAGCTGCGCGCGCGCCTCTTCAAGATAGGGAGCCATCTCGAATCCGGCGGGCAAGAGCCCGGCCATGCGGATCAGCGCCCCCACATTGGCCACATCGCTGTCGATGCTGCGCGCCACGCCTTCGTATTGCACCTTGATCGCGAGACCGCGGCCATCGCGGGTCTGCGCACGGTGGACCTGCCCGATGGAGGCGGCCGCGATTGGGCGCACGTCGAAGCCCTTGAATTGCCGTTGCCAGCCCTCGCCCCATGCGGCGTTCAGGACTCGGCGCAATTGTGGCGACGGCATGAAATGCGCGTCGTTGCGCAGGCGCGTCATGATCTGCGAAAGCTCCGGCGGTAGGAAATCCCCACTCTCCATCGAGATAAGCTGCCCCACCTTCATCGCGGCCCCGCGCATCTGAGCCAGCTGATCCGTGACGCGGGTGATGTTGCCGGGCGTCAGCAGCAGATCGCGCATCTTGGGACGCCGCCCCCGGCTCAGCTCCGCGACCGATCCCATGGCCATGTTCCCCGCAACTCTGGCGGTCATGGACCCGAGCCGCCCGAGCCTGGCAAGGCGGCTGGCAGGCACGGTGATCGCGCGGGATTTAGAGGGCGGGCTGTTCATGACTATCGAGATAGGCGGCGCGCCCTAGGGGTAAAGGGCGATCCGCGCAATGGCCACATCCGCCTCGAACACACGCCCGATGGCCAGCACCCCGATCCGGCGCAGCCCGGCGGGATCGAACATCGCATCCGTCCGGTGGGCCGCGAATTGCACGAAGGGCAGGCGGATCACCTGCCACGCAGGCGGGGCGATAAATTCGGCACGAAAACTCTGCCAAGGCCGGGTCAGCCGATCGGTGCGCAGGCGCAAATCATAAGCCTCTCCATTGCCGCAGGTCTCGATCTCGATGCCCGCAAAGCCGCTCGCGTCCATCACGGCCCCACCGGCAAGATCGAACGCCATCTGCACAAAGCCACCATTGTTGTCGAGCGAGACCTGCCCGGTCAGCCGGGCGGCCTTTCGGCCTTTGACCGTCTCAATAACCATCCCCCCGGTGGAGACACCGCCCATCACCCGGTCGGCCACATATTCCCAGTCAGGGGTCAGATCCATTTTCGTGCCTCTCAAGCTGTGCGCCCGCAGCATAGCGCCTGCGCATATGTGAGCAACCGCCACCCTTGCCAAGCACATGGGCAGGGTGCAGAACCGAGTCAGGCTGGTTTGCCGCGCTCATTTCTGCGCTATGTAAACCCCAGGAAAAAGGATCAACCTTATGCGCTTCGCTGCACTTTTGCTTTGCATTCTGTGTTTCTCCGGACCGGCCTTCGCGCAGGGCGGCCCTTCCATGGTGGGAGTTCAGGTGGTGGAGACGCGAATGCTTTCCGAGACTGTGCCGGTCTTTGCCGAGGTCACGACCGCGCGCGACGGTGCGGTGGCGAGCCGCGTGGCGGGAAATGTGGAGATGGTGCATGTGCTGGCCGGAAGCCGGGTCGAGGCGGGCGATCCGCTGGTCGAACTTGATGATGAGCTTTTGCAGATCATCCTCGTGCAATCGCAGGCGCAGATTGCGGTGGCGGAGTCGTCCATCGCCACGGCTGAGGTGCGTCTGTCACGCGCTATGACCACGTTCGGGCGGATCAATGCGCTCAATGAATCCGCTGCGTTCAGCCAGAGCCGGTTCGACGATGCTGAGGGCGAAGTGCAGGAGGCCCGCGCACAGTTGGCCGAGGCAAAGGCCCGTGAGCGAGGCGCCGAGGCACAATTGGACGAAGCGCGCTACCAACTGGAGCGCAGCACGATCACCGCCCCTTTCCCGGGCGTGGTGCTTGAGGTGAATACGATCCCCGGCGCATTTATCGGTGCGGGCACGCCGGTTGTGCGCCTTCTGGATATCAGCGCATTCGAAATCGAGGCGCGCGTGCCCGCGCGCTACCTGCCGGGGCTTGAGCCGGGGCAGAAGATGATGGCGCGCACGGAACTTGGTTCGGAGCTTGAGCTTGAGTTGCGTGCGCTCCTGCCGCTTGAGGATCGCGGCACACGCACCCGCGCGGTCCGGTTCTCCGCGCCGGGGCTGAGCGCGCTGCCCGACGCAGCCGTGGGTCAAAGCTGGACCGTTGATGTGCCCGTGGGCGCGCCGCGCGAGATGCTGTCGGTGCCGAAAGATGCGCTTGTGCAGGCGCCCGGCGGCTGGACCGTTTATGTGGCCGAAGAAGGCAAGGCGCAGCCGCGCCTCGTGCAGATCGGCCTGCCCATCGGCGATCGCTATGAGGTTTTGAGCGGTCTGGCTGAGGGCGATGTGGTGGTTGTGCGTGGCAATGAACGCCTGCGCCCCGGTCAGGACATCGCCCCACAGGAGAGCAACTGATGGATTTCATTCGCTACGCGATTGATCGGCCCGTGGCCGTGATGGCCCTTGTGGCCATGGCGATTCTTTTCGGCTTCATCGCGCTTACACGGATCCCCATTCAGTTGGCACCGGATGTGCGCAAACCCATCGTGGTGATCGAGACAGTCTGGCCCGGCGCCTCTCCGGTGGAGGTAGAGCGCGAGATCGTCAACCTACAGGAAGAGGCGCTGCGCGGTCTCGACGG
>JBASXE010000221.1:0-3650 GCA_049276875.1 Roseovarius sp. | reverse complement strand
GGCAAACCTACTGTCGCGTTGCCCTTAAATCTGAGACACGACGCGTTCGGGGATATTTTTTGCCCTTAATTATGAGATTCGACAGCCACCGGGCCTATGCGTCTCACGCGCCGTTGCGCAATGAGATCAACCGCAGCAAGCAGACGTGGCTCCTTCTCGAAGGCGCGCAAGAGAGCAACCCTTGCATAGTCGTCGATGCAGGAGCTCGAGATAGCCGCTTTGACCAGCGGACGAGATCGGGCTGCATCAATGGCAGCAAGGCAAAACAGCCTCACTTCCGGTCTGTGGCTTTGTAGAGCGAACAACGGTTCCCCGCGGTAGGCCTTTAATGACATGGCAAAGGTGACCGCGCGCATTGCGCGCCGAAGTTGCTTGGGACTGCGTAAGCGCGCGGCGTATTCAAGCCGCGCGGCGCCGTTGCGCGCACGATTTATCAGCTTTTCGGGCATCTGTTCGCCACTGGCCTTGCCGAGCGTCGGCACAAGTCTCGTCCCGCAAACCTGGCAGTCAAATGCCCAGGCTCGCCTCCAATGCTTGAGCGAAAGGCCCTCTCTGGAGCATTGCAGGCAATGCTGGAATGGTATCTGGGCCGTCAGCGAGGCTTCTCGTGTCGTCATTGCTGGGAAGGTCAAAGATCGCACAACATCTGGGTCAATCCGTGCGGCGTTGGCAATCTTCGCCGCCGCTGCCGCGTCGACGTTGAAGTTCAAGGCGGTGCCATGCGCGGTATCGATTCTGAGATGAGCCAGTAGTTCCGCATCATCACAGTAGTTGGCCGCCGCCAGCCGAGACAACCAACCTGACAACAACTCGTCTAGCAGCGGCGCGACAGTTTTTGGCAGCGGGTGCGGCTTCACACCCCGGACTTCTCGAGCCGCCGATGGGGGTTCGCATGGCGCGACCAAACCGGCGTCCATTTTGCGATTGCGTCATCGGTGATGCATTCATCACCTGTGACAATGGCCTCGATGGAAAGATCCTTGATCAGGGCGAAGATGCGCGAGGTCACCCCGCCGGTCAGCGCAAGTATCTGCTTTAGTGACTTGACCTTCAGATTGGATTTCTTCTCGAGGGGCATTGCCGCGATGAGTGTCTGGATCATGTCCGAGAACTCGGCGTCGTCCCGCCAGTTTGGCAGGTGATGTTCGTCCAGCCGCCTGGCAAGCTGGATATCACCACGGATGGCATCGACGGCCTCGCTGACCCCGAGGCAGACCAGCGACACTTCGAGTTCATTGCTGAGATACCGCAGAACATTTAGAAAGCGGCGCTGTTCACGATGGGTCCCGGCCAAGAGGTTGTGGACCTCGTCGATCATGATCATTCGCAGGCCAAGGTCGCGCAAAAGCGCAACAACACGGACTTCGAGGGAGGCCACATTTTGAGCGCGCGCGCTCAGTGCCGTGGCCGGTGCCCCGACGGTCGCAAGGATGTGCAGATAGAACCGCCGTTCGTCGGGAGCTGGCGGCGCTTGTAGCAGCAACAGCGGCGTTCGCGTAATTCCCGATGCTGGGTCATATTCCGGTGCATATCTGCGCGACAGGTTGCGGGCGATCATCGTCTTTCCGATCCCGGATGCGCCATGCACAAGAAGGCCAGGCATACGGGTTTGCCTTGGCGCTTCGATCATACACTGCAAACGGTCCAGAACTTGTTCGGCCCGCGGAAAGCCAATCCAGATATCCGATTGAATGAGGGCGATCCGACCGTCTTCCTCTGTTGTCCCTGCCCTCAATTCACCATCTCTCCACTTTGAACAATGGGCGCGATGTATCACCCGTGTCGATCGGGCGCAGCCCTTCGGTTTTCGAGACAGCCGAGTTGGTGCCCTCCAATGTCCCTTTTCTTTCACGGGATCGGCGTTCGGCCTTCGTTAGGCCCCGGCTTTCAAACTCGATCTGGCGTTGCTGTCGGATCAGCTCAGCCAAGACCAACTCATTGGACCCGGATTTGCCAAGGGCACGGGCCTTCCTCATGGCTTCGCGATATTCCCAGAGCGGCACGGGCGGAATTTCCAAGTTTCTGTAACGCGCCTCAACATATCGGCCATCGTCCAATTCGACCCAGATCATTGAGATATCGCGAGGGTCGTAGCGAACGACCACCTTCCCATCCCCGCGCCCAATGTGGCCTGCAAGCGCATCCGACCAGTACCGTATCTGGAACAGATGGATGCCGTCACGCCTGACCTTGCGCAGTTCGCTCGGCAAGAAGCTCACCCGAAAGGCTTCCATCTCGAAGGGGATGTCGCCCATCATTTCCTCTGAGAGCACCTCCCATTTGGCGACGGGCGTACAGCCAAGACTTGAATGAATGCTGTTGTTGTAGCGGCAGATTTCCAGGGCAAACCAGCGATCAAATTCGCCTAAAGTCATCGCGGCCATGCCTTCGGCATCGTAGTCGCCCTTGGCCACGACCGAGGATTGCGTTGTTCCAGGCAACAGGTGCACGGCCCCCATCATCGTGCCGATCAATCGTTCGATGTGCCCTCCGAAATGAGGACTGCCTGGCGGCCGATAGACCAGATCGATCCCCCATTCCGCACATGCCGACCGAAAGGCATGCGACCGGAAATCGCGCCCGTTATCGACGTGGATGCTATGCGGTTTACCCTGCGCGGGCCAAGGAACATTGCACACCAATTCCGCCAGAAGTTCCGCCTTGTGGGCCACAGCCTGTGTCAGGCAAAGCGCCACCGACAGACGCGAAGGTGCCTGGAGAGAGGTGTAATATCCGGTCACCATCCGCGTTGCGACGTCGATAGCCAGCGTGACCCAAGGCCGCCCAATTGGTTGGCGTTCAAAACTGTCGACGAGAATGATGTCCGCAGGCGAATGGTCGATTTGCACGACCTCAAGTGGCCGGTTTGCCTTGTTGTCGCCTACGACCGGCGCAAATTTCTGGCGGGCTGCCTTTGCGCCTTCGCGTGCCTTGGCAATTTCGCGGGCATCCATTGCATCCAGCCTGCGCTGAACCGTCCGACGTGTCGGCGGTTGCAAGCCCTGCTGCCAGCACGCGCTTCGGATTTCTGTCACGATGCGCGACAGGCTTGGACGTTCCCGCCGCAAGAAATAACGGCGAAGATGTTCTTCGATCACCGCTTCCACCTTGCCGGATATCAAGGTTGTACCAGTAGGGCGGCCCCGTTTCCGAGAAGCCAGCGCGCTGGTCCGCCCACCCTCTTCGGCCAGACGCTTTATCCAGCGCCAGATAGTCGCCCTGCTGACACCAAGCTCCCAAACGGCGTCATTGATGCCACTTTCCAGACTGCCAGTTCCTTTGAGATATGCCTGAACAAGCGGACGCAGAACGGCCGCCCTGCGCGCCTCCTCAGCACCAGCGGCAACGGAGTCTTCGCGATCATCATCCATCAATATTTGCCACACGAAGCTGCGAACCCTGTCTCAGGTTTAAGGGCAAAAATATCGGAATTAAAGACAAAATCTCATATTTAAGGGCAAAGGGTGACCGTTGATTTCGTTGGATTTCTCATCTCACAATTAAGGGCTACGCGACAATTTCTCATCTCACAATTAAGGGCTACGCGACACACGCCTTGGGACCTAAACGGCGCATCAACCGTTCCACCTTGCATCGTGCAACGTCCTGATTGTGTCTGAGTAAGACATTCCAAACCTTCCGCGCCCCAT
>JBASXE010000220.1:0-2892 GCA_049276875.1 Roseovarius sp. | reverse complement strand
GGCACCCATCACGCCCGATAGCGGCTGCAACGGCGCCTGTAGGGGCTGTGGCGATGAGTTTCTCGATTGATGGGTGAAGATATTCCATGACGCTCTGTAAGCGGTCGCTGGACAGCACACTCAGGTTATCTTGACGGCGGGAAGTTCCAGGGCAGCAGTTCGTCGAGTCTGCTTTGCGGATGGCCGTTGGCGATGGCTGTCAGGGTTGCCTTGAGATAGGCGAAGGGCTCGATGCCGTTGATCTTGCAGGTCTCGATAAGCGAGGCGATGCGGCCCCAGGCGATGCCGCCTTCGTCATGGCCGGCAAAGAGGGCGTTCTTGCGATTGAGGGCGATGGGTCGGATGAGGTTTTCGACCCTGTTGCTATCGATCTCGACGCGGCCATCATGCAGGAAGGTTTGCAGGCCTTCCCAGTGATTATGGATATAGGCGAGCTTTTCACCGAGCCGGGATTTGGCGGAGATCTTGCGGCGCTGCGCCTGCAACCAGTCGCCGAAGGCCGCGACCAGCGGTGCGGTGCGGGCCTGGCGGGCGGAGAGGCGCTGGCCGGGCGAGACATCGCGGATGTCGGCCTCGACAGCATAGAACTCGGCGATGCGGCGCAGGCCTTCGGCGGCGATCTCGGAGCCGTCGCGATCAAAGACTTCCTGGAGCTTGCGTCTTGCATGCGCCCAGCAATGGGCCACCCCAACGGGCGCACCGCCCTTGCGCGAGGGCTTGGTCAGACGGTTGTAACCGGTGTATCCGTCGATCTGCAGAATGCCGTCAAAGCCTGTAAGGAAGGTTTCCGCATTCTCGCCGGCGCGCCCGGGGGCGTAGAAGTAGACCACACCGGGCGGATCTTCACCGCCCCATGGTCGGTCATCGCGGGCCAGCGCCCAGAGGTATCCGGTCTTTGTCACGCCGCGCCCCGGGTCCAGCACCGGGGCGGTGGTCTCATCCATGAAGAGCTTGCCGGACCGTTTGAGATGCTCAGCCAGCCGATCCACGACCGGCTTCAGATGGAACGCGGATTTGCCGACCCAATCGGCGAGCACGGCTCGGTGCAGATCGAGCCCAGCCCGCGCGAGGATCTGGCTCTGGCGATAGAGTGGAAGATGATCGGCGTACTTGCTGACCAGCACATGGGCGATGGTCGCCTCGGTCGGCAGGCCACCCATGATCAGATGGCTGGGCGCAGGGGCTTGGGTCACCCCGTCGGTGCAGGTCCGGCAGGCATATTTTGGGCGCACGGTGACGATGACGCGCAACTGCGCCGGCACGATGTCCAGCCGCTCGCTGCGGTCCTCGCCGATCTTGTGCATCAAGCCACAGCCACAGGGGCAGATCAGGCTGTCGGGCTCGATCACTTCCTCGATGCGCGGCAATTCGGCCGGCAGGTTGCCGATGGTGCGTTTGGGAGCCGGCTTGGCGATCGTCTTGTCACCCGTCTTTGCCGCCAGATCTTCCTTTTGGACCTCGACCTCTGCCAGTGCGATGGACAGATCCTCAAACGCCAGCTGCCGCTCATCCTCGGTCAGCTTTTCCGATCGCTTGCCATGCAGGGCATGGTTCATCTCGGCAATCAAATGTTGTTGGCGCCGGGTAATTTCCTGAAGCGCCGTGATCGTTTCCATCAGGGCTGCAACCAACGGCCGCTGCGCGTCGGGGATGGTGGAAAGGTCAATCACAGGTGCAGCAATCATGGCTCCAAATTACGACAAAGCCCCAATAAAAACACGCAAAACATCGCGGTCGATTCACTCTGCCGCAGCCGGCGGGCGCGCCTCCAGCGCCTTCACTTTACGCCAGTCGAGCCCGGCAAACAGCGCCTCAAACTGGGCATGGTTCAGCGCCATCAGCCCATCCTTGATCGCGGGCCAAGTGAAGCTCGCCTCCTCCAGACGCTTATAGGCCATCACAAGACCAGTGCCGTCCCAATACAAGAGCTTCAGCCGATCCGCGCGGCGCGAACGGAACACAAACACCGTGCCCGTAAATGGATCCCTGCGCAGCACCGACGACACAATCGCCGCCAGGCCGTCATGACCCTTCCGGAAGTCCACAGGCTGCGTCGAGACCAGAACCCGAACCCGGTTGGACGGGAACATCATAGTCGCGCCCCGACTGCCTGCACGATCTCGGCAATCCGCGCAGCAGACGTGGCACCCTCCAGCCGGATTGTCACGCGACCCAAGACAATCTCGATGGATCCAGAGGATGGCCCGTCAGGATGCTCGGCCTGAACAGCAATCGTTTTAACAGACGCACCGCCGCCGCTATCGGGCACCACGACAGACGCGAAGCAAAAGCCATCGTCCTCAATCGTAGGCAAAACCAATCGGCCGTCGCGTGCCCGACTGCGCCATTCCGACAAATGGTTCGCTCGAAGCCCATACCGCGCGGCAACCGCATTCACCGTGACACCAGGCTTCAGCGTTTCCGCAACGATCTGCGCTTTGACCTCGTCAGGCCAGCGCTTCTGACCATTCGCCCGTATCTCAACACCGTAGTCCCTGAGAACCTCCACCATAGTCGCCATCGCGAAACTCCTGCTCGACATCCCTCAGGCGCGGAGTCGCAGGTTAACTGATCGTGCAGAAGGTGGGGCCCTGACGCCGCTTACAACTCGACCGCCCACTGAAGCGATGATCGCCTTCATTGAAGATCAGCGCGTTGTTTACGGCGTCGAGTCGATCTGCAGGGTTCTGCCGATCGCGCCGTCCATCGCCCGGCAGTCGTTTGCTTGCAAACGATGAGAGGGAACATTCTATCACCGCCTCGCATGTCGCGCTGATCCTTTCAAAGCATCGGCGCGACAGCAGCGAGATGCGGAATTGCAGCCAGAGATCAAAAGGGTTTGGGATGAAAACTATCAGGTCTATGGGGTGTGCAAGGCATGGCACCAGCTGA
>JBASXE010000219.1:0-4179 GCA_049276875.1 Roseovarius sp. | reverse complement strand
CCGTGTCGCTCACCGATGCGGCGGATCAATGGGTGGAATATGCGCGCCTCCTGATGCTGCAACCCGAGGACAACAATCGGTATAATGCGCGCGCCGTATCGGCCGCCGCCAATGGCTATCTGCGGGCGCAAGGCACGGGTGGGCAGGTCTCATCGCTGATGATGCTGGCCGAGGCGCTGGAAGCAAACCGCCGGGGCCGCGATAGTGTGGCCGCTCTGCGTTTGGCCAATGCGCTCTCGCCGCGCGATGACGTGGCCGCAGCACTCGAGGCGGCCACGGCCAAATACGGCTTTCGCATCACCGAAAACAGCGCGGATAATGATGCCGCGAACCCGCGCATGTGCGCGCTTTTCTCCGAAGACCTCATTCAGGCGGGAACGGATTACGCACCCTTCGTGCAGCTTCCCGATGCGGGCCTCGTGGTGCAGGTGGAGGGGCGGCAGGTTTGCATTGACGGGCTGAGCCATGGCGCGCGCTACAGTGTGACCTTCCGCGCGGGGCTGCCTGCGGCCAATGGTGAGGCGCTTCTTAAAGATGTCGAGATCACGCAATACATCAGAGACCGCGCGCCATCGGTGGTGTTTCCGGGCCGCGCCTATGTGCTTCCCCGCGCCGCCGATACGGCCCTGCCCGTAGAGACGGTGAACCTTGCCGAGGTTCAGCTGACCCTGCGCCGGGTGAGCGACCGGAACCTCCTGCGCGCCATTCAGGATGACTATTTCGGGCGGCCTCTCACGGATTACGAGCTGTCGGAATTCTCTCAGGAGGTCGCGACCGACATCTGGACCGGGGTGGGTGAGGTGCAAAACCAGCTTAACCAGACCATGACCACCCGCCTGCCGTGGGGAGATGTGCTCAGCGATCAGCCGCCGGGCATCTATGCGCTGACAGCGCGGATCGAGGGGGTGCCGCTTTACGAGGATCCGGGGGCGACGCAGTGGTTTGTGCTGACCGATCTGGGGCTGACCACGCTGAAGGGGACGGACGGGCTGCATGTGTTCGCCCGCAGACTTGGGGATGCCAGCAGCATCGAGGGTGCGCAGATCACGCTTTTGTCGCGCGCGAATGAGGTTCTCGGCACGGCGATGACCGACGGAATGGGCCACGCAATGCTTGCACCGGGCCTCACGCGCGGCACTGGGGGGGCGGCCCCTGCGATGGTTCTGGTGCGCAGCGGCGCGGGCGATGATATGGCCTTCCTGTCGCTGACCGATCCGGCGTTTGATCTATCAGATCGCGGGGTCGAGGGCCGTCCACCTGCGCCACCCGTCGATGTGTTTCTGGCCACCGATCGCGGGGCCTACCGCGCGGGCGAGGTGATCCACGCCACCGCCCTTGCCCGCGACACGCTGGCCAAAGCTATCCCCGGCCTGCCGCTCACTGCGATTCTGATGCGGCCTGATGGCGTGGAATATTCCCGCCATCTCTCGGCAGAGGATAGCGCGGGCGGGCATGTCTTTGCCCTGCCCATCGCAGACACCGCGCCGCGCGGGACATGGGCGCTGGAAATTCGCGCCGATAACGACGCGCCCGCATTGGCAAGCACAAGACTGCTGGTCGAAGATTTCCTGCCAGAGCGGATTGATTTCGACCTCTCCCTGCCTGAGGGGATGCTGCGGCGCGAGACGCCCAGCGCAGTGCAGATCGACGCGCGCTATCTCTTTGGCGCGCCCGGTGCGGGGCTCAAGGCCGATGGCAGCGTGACCCTGACGCCGCAGCGGCGCCTGCCGGAGTTTCCGGGATTTGAGTTTGGCCGCCATGATGCTTCGGGCAATGCGCGCGTGAGCTATCTAGAGACCGTCACCACAGGGCCGGATGGGGCAGCCGCCCTGCCCCTCACCCTGCCCGACACCGGCGACAGCACCCTGCCACAAGAGGCGCGCGCGATCATCGCGGTGCGCGAAGGCTCGGGCCGCCCGGTGGAGCGGGATATCACCCGCCTCCTCGCGCCATCCGGGCCGCTTGTCGGTATCAAACCCTCCCAAGACGGTGTGATCCCGGAAGGCGGCACAGCCACGTTCGATGTGATCGCCCTTGGCGCAGACCTGGAGCAGATGGCGATGGACGTGGAATGGTCCCTGTCGCGCGTTACCACGAATTATCAATGGTATCAGCAATGGGGCAACTGGAACTGGGAGCCGATCATTCGGCGCGAACGTGTGGCGAATGGCACGCTGACCCTCAACGGCGCGCAAACCATCTCGACCCCCGTCGGCTGGGGCAAATACGAGCTGAGCGTGGAGCGCGCGGGCAGGGCCTATACCGCCGCCAGCACGACCTTTTACGCAGGCTGGTATGCGCCTGCGGATGCCAGCAGCACGCCCGACACATTGGAGCTGTCGCTCGACAAGCTCGCCTATGCGAGCGGCGAGACGGCCCAGCTGCGCCTCGTGCCGCGCTATGCAGGCACTGCGCTCATCACCGTCATGTCGAACCGGGTGATCGATATGCAGGCGGTGGAAGTGGGCGAGGGCGAGACGGTGATCCCCTTGGCCGTCACGGACGCATGGGGCGCGGGCGCGTATGTCACCGCGCAGGTCATCCGGCCCATGGATGTGGCCGCAGGACAGAACCCGGCGCGGAGCCTCGGCCTCGCCCATGCCATGATCGACCCCGGTGCCAAGGCGCTGAGCGTCGAGATCGCCGCGCCCGAGGTGTCCGACCCCCGCGGACCGCTGGAGGTTGTCGTGAAGGTCGACGGCCTGAACGGCGCGGAGGGCTTCGTCACGCTGGCCGCCGTCGATCTGGGCATCCTCAACCTCACCGGGTTCAAAACGCCCGACCCCGAGGCGTATTACTTCGGCCAGCGCCGCCTTGGCGTGGAAATCCGCGATATCTATGGCCGCCTCATCGACGGAATGAACGGTGCGGCGGGGCAGGTGCGCTCGGGCGGGGATGCGGGCAATGCGGGCAATGCGCTCAGCCGTCAATCGCCGCCCCCGACCGAGGATCTGGTCGCCTATCACACCGGCCCCCTGCCCGTGGGCGCGGATGGCACGGTGACCACCCGCTTCGACATCCCGGATTTCAACGGCACCGTGCGCCTCATGGCCATCGCGTGGAGCGCCGACGCCGTGGGCCATTCCGAGGATGATGTTCTGGTGCGCGATCCTGTTGTTCTGACAGCCTCCGTGCCGCGCTTTCTCGCCCCCGGCGACACGAGCCGTCTGCTACTGGAGGTGGTCCATGCCACGGGCCCCGCAGGCCGGATCGGGCTCGATATCTCCGCACCGGGGCTGACGCTGGAAGGCCCCGTGCCCTCAGGATTTGATCTGGGCGAAGGCGGCAAGCAGGTGCTGAGCCTTACCCTCGGCGCGCTAGAGCCGGGTGACTTTGATATCCGCATCGTGCTTAGCACACCGGGTGGCAAGCCGCTGATCAAGACCCTCACCCTGCCCGTGCGCTCCAACGATCCCGCCGTGTCGCAGACCCGCAGGCTCAGTCTTGCGGCGGGCGATACGTTCACGCTGGACGGCGCGATGTTTACCGGGTTGCGCGCAGGATCGGCCAGTGCGGTTCTGTCCGCCGGGCCACTGTCCAAGCTGAACGCACCGGGCCTTTTGCAAGCGCTGGACCGCTATCCCTATGGCTGCACAGAACAAATCGCATCGCGCGCCATGCCGCTGATCTATTTCAACCAAGTCGCAACCGCATTGGGCCTCGGTAATGATGCAGCCATCCAGGCCCGCATTGATCAAGCCATACGCCAGGTCCTGACGCGCCAAACCTCGAACGGGGCCTTCGGCCTCTGGCGGGCGCAATCGGGGGATTTCTGGCTCGATGCCTATGTGGCCGACTTCCTCAGCCGCGCGCGAGCCGAAGGATACGGTGTGCCCAAAAGCGCCGTCGCCATGGCGATGGACAACCTGCGCAACCGGGTGAACTATGCCCCTGATTTCGACGAGGGGGGCGAGGATATCGCCTATGCGCTGCTGGTTCTGGCCCGCGAAGGGGCCGCGAACATGGGCGATCTGCGCTATTACGCCGATGTGAAGGCCGATGCGTTTGCCACCCCGCTGGCGCTTGCCCAGCTTGGGGCGGCCCTCGCGTCCTACGGCGATCAGACGCGGGCCGACCGCATGTTCCGCGCGGCCCTCGCGCTGGCCGACCGCAGCGAGGCTGCGACAGAGCAGCTTTGGCGCGCGGATTACGGCACGGCCTACCGCGACCGGGCGGGGC
>JBASXE010000218.1:0-12929 GCA_049276875.1 Roseovarius sp. | reverse complement strand
CACCGGGGCCGGCACCTTGGGATTGGCCACCGCCACCCCCTTGGCCACCACCGCCGCCGCCTTTACCGCCGCGCCCGCGACGATTGCCGCCGCCGCCACCTGGACCACGGCCCTTGGGCTTGGCCGTGGGATCGGGCAGATCGGCCCAGGGCCGCCCCGAGATCACAGGGATCGTGGTGCCCAGAACTTTCTGGATATCCTTCAATTCGCCCATCTCATCGGGGCTGCAAAACGCAATGGCGGCACCGTCTTTGCCCGCGCGGGCGGTGCGGCCAATCCGGTGGACATAGTTCTCGGGCACGTTGGGCAGATCGAAGTTATAGACATGTTTCACGTCCGGAATATCGAGGCCCCGTGCCGCAACATCCGTGGCCACAAGCACTTTGACCTGACCGTCGCGAAACGCCTTGAGGGCGCGATCACGCTGCCCTTGGCTTTTGTTGCCGTGGATCGCCGCGACAGAGAAGCCCGCGCTTTCGAGCTTGCGAGCCAGCTTGTCCGAGCCGTGCTTCGTGCGGCCAAAGACCAGCGCCAGCTCGTCCTTGTGCTTGGCCAGAAGCTCGATCAGCAGGTTCGGCTTTTCCGCCTTGGCGATGAAATGCACAGCTTGCGTGACCTTGTCGGCGGCCTTGCCCGGAGGGGCGACCTGCACGCGCTTGGGATGGGTGAGATAGCTGCCTGCGATCTCCTCCATCTGCTTGGGCATGGTGGCCGAAAAGAGCATCGTCTGACGCTCCTTCGGCAAAAGTCCCGCAATTTTTCGCAGCGCATGAATGAATCCCAGATCGAGCATCTGGTCGGCCTCATCGAGCACTAGGAATTTCGCCTCATCAAGACGCAAGGCCCGGCGGTCCAGCAGGTCGAGCAAGCGGCCCGGCGTGGCCACGAGGATATGCGTGCCCTTCTCAAGGCGCTTGATCTGCACGTTGATCGACTGACCGCCGACCACGACACTGATCTTCATCGGCGTGTCGCGCACCAAAGGCAGCAGCGTGTCGCGGATCTGCCCCGCCAATTCCCGCGTGGGTGCAAGAATGAGGCTGCCGACCATCTTGGGGCCGGGGCGCGTATCTTCTTCCATCATGCGTGCGATCAGTGGCAGGCCAAACGCCGCCGTCTTGCCCGTGCCTGTCTGGGCCAGGCCCATCACGTCATGGCCGTTGAGCGCATGCGGAATCGCGTGGCTCTGGATCGGGGTGGGTTCACTAATGCCTTGCGCGGCCAGCTTGCGGACCAAACCACTGGGCAGGCCCATTTCTTCAAACAAATTCAAATCGTTTCCTTTATCGGCACCGGGCGAAATGCACGCAGCACCAGTCTCAAAGGGCTCGGAGCCTTGCGCCTCATGCGCAGGGCCGCCCTCGTCGTGGTTCCGCCAACGGCCCTGACGCGCCAGACGAATGCCTGACCGCCGTCCCGGCGGCATGCCCCACGCGTGATTTTGGGAACAAACGCTGCCTGTCCGGGGGGTGCGGCGGCCCAAGGGGCGGCCAGCATGCTCACGCGGCGGGACAGGTGCGCGTGGCATGCATATGCGGGCCCTGAATGGATAAGTCAAGCAGGGCACGCTCAAAAGCGGTGGAATCCAGGCCGCTCAGGCGGTATCACTTCCGCAAGGTTCCGCAAACGAGACACGCCATGACCGACAGCATCATCCGCCGTGCAGCCGCCAAAGGCCTGCGCATGACCGAGCAGCGGCGCATCATCGCGGCTGTGCTTGAGGATGCCGAAGATCACCCGGATGTGGATGAGCTTTACGCCCGCGCCGTGGCGCATGATCCAAGGATATCACTGGCAACTGTTTACCGGACGGTGAAGCTCTTTGAGGAAACGGGAATTTTGGAGAAGGTCGATTTTGGCGATGGCCGCGCGCGCTATGAAGATGCGGAACGTGCGCATCACGACCACCTGATCGATCTGGAAACGGGAGCCGTGATCGAGTTTTGCGATCCCGAGATAGAGGCGCTTCAGGAGAAGATCGCGGCGAAACTCGGATACCGGCTCAAGGGCCACAAGATGGAGCTTTACGGCGAGCCGATCAGGAAAGCCGCGCGCCCCCGGTGACATCCTCACCGTAGAGCCAATCAAACTGGCGCATCATCCGCATCGGCGCCAAAGCGCCCCCCAGCCTGAGCGCCGTATGCGCAGCAAAGCGCAGGGGCGGGAAGCTGAGGTGGTATTTCCACGCATTGCCGCTGGCCGCCTCAATGACCCGGGTGGCGCGGGGCCGGCGACGGGCGGTATAGGCCGCGAGCGCCTCTGGCAGATCATGCTCTGCCAGCGCCTCGGCCAGAACCCACGCATCCTCGAGCGCCATGGACGCCCCCTGCGCCAGAAAGGGTAGCGTGGGATGGGCCGCATCGCCCAGAAGGGCAAACCGCCCCTGCCCCCAGATTTGGGCGACTGGATGCCGGAAAAGACCCCATTGGCTGACAGGGCCGACGGCGCTCAGCATCTCCTGAGCGTCGGCCCCGAAATCCGCGAACCGGGCGCGCAGATCATCCGCGTCGCCCGCCTGGCTCCAGCTTTCGGCGGTCCAGTCGGCCTGCTCCTCCACCGCCACGAGGTTCATCAGCGTGCCACCACGCAACGGATAGCTCACCAGATGGCGGCGCGGGGCCATGTGCACACGCGCCTCGCCACCCCGGCGGCCATCATGGGCAATAAGCGCACGCCACGCCACCTGACCCGTGAAAAACGGTGCCTCGGGACCGTTGAGCCCGGGCCGCAACACGGAATGGAGCCCGTCCGCACCTATGACCAGATCACCACCACAATCGCCCGGATCGCTGACATGCGCCCCGGTGCGGATATCAACGCCCGCAGCCTCAGCGCCTGCGCGCAATATCTCGATAAGGTCAGCGCGGTGAATGAACCAATACTCCCGGCTCTCCAGCCGCGTGAGGTCCAGCCGCACCACAGGCCCGCGCCGGTAGTCATGCAGCGCCACCGCCTCGCCCTGCACAGCCCCCGCACGCACAGCCTCCCCAAGGCCAAGGGCGCGCAGAACAGCAAACCCGTTGGGGCTGATCTGTAGCCCCGCACCGACCTCGCCAATGGCCTCGGCCTGCTCCAATACAGTGACGGACGCCCCGCGCAGCGCACAGGCTCGTGCCGCGGCCAGACCGCCTATGCCGCCGCCAATCACAGTGATGTTTGATGCTGCTTTCATTCACGCACCTTCAAACGAAAAACGCCGGAGCGAAAGCCCCGGCGTTTCAATACCTGACCCGTCAACGGTTCAATCGTCGCGGTGGACCTTCTCGCGGCGCTCGTGGCGCTCCTGCGCCTCAAGGCTCATGGTCGCGATGGGCCGCGCGTCCAAACGCTTGAGGCTGATCGGCTCACCGGTGACGTCGCAATAGCCAAACTCACCCTCTTCAATCCGGCGCAAGGCCTGATCAATCTTGGCCACCAGCTTGCGCTGCCGGTCGCGGGTGCGCAGCTCAAGTGCGCGGTCGGTCTCTTCGCTGGCGCGGTCGGCCACATCGGGGATCGCCCGCGTGCCGTCTTGCAGGCCCTCAATCGTATCACGGCTGCCCGCCAGAAGGTCATCGCGCCAATCAACGAGCTTGCGCCGGAAATACTCCAGCTGACGCTCGTTCATGAATGGCTCATCTTCCACTGGGCGGTAGTCATCTGGCAGGAAAACTTCGGCTTTCATGCGTTTATCCTCAATGGGTTCAAGGTTGGTCTGGAGATCTGGCTGAGACATCATTCTCCCCTTCATGCGGGCCGAAATACTGCACCGCGCGGGATTTGTCACTAGCCAAATCGCACGTCGTTTTGTCTTTTGACCATGCCCCCCCACTGGGATATCACCCCTGCTGACAAGCTGCGAAAACAAAGGGGCGTGAGCCATGAAATTTGAAGGCACGGACGCATATGTGGCCACGGACGATCTGACCATCGCGGTCAATGCCGCCGTCACGCTGGAGCGGCCCCTTCTGGTCAAGGGCGAGCCGGGCACGGGCAAGACCGAGCTGGCCCGGCAGATCGCGGGCGCGCTGGGGATGCAGATGATCGAGTGGAACATCAAATCCACCACCCGCGCGCAACAAGGCCTTTATGAATACGATGCGGTAAGCCGCCTGCGTGACAGCCAGCTTGGGGATGCGCGGGTCGAGGATGTGTCGAACTATATCCGCCCCGGCAAACTCTGGCAGGCCTTTGCATCGGAGGAGAAATGCGTGCTCTTGATCGACGAGATCGACAAGGCCGATATCGAGTTTCCCAACGATCTGCTGCAAGAGCTCGATAAGATGGAATTTCACGTCTATGAGACCGGCGAGACGATCCGCGCGCGCCAACGCCCCATCGTCATCATCACCTCGAATAACGAAAAAGAGCTGCCCGACGCCTTTTTGCGCCGCTGTTTTTTTCATTACATCCGTTTCCCGGACATGGACACGATGCGCAAGATCGTCGAAGTGCATCACCCCGGCATCAAGGACGCGCTTCTGACCACCGCCCTCACGCAATTCTACGAGATCCGCGACCAACAAGGGTTGAAGAAGAAGCCCTCCACGTCCGAAGTGCTCGATTGGCTCAAGCTTTTGCTGGCCGAGGATCTGAGCGCGGAGGATCTTAAATCCAAGGGTGCCGACGCCCTGCCCAAGCTGCACGGCGCGCTTTTGAAGAATGAGCAGGACGTGCATCTTTTTGAGCGCCTGGCCTTCATGGCCCGGCGAGGGCGGTAAATACCCACACAAGCTATACGCCACAAAACCTTGCATTTGCGGGTTTTTTTGGCGGGGCAAGGCGCATTTCCGACACTCCGTAAACTTTGCCCCATTTTTGCCTTAAATGCTCCTTACTGACGTCGGGATGAGGCGTAATTCTACTCCCGAACCTGCCGGGTTTGGGGATGTGTGCGATTTTGTTTGCCAGAGGCGGCAGGCATCAACGCTCAAATCTCCGCTGGCAGAGCGCACCCCCACCGCCATTCGGGCATGGGGGTATTTGACGAGTGCTCAAGGACTGGGAAACAGATGCGTCGATTGATCTTGCCGATTTGCCTCATGCTGGGGGCGTGTATGCCCGGCACCTCTGGAGAGATCACATCGCGCGCCGCCACGAGCGACGTCAGCGTGATGCCCCCGATGAAATCCTTCTCCGTGCCGCGCCCTGCCGCACCGCAACGCTCCAACGTCGATCTCGCACGCGACTTTCTGGACCTGAGCATGCAACTCGAGTCGGGGCGACAACTTTCGGTTCTGTCGCGCTTTGAGACGCCGATCACGGTGCGTGTCACCGGCGCGCCACCTGCAACACTCCTGCCCGACCTCAACCGCCTTTTGCACCGGATGCGCAACGAGGCCGGCATCAATATCCGCCAGATTGAGGGCCAAGCCGCAAACATCACGATTGAGGCTGTCAGCCGTGCCGATATCCGCCGACACCTGCCGCAGGCTGCGTGTTTCGTGGTGCCCAACATCTCGAACCTGGCGGAGTATCGTCAGGCCCGCCGTGCCCGCCTGACAAGCTGGAGCGCACTGGAAACCCGCAAGCGCATTGCCATTTTCATACCCAACGATACCAGCCCCCAAGAGGTGCGCGATTGCCTGCACGAGGAACTGGCCCAGGCCATCGGTCCGCTCAACGATCTCTACCGTCTCTCGGACAGCGTCTTTAACGACGACAATGTGCACACCGTCCTGACTGGCTTTGACATGCTTATGCTGCGCGCCTTTTACGCGCCGGAGCTGCGCTCGGGCATGTCGCGCAGGCAGGTGGCCGACCGCATCCCCGGAATCTTGCGCCGCCTGAATCCTGCTGGCGAAAACATCGCGCCGCGCCACCCCACCACGACCCCGCGCGCATGGATCCGTGCGATCCAGACGGCGCTCGGGCCGGGGGCCGGCCCCGTGCAGCGGCGCAAGGCGGCTGAAACCGCGCTTGATATCGCCGAAACCGTTGGCTGGACCGATCACCGTCGCGCGTTTTCGCATTATGCCATCGGACGGCTCAGCCAGAACACCGATCCCGAATATGCACAAAACCAATTCGCCGCCGCCGACGCCTACTACCGCCGCACGCCGGGCACCAAAATGCACCGCGCCCATACCGCAGCACAACTGGCCGCCTACGCCATTTTGCGCGGACGCGGCGATGAGGCTCTGTTGCTTCTCGGCCGCCAGATTTCCGTTGCCGAAAATCACGAGAACGCAGCCCTTCTCGCTCAGCTCATGATGCTCCGTGCCGAAGCGCTGGAGCTTATGGGCCGGGTGGCCGAGGCGCGCTCCGTTCGGCTGGACAGCCTCGGCTGGGCGCGTTACGGATACGGCGCGGATTGGGCCGTGCGTGCAAAACTGCGCGAGATATCGGCCCTCAACCCGCTCAAAGGTCCAAACGGGTGATACATGATTATTCTGATAGCGGCGCTGACTGGCGCAGCACTTGGGGCCCTGCAGGCCCGCCGCCGTAAGGGGCGTGCCGCAGATATTGCTCAATATGCCGTGGTTTACGCGATGATTTTCGCGGTGGCAGCACTCTTTGTCACATTGCTGATCGACCGCCAGATGCGCTTTGGGTAGGGTATGTTCCTGCCGTTTTTTGAAAGCCTCCGCGCCGCCCGTGTCCCGGTGTCCGTGCGCGAATATCTGACCTTTCTCGAGGCGGACGGCGCGGGCCTCGTGACTTATGACATTGACGGCTTCTACTATCTCGCACGCAGCGCGATGGTGAAGGACGAGCGCCACATCGACCGTTTCGACCGCGCCTTCGCCGGCGCCTTTTCCGGTCTGGAGGCGATCAGCACGCAGGAGGTTCTGGGTGCCGTCGACCTGCCCGCAGAATGGCTGGAGAAATTGGCCGAAAAGCACCTCAGCCCCGAAGAAAAGGCCGAGATCGAAGCGCTTGGCGGGTTTGACAAGCTGATGGAGACCCTCAAAGAGCGCCTCAAGGAGCAGCAAGGCCGCCATCAGGGCGGCTCCAAATGGATCGGCACGGCAGGCACCTCGCCCTTCGGGGCCTACGGCTACAACCCCGAAGGCGTGCGCATCGGCCAGAATGAGAGCCGCCACCAGCGCGCGGTCAAGGTCTGGGACAAGCGCGAGTTCCGCAACCTCGATGACGGGGTGGAGATCGGCACGCGCAACATCAAAGTGGCGCTCAAGCGCCTGCGCCAATGGGTGCGCGACGGCGCCCATGAGGAGCTTGACCTTGATGGCACGATCCGCGCCACCGCGGAACAGGGCTATCTCGACGTGCAAACCCGGCCCGAGCGGCGCAATGCGGCGCGTGTTCTATTGTTCCTCGACGTGGGCGGCTCAATGGATCCGCATATCAAAGTCGTGGAGGAGCTTTTTTCCGCCGCGCGCAGCGAGTTCAAGCATCTGGAATATTATTATTTCCACAACTGTCTCTATGAAGGCGTGTGGCGCGACAATAACCGCCGCTGGGACGCGCAAATCCCGACCCATGAGGTCCTGCGGACTTACGGACCCGAATACAAATGCATCTTCGTCGGCGACGCGGCCATGTCGCCTTATGAGGTCGCTTTCGCAGGCGGTGCGAACGAGCATTGGAACCCGGAAGCCGGGCAAGTCTGGCTGGAGCGCGCCCGCGCGCAATGGCCCGCCAACCTCTGGATCAACCCGGTGCCCGAGCGCCAATGGGAGTATACGCAGTCCACCCATATGATCCGCGAGATTTTCGAGAACCGGATGGTGCCGATGACACTCGAAGGGTTGGACAAGGGCATGAAAACCCTCGTTCGCTAAAGGCCGGCGCGCGCCCTCAGGGGGTAATCAGAGGCCAAAGAGACGCCCCGGACCCCATTCCCGCGCATCAACTCCCGACACCTGCAACAGATGCCAGAGCAGCGCCTGATTGGACGTCACAACGGGCAGGCCCGTCTCGGCCTCGACCCCGTCGATGATCGAAAAGGTCTGCAAATTCGTGCAACTGGCAAAGATCGCCTCGGCACCCGCCGCCTCTGCCGCCGCAAGCATCGCCGCGCGGGTCGAGGCGGGATCAATCCGCGCCACGCGCCAATCATTGCCCTCGCCAAAGCTGATCTCAGAGACGACCTCGATACCGCTTTTGCCCAAAAGAGCGCGCATGGGGGCCGTCACGCTGGGCACATAGGGCGTGACCATCGCAATCTTTGAGGCGTTCAACGCGTGCAAAGCTGCCACAACTGCGCGGATCGGGTCCGTCACCGCCGCCTTTGGATGCGCCCGCGTCACCAATCCCGCCACCGCGTCCGAGCCGATCACCGTCGCGCCCGACGTGCAGCCATAGCCCACCGCGTCCAGACCCTCAGGCAAGAGCGCCGCGACTTTCGGCATCTCATCGGCCATCGCGGCCAGCGTTTCGGGCGTAACATCCTGGGCATTGGGAATACGCGTGTGAAAGAGCGCCGCATCACGCCCCGCCAAAACCTGCCGCGCCTCGAATTCCAGCGTCTCGTCGGTTTGCAGCACGATCAGGCCAAGCCGCACCCCGCACCCTGCCCCTTGGTTGAGTGTATAGTCCATCACGCCTCCCTGACGCCCAGATCGGGCCGGCTGAGCGTGCCACCGGACACTGCCGCCCGCACGCCCGTGGTGCCGGGGCAAGACGTGGGCAGCCCCCGCGCCACCCGCACCGCGAGGAAAGCAAAGGCCTGCGCCTCAAGCATATCGCCATCAAGGCCCACCGCCTCTACAGGCTCCACCGGGCAATCGAGGGCGGCGCCGAGCATATCCATCAGAACCGGATTGTGCCGCCCGCCCCCGGTCACGAGCATGCGCGTGGGCGGGCCGGGGCAATGCTCCATCGCCTGCAAGACGCCTGCCGCACTCATCGCCGTGAGGGTGGCGGCGGCGTCTGCATCGCTCAGCTCGCGAACAAGGTCGATCATGTCGGCAAACGCATCCCGGTCGAGCGATTTGGGCGGTATCTTGCGGAAATAGGGCTCATCCAGGAAAAGCTCCAACGCCCCTTCAGCCACCACGCCCTTACGGGCCAGCGCGCCGTCCCGATCAAAAGGCTCGCCGCGCCGCGCCATCATCAGATCATTTATCGGCGCATTCGCAGGCCCGGTGTCAAAGGCCAAAAGCGCGCCCTCCGCCTCCGGGCGATCCTTTGAGGGATCAACCCAAGTGATGTTGCCCACCCCGCCCAGATTAAGAAACGCCAAGGGGGCTTCGGCCCCGATATGGCGCGCGCAGGCGAAGTGATAGAACGGTGCAAGCGGCGCGCCCTGCCCGCCCAGTTCCACATCCGCACTGCGAAAATCCCAAACCACGGGCAGGCCCAGCGCCTCGGCCAGTGCTGCCCCATCGCCAATCTGGTGCGTGCCACGCCCATGCGGGTCATGTGCGAGGGTCTGGCCGTGAAATCCGGCCAGCGCCGCGCCCTCCAACGGCCCCATCGCATCCATGTGCGCGCACATCACGATATCTTCCGCCGCCCCCAGATCCGAGGCCCCCGGCCATTTGCCCAAAGCCGCACTCAGAACCGCCTGTTCGGCGGCGCTATAGGCACGGTAATGCGACGCGCCAAAGGCGAAGATATCATGGCCATCCGTCTCAATCATCGCGGCGTCCACACCATCGAGCGAGGTGCCCGACATGGCACCCATGGCCCAAAGGCGCGCAGCCTTGCCGCGCGTCTTTACCGCACCCTGCTTTATGGCCGTCAACATGGCCTTTTCCTTCGCCCGTTACCCACCTATACATTGCCGCGCAAAACCATGCGGGACAAGCGCCATGACCTATCATCCGAAATCCGAGTTCATGAGTGTCATGATGACGCGCGGCTTTCTCGCCGATTGCACCGATTATCAGGGGCTGGACGAGGCTTTGGCCAAGGGGGAAATGCCCGCCTATATCGGCTTTGACGCCACGGCGAAATCACTGCATGTGGGCTCGCTCATTCAGATCATGATGCTGCGCTGGCTGCAAAAGACGGGCGGCAAACCAATCACCCTGATGGGCGGCGGCACAACAAAAGTGGGCGATCCGAGCTTTCGCGCAGACGAGCGGCCCCTGCTCACCGAGGAACAGATCGACGACAATATCGCTGGCATCAAAAAGGTGTTCGCGGCCTATATCGACTATTCCGACGCCCCTACAGGCGCGATGATGGTCAACAATGCCGAATGGCTCGATGGGCTCAACTATCTTGAGTTTCTGCGCGACATCGGGCGGCATTTTTCCGTCAACCGGATGCTGTCGTTTGAGTCCGTGAAATCCCGGCTCGACCGGGAGCAATCTCTCAGCTTTCTTGAGTTCAACTACATGATTTTGCAGGCCTACGATTTCATGGAGCTGAATCGGCGCTATGGCTGCATGCTGCAAATGGGTGGCTCGGACCAATGGGGCAATATCGTCAACGGTATAGACCTGACCCGGCGGGTGATCGACGGCGAAGTCTTCGGCCTGACCTCGCCACTTCTGACCACATCGGACGGCAAGAAGATGGGCAAGAGCCAGGACGGCGCGGTGTGGCTCGATGCCGACATGTGCAGCCCCTACACGTTCTGGCAATTCTGGCGCAATACGACCGATGCCGACACGGGCCGGTTCCTGAAGCTCTATACCGAATTGCCCGTTGAGGAATGCGACCGACTTGGCGCCCTCGACGGGGCCGATATCAACGCCGCAAAGGTGATTTTGGCCAATGAGGTGACAACCCTGTTGCACGGGCGCGCAGCGGCCGAGGCCGCAGAAGCCACGGCGCGCGAAGTCTTTGAGAAAGGCGGCGTGGGAGATGATTTGCCAACGCTCGAGCTGTCCGATGCGGAGCTTTCCGAGGGCGTGTCCATCGTGCAGGTTCTGGTGCGTGCAGGGTTGGCAAAGTCCGGCAAGGAGGCCAAGCGGCTCATTGCAGAGAACGGCGCACGCATGGACGATATGCCTTTGAGCGACGCAGGTTTGATGCTCGATACAGCAGCGCTTGTGGAACCAGTGAGGCTGAGTGCGGGCAAGAAGCGGCACGCTTTGGTAAAGCGCGCAAGGTGAGAGGCCCCGCCGCGGTGTTTTATTGAGTATTTAGGCTAAGAAGAAGCTGGAATCGACTGAGCGCCCCTATGATGCCGCGCCCCTATGTCGATGATTATTGATGCATCAATTCGACAGCCCGCCACATGGCCCTCGCAAACCTTGCGCAAGACAGCCGAATGGATGCGGTTCGCCTATCAGTGCCAACGAGACCGGACGGGATGCCCGGTGCAGAGATATGTGAGCACCGTTCGATGCGGCAAAGCCCCCTGTTGGCGGCCCTTCGCGGTTTGAGCAACGCAGAATTGATCCGCAACAAATGTGAGGGGCGCAGCATTTGGCAGCTTTCTGATTTTATCCCAATACGCCGGCGTGGCGGGGGTCTGGGCGAGGATTGGTGTGGTGAACAGCCAGCACGACCTGCGCCGCGTGTGAAAGAGATGCCGCAGTATTGAGAGAGAGAGCGCATGAAAGGTGATCACTGACCGAGGTTAACGATCGATGCTTTGGGCACGGGCCAGTTGCTCTGTTGCGTTATCGGCCCCGCATCATGGCGGATGCGCGGGCGGACGATGTGGGCGATAGGAAGCCCTTTACCCGTCGATCACGGGCCTGGGGGCCCTCACCACAAGGATGATGGCACGCATTTGATCAATGAGGACGGGCAGCGCGCCTAACGCAGGCTGAGCGCGTCTTGCAGCACGCTGAGCACCGCATCGCGTGGCACATCGGCACTGACAAATGCCGCGCCGATATCGCGAGCCAAGATGAAACGCAGCTCCCCATCCACGACCTTTTTATCCTGTGCCATCAAGGCCAAGAGCCCTTTCGCATCCGGCAGATCCCCGGCGATATCGGCCAGATCCACCTTCATTCCCATCTCGCGCAGATGGGCGCGCACCCGGCTTGGGGCCTCTTGACTGCACAGGCCCAGCCGCGCGGACAATTCAAACGCCATGGCACAGCCGATGGCCACGCCCTCACCATGCAAAAGCCGGTTGGAATAGCCCGTTGCGGCCTCAAGCGCATGACAAAACGTATGGCCGAGATTGAGCAATGCGCGGTCGCCCTGCTCTGTCTCGTCGCGCACGACAATCTCGGATTTCATCTCGACCGAGCGGCGCACGGCGGCAATCCGCGCAGCCATATCCCCGGCCGCGGCGCGGGGCCCCTCCACCTCAAGCCAATCGAAAAACGCCGCATCCCCCAGCAGCCCGTATTTCACCACCTCGCCATAACCCGCCAGATAATCGCGCGGGCGCAGCGTGCCGAGCACGTCCGTATCAGCCAGAACAAGGCTCGGCTGATGAAACGCACCGATGAGATTCTTGCCTTGTCGTGCGTTTATGCCCGTCTTGCCGCCCACAGAACTGTCGACCTGCGCCAAAAGTGAGGTTGGCACCTGAACAAAGCGCACGCCGCGCCTCAGGATCGCTGCCGCGAATCCTACCAGATCACCGATCACACCGCCGCCAAAGGCTACAACCACATCCCCGCGCTCGACCTTTTGATCCAGGAGCCAAGACACCGTCCGCTCCAATTGCGGCCAGCTTTTCGTGCTCTCGCCGGGCGTTAAAGCCAGCGCCTCCATAGTAATCCCGGCGCTCGCCAGCCCCGCGCGCAACGTCTGAAGATGCAGCGCGGCGACAGTCTCATCCGTCACCACGGCAACACGCGGGCGGCGCAACAGCGGCGCGATCATCTCACCAGAACGGGCCAGCAATCCAGGACCCACATGCACGTCATAGGCGCGATCCCCGAGCGGGACATGGACGATATCGCTCATATGTCCGCCTCCAGAACATCGGGCCGGGTGCGCAACGCCTCCAGCACTTTTTGCGTCATCATATCAATGGAATACTCTGCCCGGCTCACCACTTCCAGATCGGCCTCAGCATAGATCGGCACACGCGCCTCATAAAGCGCCTTGAGCGTTCCACGAGGGTCAGGCGTGCGCAGAAGCGGGCGGGTGTCTTTATGTTTTACCCTGCTCCACAG
>JBASXE010000217.1:0-2114 GCA_049276875.1 Roseovarius sp. | reverse complement strand
AGCCAAGTGGTAAGGCAACGGTTTTTGGTACCGCGTACCGTAGGTTCGAATCCTACCACCCCAGCCAGTTTCTGACCGAATTTCATCTTTCGAAGATTGACGCTCGAAAGATCATGTGGTCGGCTCGGCATGTAACCAAAATGTTGATCGTGCCGACATGACAATTTTACCCGAGTCACGGCACGCCCTTGCACAGGAACTTTGCGGTCGCCCCGTTACTTCACAGGCTGACGCAACCGCGCGGCTGACGTTGGCGAAGGACCTTCTTCGCGATGGGCATGACGCTTTGGCGGATGCACTGCGCGATCAAGTGCTTTCAACCTTTCCAGATCATGATGCAGCCCGCAGCGATGCAATGGCACAAGCGATGAAGCGCGCGGATTTCTCGCGGCTCGCGGATCTTGCCGCAGCAGGGCTTGCGCATCGTCCAGACGATTTGGAGCTTTTACGCGCACGCGGCATTGCACGGCGGCGTTTAGGCGATCTGGACGGGGCGATCATCGACTTGCGGCACGTCAAACAAAAAAATCCATCAATTGATGCGCTCGCCCTGATGGAGTTGGGTCGCGCCCTGAGTGCCACGAAACAACATAGCGAAGCGATTGCCGCTTTCGACATGGCGGTAGCCAAGGCCCCCAAACATCCACCTGTCCTGCATGCGCAGATCGTAGCCTATCGGGAAGCCGAACTGAGCGAAGCAGTCGATCTGGCGTGCGCAGCCCGCGCCATGCATCCCGAACGGCCAATTTTTCGCGAAGAACATTTGGCCTGCCTTGCCAAGCTAGGACGCCACAGCGACGTGGTCACCACCGCGGATGCGGCGCCATTTGAACAGATGCAAAGCCCCCGCGCCCGGTCAATTCTGGCACGGAGCCTATTGGTGACGGGTCCAGCCGGACGCGCGGAAGGGGCCTTGGTCGACCTCTTGGCCGACCTACCCGATGCCCCTTGGCTGCATAGTGGCTTGATTGATCTTGCCATGCGCCGAGGCGACATAGCCGCTGCGATCCAACGCGCTGAAACGGGGTGTCGCGCGCGCCCCAATGACCGCTTGGCGCGCCTGCGCTTTGTTCAAATTCTCGAACAGGCGGGCTATCCCGAACGGGCAGAAGCCCAAATAATTGATCTGACCGAGCAAGACCCGGATTTTCCGCGCGGCTGGATGGAACGGGCGCGACTGGCCTTGGCGCGTGGCGATCAGGACGAAGCCGATTTTTGCTATGCGCGCATACTGGACCTGGACCCCGCGCATCGCCTTGCGCGGCGCGCGCGCATTCGCCTGGCGCAAGAGACGCGGGCCTTCGCGCACGCCTTTGCGCTGTGTTGGATCGATCCGACGACGGCACCACGTCCAAACGCGCCATTGCCGTCCGTCATGGTCGCCCCAGCTTTTCCCGTCCACGCCTTGGAAATCGCGAAGTTTCTTGCAGAACCGGGCCTGCAACTTCGCGTACTGGACATGATCGCATCCACATTGCCCGAAACATTGTTGGATCATCTGCCCGATATTGCCCGGCATGCCGAGAGCCTTGGCAAGCCAGAGATTGCAGCAGCCTGTTATCGGGAGATTGCCGCCCGTCCGAGCTTGTCGGTTCAAGCAGCGATCCCTTTGGTTCAACGCGCTCATGCGATGGCGCAGCCACAACTCACCGATGCGATCATCAAGCAGCTCTGTCAAAAGCTGCCAGCGGATCAACGGGAACGCTTTGAACTACGCGCAGCTGAGATTTGTCATGGGCCGGATGCGGCACTGGCACTGGCCCGTAACCGCTTAGCCCGACAGGGCGAGCGCAGTTTGCATGATGCACTGCATCTGGGACGTTTGCTGTCATTCGCAGGGCATAACCGATTGGCGGTGCGTTACCTCGCGCGCTGCGCCCGACATTGGCCCGAGGCTGAGTCGATTCACTTCGCCCGGGCCCAAGCGCTGTTGCATCTCAATCGTATTCGCGCGGCCGAAGATGTATTGCACCATATCAAAGCAGAGTTTCCTACCGCCAACACAGAAGCGCTGGCGTTGAAGATACTGATTTCCGCGCATCGTCCGCGGGAGGCGTTTGAGAAGGTGCGCGCATGCCTCGATCAGCCGGATTTCCCGCTGCCGCTTTTGGAAT
>JBASXE010000216.1:0-8283 GCA_049276875.1 Roseovarius sp. | reverse complement strand
GCATCAAACCGTCCTCGCTCATCACGGATGCGGCGCTGCGCGACCATGTCCAGCGGCTCTGGCTCGCTTGGACCGATGAGGCGGATGCCGATGGGCTGACCGACTTCTATGGCCTGCAGGCCATGGTCGCACGCGAGATGTTTGTGGCGGGTGAATGCTTCGTTCGCCTGCGGCCCAGACGGGCGGAGGACGGGCTGCTGGTGCCGTTGCAATTGCAGCTTCTGCAAGCCATGGTTCTTGCCTGCCGCCGTGTCCTGGTACCGGTGGAACGATCAACGACAATTTGAAAGGGCGCTGCGCATGGGATGACACGCCGGGCAGTGCCATGATTCGGTCTTTCCCGAGGTATTAACGGATCGAAACCAAGGTTTAGGATTCGAAATTTCATTTGTTCCGAACGTGCCAGCACAATCGAGACAACTGGAGGACGACACGGATCTGTGCCCACCGGCGGCGCGCCGGGCTGGCACGACCGTCAAAACAATCTAAAGGGAGGAAACCAATGAAAACCAGAATACTTCTGACGATCTCGGCCGCCGTCATGGCCACAAGCGCCCTTGCACAAGACAAGAGCGTCACAATCGCATCCTGGGGCGGGTCTTACCAGGAAGCACAGAGCAAGGCGCTTTTCGAACCTGCCGCTGTCAACACCGGGATTGAGGTCAAGCAGGAAACCTATGGCGGCATGTCCGACGTGCGGCTTCAGGTGTCGTCGGGGCAGGTAACGCTTGATATCGTGGCCAGCGGATCGGGTTCGGCGGCGCGTGCGGCTGCAGAGGGTTTGCTAGAAAAGCTGGACTATAGTGTGATCGACGTGTCCAATTTCTATCCGGGCCTCTACACTGATTATTGCGTCGGTGGTGACGTGTTCTCGACGGTCTACGCTTGGAACACGAACACCTATGGCGATGCGGGTCCGCAGAGCTGGGCGGATTTCTGGGACGTTGAGAAGTTTCCGGGAAGCCGCGCCTATCGCGGCGGGGTTGCCGGTGCTTTGGAACCGGCGCTCATGGCTGATGGTGTGACGCCCGAGGATGTCTATTCCGTACTGGACAGCGAAGAAGGCATTGAGCGCGCCATCGACAAGATCCGGGAGTTGAAGCCGCATATCTCGGTGTTCTGGACCTCGGGTGCACAGCACGCCCAGTTGATGAAGGACGGTGAGGTCGACATGACCACTGGTTGGAACGGCCGCTTTGACAATGCCGCCAAGGACGGTGCCATGGTCAAGTACAGCTTCAATCAGGCGCTTTTGGACTACGACTGCTTTGCCATTCCGAAAGGCGCTCCCAACCGAGACACCGCAATGGAGTTCCTGAACGAAATTTCCAAGCCTGAGTATCAGGACGACTTGCCAAAATACATCACCTACGGCCCGACCAACAAAGCCGCTTATGACACGGGTGAGATCACGACAGAAGTTGCCATGGGACTGCCGTCCTCGCCCGAAAACACGGCGATGCAGTTGCCGGTGTCGTTGGACTGGTACGCCAAGTGGGAAACCATCGCGGCCGAGATGTATCAGGAAATGATGACCGAGTGATCCTGTCGCTCTGGCAAATCGCAACTGCGGGCGCTCTGGCGCCCGCACGTTTCTCAAGTAAAGAAGACGAGGGTTCGACTTGACCGACAGAACGTCCGAAGCGCTGCCGATCTCGGTCAGAAACATCACCAAGACCTATGGACGCGTACACGCGCTCGATGATGTGTCGCTTGAGGTGCGCAGCGGAGAGTTCCTCACGCTGCTTGGTCCGTCCGGGTCGGGCAAGACAACGCTCTTGATGGTGCTTGCGGGATTCACGCGGCCCGATTGCGGAAGCCTGAAATTCGGTGACCGCGAAGTGATCCGTACCCCCCCGCATCTGCGCGATGTCGGCATGACCTTTCAAAGCTATGCCCTGTTTCCGCACATGACCGTGGCGGGCAACGTGGGTTACCCGCTGCGGTTGCGCAAGGTGCCCAAAGCGGAGATCGTCAAACGGGTAGAGGCGGCGCTGGAAACGGTGCAGTTGGGTGGGTTTGGAGATCGCCGCGTCGATCAACTATCCGGTGGACAGCGTCAGCGCGTTGCCGTCGCCCGCGCCATTGTCTTTGAACCCAGAATCCTGCTGATGGATGAACCGCTGTCCGCGCTCGACAAGAAGTTGCGCGACCAGATGCAGATCGAATTGCGTCACCTGCACGAAAAGCTGGGGATGACCACGGTTTACGTCACGCATGACCAACGCGAGGCGTTGACCATGTCGGACCGGATCGCCGTGGTAAATCACGGTCGGATCATGCAACTTGCGAACCCGCGCGACCTTTATGAGCGCCCTGCCAACCGGTTTGTTGCCGATTTTATCGGCGAATCCACATTCCTGCCGGTATCCCGCAGCGGCAAGGATGTGCTTTACAACGGGCAACCATTGCTCTGTGAGGTTCCCCAGATTGAAACCGACAATCTCTTGTTGATGGTCCGTCCCGAACGGGTGGTTCTGTCACGGGAAGGTCCGCGCGAAGGCGTCAACAATTTCGCCGCAAATGCAACCGAGGTCGTCTATCAGGGCGACAGTTTCCTGCTTCATGCAGATTTGCCCGGCGGTGGACAGATGGTGCTGCGCGGTGCGATGCGCGGAGCAAATGTGACCGCGCTGCCGGTTGTTGGAGAGTCGTTGGCGTTGTGTCTGGCTCCTGAGGATACGGTCCTGATTGCCGGAAGCGAGCGCTAGGATGGTGGCCGCGCGGATCAATGAAACAGGATTGCGGCGCGATGAACGGCTGGAGCGGCTGAAGCTTTTCGGCCTTGGTTCCCCGGCGATGTTGCTGATCCTTGTCATTCTCGTCATTCCGGTGGGTTGGCTTTTCTATGTGTCCTTCATTGGGGCCGACGGAACGTTCTCGCTTGAAAACTACGAACGGATGCTGAAGCGAAAATCCTACGCCCGGATCTTCCAGACGACGTTCGAGATCAGTTTCCTCACCACCGGCCTTTGCATCCTGATCGGCTATCCGTTGGCCTATTTCATTTCCGGTTTGCCGACCCGGATCGCCAATCTTTGCCTGATCACTGTGCTCTTGCCGTTCTGGACCTCGCTTCTTGTGCGCACCTACGCATGGCTCGTGCTATTGCAAAAGCGCGGGCTGGTGAATGACTGGGGCATTTCTCTGGGGCTGTGGGACGAACCGATAAAGATGGTTCACAACATGACCGGAACGTTGATCGGCATGGTGCATATCATGCTGCCATTCCTGATCCTGCCGGTCTACGGCGCGATGCGGGCCATCGACCGCGACCTGATGAAGGCGGCTGCCAATCTTGGTGCCAGCCCAAAGCGCGCGTTCTGGACGGTGTTTTTCCCGCTGACCTTGCCAGGACTGTTTGCGGGATCGTTGATGGTGTTCATCCTGTGCCTCGGGTTCTTCGTGACACCGGCGGTTCTGGGTGGCGGCAAGGTGATCATGGTCTCTATGCAGATCGTCTCGAACATCGAACTCTTTGTGAATTGGGGCGCCGCCAGCGCCTTGGGCGTCGTGTTGTTGGTGTCGACCATGGTGATCCTCTGGGTCGCCTCGCGTTTCCTGAACCTGGAGAAGATGACCGGAGGAGGGCACTGATGTTCCGCTGGTTCCGTGCACCCGCCACCGAAACCCAGATCACACATGGGCAACGCCTGTGGCTCTACGTTTTTGCGGTCATCACAATGGTGTTGCTGGTCACGCCGACCCTGATTGTCGTGCCCATGTCCTTCTCCGACAGCCAATATCTGGAGTTTCCGCCGGAAACTTGGTCGACGCGCTGGTATGATAATTATTTCGGATCATCTGAATGGATGCAGGCGACCCGCACGTCGTTCAAGGCAGCCTTCCTGACGATGCTGGTCGCCACGCCTATCGGTGTTCTGGCGGCTTACGGGCTACATTGTTCGAAGGTCCGCTTCATCCGTGCGGCCTTCGTGCTGATGATCACGCCGATGATGGTGCCTGTTGTGCTGGTCGCGATCGGCGCTTTCTACGCCTATGTGCAGCTCAAGATTCTCTACACCATGACGGGCCTTGTGCTGGCGCATACGGTTCTCGCGTTACCGCTCGTTGTGATCGTCACGGGGTCTGCGCTCAAGAGCTATGACATGAGCCAAGAAAAGGCGGCCCGTAGCCTTGGCGCACCGCGTTGGAAGGCGTTTCTGACCGTGACGTTGCCGCAGATCCGGTTCGCTGTGGTGACCAGCGCGCTCTTGGCATTCCTCACCTCGTTCGATGAAGTGGTGGTGGCGATGTTCGTGTCAGGCGGAGACAATCCGACCCTGACCCGCAATATGTTTAATGCGCTGCGCGATCAGATCGACCCGACCATTGCCTCAATCTCGACCATCATGATCCTCGTCACGACGGGCATGATGGTTTTGGCACAGCTGTTCGGGCAGCAGAAAGAACCGTCGAAACCAAAAGACTGATGCGCCGTAAAGGCGCGCTGGCACTCATTGAAAGTTCCTCCATGATCAACCTCGAATCCTTTGCCGATCTTGCCTCGGTTCTCTTGGGCGACTTTGCCCCCAAGCCGACGACCCTCACCGACGGGCAGACCGAAGCGTCTTCAGTGCTGTGGAGTTCGCCGGATGGCCTGACCAAGATAGGCGTCTGGGAATGCACGCCGGGGCGGTTCACTGCGGACCGCACCACTGCCGGTGAATACTGCCATATCCTGTCCGGCCGGGCCACGGTCACCAATTCCGACTGCAGCTGCAGCCGTGACATCGGACCGGGGGATCTGTTGGTTCTGCCGCAGGGCTGGACTGGCGAATGGGTGATCCATGATCATATGCGCAAGCTGTTCGTGATCAACGCTTCGGTGAGCGGCTGACCGAGGCCGCGTAACAAAACGATAATTTGAGTAGCAGATTTCTGACCTTTTCTTATAGTTGGATCATGCATCTCAAGCTGCGCCACCTCGAAGTCTTTCATGCCGTCATGGAAGAGGGCTCGGTCTCAAAGGCCGCTGACAGGTTGCACCTGACGCAGCCTGCAATCAGCATTGCGCTGTCGCGTCTTGAAGACATGCTGGGTTTTCCGCTGTTCCACCGCTCCAAGGGGCATTTCGCGCCGCGCCCCGAGGCCTATTTACTTCACATGGATGCCGAGCTGTCGATCCTTGCCGTTGAACAGTTTTCCAACCGGGCACGCCTCATCAAACAGGGTGGTACGGGCCTACTTCGGATCGGTGCCATCGGCGCAGCGGCGTTCGGTCTCCTGCCAGAGCTTGTGGCGCGATATACCAAGGATAACCCACTGGTCGAAATTGATCTTCGTGTCCGAAGCTCGCATCAGATATCTTACTTGGTAAGCAACGGACAATGCGACATCGGTCTTGTCGAAGCCCCCGTCGCCGCGCCAACGCTCGAGGTGGAACAGTTCTCGTTGCCGTGCGTCTGCATTTTTCCATCTGGCTCTGCCCTTGAGCGGAAAGATCGCACTACGGCTGCGGACCTTGCCGATCATCGGTTGGTTGGTATTCAGGACAGCAACCAAGTGGACCGGCAAGTGCGCGCGATCTGCGCGGAGGCCGGGTTTGAAGTGCAAGTGCCGGTCCATGGGTTCTTTTTCGCGGTCGTTCGCAGAATGGTGGCCGAGGGGGCCGGGATTGCCATCGTTGATGCGCTGAACGGGTGCATGTCGCTGCAGGATGGCGTCAGCTGGCGTCCTTTCGAACCCGAGATCCGATATGACACGGCCCTTGTTGTGAAGGCGGGCGCAGAACTGTCGCTTCCGTCGCAGGCTTTCATCCAGATTATCCGCGACGAGATGAAAGCAAGGGCCATCTTGCCAGATGTGGTCGCGGTATAAGCCGGTTAAATCGCTCCTTACAAAATCGGAATTTCAACTGTTCGCGTGTTGCGACCAATATCCCTTCTGATCCATTCAGAAAGGGTGCGGCGTGCAGAACCAGAGTTTTCCAAGATCGCCCATGGACGCGCTGTTGGCACCGAAAAGCATTGCGCTTGTCGGTGTTTCCGACCGTCCGGAGTCTTACGGTCACGCTCTGGATCGCATGGTCAGTGAAGGCGGTTTTGCGGGCCGGATCATGCGGGTCAATCCACGCCTGGCCAAAGGGTCAGACGGCCGCATTTCAGAAAGCCTCGGTGATTGCCCCAACGCACCCGAGCATGTTGTCCTCTCAGTGGCGACCGCGCGTGTTGAGGAAGCTGTGGACGAGGCGCTTTCAGTCGGTGCGTGGGCCCTTACGATCTTTTCGGAATGCCCGGACGCGGCCATGCGTCACCGCATCGGCGACAGGGTTCGAGCGGCTGGGGCTGCCTTGTGTGGGCCGAACAGCATGGGGTTTCACAACATCACCCTGGGGCTGAGGGTGACACCCTTTCCCGTTCCACTCGATCTCAAACCCGGAGGGATCGGGCTGATCGCTCAATCCGGCTCAATCCTTGGGGCGCTGATGAATAATGACCGTCGGTTGCGGTTTTCGCAGGCGGTCAGCACCGGGTCTGAAACCGTAACCACCGCAGCCGACTATTTGCTTTGGATGGTCAACCGGCCTGAAACCCGATGCGTCGGCCTGTTTCTGGAAACCGTGCGCGATCCCGAAAGATTTGTCGCAGCGATGGAGGCGGCGGCGGCTCGCGACATTCCTATCGTCATCTTGAAGATCGGTCGCTCTGCGCTGGGCGCGCGGATGGCCATATCGCACACCGGCGCGTTGGTTGGTAATGACGATGTGTTCCGCAGCCTTGTCGAACGGCTGGGCGGGCATATGGCATCCTCGGTCGATGAAATGGCTGCAATGCTTGTTCTGTTTGCACAAGGCAGACGGGCCCCAGCACCCGGCATCGCATCCATTCACGATTCCGGCGGTGAGCGCGAATTGATGGCTGACATGGCCGAGGATCACGGGCTGTCCTATGCCACGTTGTCTGCAGAGACCAAGGCGTCGATCCAATCGGTCCTTGAGCCGGGCATCCTGGCAGACAATCCGCTGGATGCTTGGGGCACAGGGCACGGCGCTCAGGACACGTACACCCGCGCCATCACGGCAATGATGGCGGACTCATCCGTTGGAACGGGCCTCTACGTGCTGAACTGGCGCGGTAACTATTACCTGCACGAGATGCATGCGCGTGCCCTTTCCGACGCCACAGATGAAACCGAAAAACCCCTTGCCGCCGTATCGAACTTTTCCCGAAGCGACGACGCTGGTCTTGCCGACCGATTTGCAGATTTGGGGATACCCCTGATCAGCGGCATGCAGAACGCGCTGTCTGCCGTGCGCGCGCTGCACAACCGTCGTCCGGTACAACCCTTTCGATTGGCTGAACCCCCGAACCCGCGCGCGCAGCATTGGCGGGACGCCCTTCGAGGTCGGGACTGGATCGGAGAGGCGGAAGGGTACGCGTTTTTCTCCGACTACGGCATCCAATGTGCTTCACACACGTTGGTGGCGTCCAAAGAAGCGGCTGTTGAGGCCGCTCGACGGATCGGGGGGAGTGTCGTTCTCAAAACCGCGCAGCAGGGGCTTTCGCACAAGTCAGATCTAGGCGGCGTCAAGGCTGGCCTTAAAGACCTGCAAGCTGTCGCTGACCAATATGATGATCTGTCTGCCCGGTTTACCGGTGAGGTTCTGGTTGCCGAAATGGTCGCGCCGGGCTTCGAGTGGTCGTTGGGGGCAATCAATGACCCCGATTTCGGTCCAGCAATACGCATCGCTCCGGGGGGCATTTTTGTCGACTTGCTTGATGAACACGCCCTCCTGATGGCGCCGTTTTCCGAAGCGGACGCCGCGGCGGCAATCGCCAGGTTGCGCGTAGTCAAAATGTTGTCCGGGTATCGGGGACGCCCTGTGCTGGCCACTGAGAAACTGGCACAGTCGGCGGCGGCGCTGTCCCGGCTCGCGTGGGACATGCGCGATGTCCTTACGGAAATAGAGATCAATCCGATCATCGTGAACACGGAAAACGCTGTTGCCGTGGATGCTGTTGTCCGCTCCAGTTCTTACTGACCAACAAGCAAAGAGCCTGCCGGGTGTGGCAGGCTCTGAGATTTTCGCCGCTGCCAGGGTGCCATCGAGTGTAGTGGGGAACGGTTATGAGTAAACTTGCGGGTAGCCTTGAATCCTAGACCGATCCCTCCGCCGCAGCGACCGGAGTCCAAGTTTCCCTGTGAAGCAGGCCCTTCGCTTCGGACATGATGAGCAGTTCGAGCAGTTTTCAGAGCTTCAGCGTTGTCGGGGCTGCCGCGATCGGGAGGGGCATTGCCGATGCTAGAACCCGTTCAAGGCCTTTTTGTTCAACCCTGATC
>JBASXE010000215.1:0-4906 GCA_049276875.1 Roseovarius sp. | reverse complement strand
GGTGGGCACGGTGTCGTTGTCCGAAGAAATAGACATGGTCCACGAAGTCCGCGCCGCCATAGGCGAGCGGCCGTTGCAACTGGATGCCAACGGTGCCTGGACGTTGCCCACCGCCCGGGACGCACTGCGCCGGTTGGAGGCGTTCGATATCACCTGGTTTGAAGAACCCTGTGAAACCTATGAGGAAATGGCGGCGCTTCGCCAGACCTCGGGCTGTTCATTTTCAACCCATATGGTCGACCTTCCCAAGGCTGCGCGTCTGGGCTGCCCCGATGCGATCGTGACCAATGTGAACGAAAACGGCGGCATCCGGGGCACGGCCAATTTTATCGCTTCTTGTGCCGCGATGGGAGTCGGCTTCCGGTTCCACTCGGGCGAAACGGGGATCGCCAGCGCGGCCTATCTCCAGCTCAGCGCTGCGATCGAGCATGTGCGAGGTGCCAGTCAGACCCTGTTCCGCTGGTATGCGGATGACGTGATCGAAGGTGGGCCGTTTTTGCTGAAAAACGGGGTTGTAGCGGTACCCGACGGGCCGGGCCTGGGTGTCACGCTGGACCGCAAGGCGCTTCAACGCTGCCACGAACGATACCTGTCCGAAGGCCGCTTTCCCGCTGGGGCCGCAGCGCCCAGCGGAGCTGCCTACGGGAGCTTCTTCCGCAAGCATTGACGCATCATCAGACGGTCCAGTTTCCAGCTATTTTGACAAAGGCAACCGACATGACATTTTCCCTTTCTCTCGATCAGGTGGAAGACATCGCCTGCCAATGTCTCGTGGCCAGTGGCGCGTCCGACGTGCAGGCCGCTGCCGTGGCCCGCTCGATCCGCGACGCCGAGGCAGAAGGCACACGGGGCATAGGGTTGGGATATCTGCCGTGGTATTGCGGTCACCTGCAGGTGGGCAAGATCGCCGGACATGCCCAGCCAGTTCTCAGCGAGCTTGCACCCGGATCGCTGCAGGTCGACGCCGCCGATGGATTTGCCCATCTGGCCTATGAGGCAGGAGAGGCCGCGTTGATCGAGGCGGCGCGACGCCAGGGGATTGCCGTTCTGGGGATCACCAATGCCTATGCCTGCGGGGTTCTGGGGTATTTCACTGCCCGGCTTGCGCGACAGGGGCTTGTGGCGCTTATGTTTGCCAATGCCTCGTCCACCATGGCTCCTTGGGGTGGGCGCAAGGCGTTCTTTGGGACCAACCCCTGGTCGATGGCTGCCCCGCGCGCAGGGAACCCGCTGATCCTGGATTCCTCCTCCTCGGCAACCGCCTATGTCAATCTTGCAAACGCCGCCGCACAGGACGTGCCGATTCCACCGAATTGGGCGCTGGATGCAGCGGGTCAGCCGACGACTGATCCGCATGAGGCTCTGAAAGGAACCATTGCGCCTGCGGGCGGCCACAAGGGCAGCGCGCTTGCCTTGATGGTCGAGGTTCTTGCGGCTGGTCTGACCGGCGCGAATTGGTCCCACGAGGCCTCGTCATTGGGGGATGATCTGGGCGGACCGCCGCGACTTGGGCAAACCATCATCGCAATTCAGCCGGGCAACCCCGGTTTTTTCTCGCGGATCGAGGGGTTGCTTGACGACATGCAGACTGAACAAGGCGTCCGCATCCCCGGTGATCGCCGCCATGCCAATCGCCGGCAGGCTGAGGCCGAGGGCGTGTTGGTGGATGACGCGTTGATGGGGCAGCTTCGCTCTCTTGGAGTGTCAATCTGCATTCGAAACTGACCCAGCGTGATCATTTTAAAATGACCCACCTCTGGGAGGGCAAAGCCCACAGGCGAGCGGCCCCCATATAGCAGGCTCGTTTGTGGGCTTTGCTTTTTCTGTTTCAGGGTTTGGTTCGAGATCTGCTTTGGGCGAAGCGGTAGGATGTGTTGCCGGTCTCGATGATGCTGCAATGGTGCGTGACCCGATCCAGCAGCGCGGTGGTCATCTTTGCATCGCCGAACACCGACACCCATTCGCCGAACTCGAGATTGGTGGTGATGATGACACTGGTGGTTTCATACAGCTTGCTGATCAGATGAAACAGCAGCGACCCGCCGGATTTTGGGAACGGGATATAGCCGAGTTCGTCGATGATGACGCAATCCAGGGCGGTCAGTTGCTTGATGATCTTCCCGGTGTTGCCCTCGGCCTGTTCTGCAATGAGGGCATTGATCAGATCGACGGCATTATAGAAGCGAACCCGCTTACCCCGATTGACGAGATTGGTCCCGAGCGCGATGGAAATGTGCGTCTTGCCGGTGCCGGTTCCGCCGACGAGGATGATGTTGTGTGCGTCATCGGTGATGATCATAACCCACCCAAGTGGGTCACTTTTGCATGCCGATTCACACTCATTGCCAGTCGTGTTCCGAAGTAGACGTTGACCGTCGCGAAGTTCTACCAGATCTTGTTGTAACGCCTCTGGAGGATCGGAGTAGTTACCTCGCATCAACAAGGTCTTAACGACAATGCTGCACGGATCTGGCTCATCTGTGTCGACCGCTTTCAACTTTGGGAACTTGTCGAAAGCAGGCCTTCGATGGGAACTCGGGAAGGCCGTTAAAGCCTGTCCTTGAGCCTCTGCAGGACATCCATTTTCTCGTGCAGGACCGCGATGATAATTGGGCGGTCGACGACTATCCAGAAGATGTAGTGATGTTGGCACCGATGGATGCAGACCTCGTCAGGCAATTGCGACAATGATCTTGACGGCGCTCGTCTGCTCGCGATCGCGTCGAAGCAGTCCCCGAGCTGATCCAGGTACTTGTCCGCTTGTTCGGATCCCCAGGTTTCTAACGTATACCGCCAAATATCCCGAAGGTCTTCTTCCGCCGCAAGCGTAAGGTCGTAACTCGCCATGGATCGGGCTAGACCCCTGCGCGCTTGCGTTCTTCGCGCCGGATCTCGTCAAGCGACTTGCCGGAGAGTTCGCCGCGCCGCGCCTGCTCGATCCTCGGCTCCAGGAAGTTGGCCAGCGCCATGAAAGCCTGGTCCTCGCTCATGCCGTCGAGGGCAGGGGCGTCGCCAAGCGCTCGGCCCAGAACATAGTCCTTGATGCTCTGCCCCTTGAGTGCAGCGATTGCCTTCAGCTTCTGATGGTCTTCCGGCGAGATGTCGATCGAGAGTCTGGGCATGCCAAAGGGATAGTCGATTATGTCACACATTACAACATTTGTTGAATCTGAAGGGTTCAGCAATGCCCCTTGTTTCGAGGCCCCCCAACCCAAACGCCGCCGTCTTCCTGTCATTGTACGGGGTGGGGTGGTAGGACAGGCGCCGTGTGCGTATGGTGTGCACAGCGGGTCCGTTCCGGTAGTGGGCGGCTCCGAGGAGAACTCTGAATGCCCTTGAACGCAGCCACCGCGGCAGCGCGCTTATCTTCTGCGTCGATGATGGGCGGAACGGACAATTTGAAATTTCTTTACATTTTCTAGTACTTTACATATGCGCATCGAGTGATGTTGTAAGAAATGTTGTAACTCTCGGGTGCTACAATTCGGGTCCGCTACCCAAACATGCGAATGCTTGCGCCATCATTGCCCTTGGTTTGTTGGTCGCTAACAAGGCCATCGTGGCGGCTGTGTTTTGACAACTGTTGGGACCCGCCGTGCCGCATCTTCGGGAACAGTTTTGTTCGAGAAGATAAATCGATTTCCTTGTACCGTCATTTGTTTGGCCCGCAGCGTGGGCGGGCTCTGAGTCCTTATGGCTTATTCCGGAGTCTGACCCGATGCCTGCAGGACTGGTCAAAGCGGCCATTCGAGCCTTCCGTCCAGCTTTTTCTGCGTTGGACACCTCTGCCTTTCAGGATCGCACGCTTTGCAAAATGCTTGTTGTCAGAAACACGAGTGCCGCGACGCAGACGATGGAAGGCCCAGCAGGGGTGTCGAAGGCATAGGCCGCATTCAAGCCAAGCACGGCCGAGCCGCTGCCGATGGCGGCCGCAGTCAGGGCCATTTGTTCCGGCGTGCGCGACAGGGGGCGGGCAGCGGCGGCGGGTATGATCAGCATGGCCGCGATCAGCAAGACCCCCACCACCTTGATCGCGACCGCAACTGTGATGGCGAGCGAGAGTGTCAGGATAAGCTGTTCGCGCTTGGGATCGATCCCGCTGGCATAGGCAAGTTCCGAGCTGATGGTTGAGGTCAGCAGCGCCGACCACCGCCAGCCGATCAAACCGACGACCAGCACCGCGCCGCCCCAGATCACTGCCAGATCGCCGCGTGAGACGGCAAGGATATCTCCGAAGAGGTAGGCCATGAGATCAATGCGGATGCCGGACAGGAAAGAGACCGCAACCAGCCCGAAAGCCAACGCCGAATGCGCCAGAACGCCCAGAAGCGTGTCCATTGCATAGCCGCGCCCTGTGAGTACCGTCACGGTCAGCGCCATCGCCAGCGCCACGGCCACCGCACCTGCGAAGATGGAAATTTGCAGCGCCAGTGACAGGGCCACCCCAAGAATGGCGGCATGGGCTGTGGCATCGCCGAAATAGGCCATGCGCCGCCAGACAACAAAACTGCCCAAGGGGGCCGCTGCAAGGGCCACGCCAACACCAGCCAGCGCCGCGCGTGTCATGAAATCATCCAGCATTACTCGGCGGCCTCAGTCTCTTTGTTGTGCGGCGCATGGTCGTGCGTGCAGGTTGCGTCATGCGTGTGGTCATGCTCGTGCCGATAGAGGGCCAGTGCGCCACCCGTCCCGGTGCCAAAAAGCGCGCGGTATTCGGGCGCCGCCGAGACCAGCTCGGGCGTGCCTTCGCAACAGACATGGCCATTGAGGCAGATCACCCGATCAGATGCTGCCATCACGACATGCAATTCGTGGCTGATCATCAGGATTGCGCAGCCGGTTTTCTGGCGGACCTCTTCGATCTGAAGATAGAACGCGGCTGAGCCGGGTTGGTCCAGCCCCTGAG
>JBASXE010000214.1:0-5424 GCA_049276875.1 Roseovarius sp. | reverse complement strand
GCGTAGAGCTGGAAGATGCCCTCGCTATCGCGGAAGCCATTGAAATCTAAACGATCGGGCCGTCTTCACGGACGGCCCAATCCGGCCATTCACCCTACACCCGCGATGCCGCGGTCGCAGCCCGCTTAGCTGCCATTCGCTGCAGGAGCAGCGCAGTGGGCGGCTCGAACTCACACTATGCGGGATATAGGGTGAATTCGCCGCGTTTCCGTTAGAGGCTGCTTTCGTGCGCTTTCCGGACCCTCACTTTGGCTTGCACACAAGTTGCACGCCTCCGGTGGGTACGACCCTGATCCAGCGAGAAAGTCTGTCCGCTCCTCCACCGGTACGACAATTGGCAACGCGGCATGACCGGCGGCATATAGTCATTCTTCGTTCCCCCTGGGTCGATGAACCGAACATCGTGTCGTTTCTACTGACGCATTTAGGAAGTCTAACCCTCCAACGATAAAGTCAGATGAACAGCGGCAATTGGCGAGGAGTGTAACTGACAAGCCCCCTTGGCCTAGGCGAAGCCTCATCGAACTTATCGAGAGTTTTCCGGGCAGGACTTTGATACCATTCAATGCAGATGATGAATGCGCCGAATGCTAAGGCACATAAACTTGGAGGAGTTGAAGCGATTCATGCACTTGGCGTCGACGAACCCGCACAGTAAATTCATCCAATACGTCACGCCATACAATGTATTGCGTCCTTGGCCGCCTTCAAACCAATACACCGTGCCAAAAAGAGAATTGCGACTAAGACTCTGAATACTCCGACGCATTAAAGGCAGCGCGGAGGAGATCTTCACCCTTGCTCAAATGGGTGTCGATCTCGGCATTCATTACGCCTAGGTCATCGCCAAGGGCAGCTACGAGAAAGCCTACATGGGCTTCCGAATAATTCTCGGAAAGCGCGAAGACTTCGGAATGGAGCAGGAAACAAAGGCGCATGCGTTGCGCAAGTTGCTTCCAGAAATTCAGGACGAGTCCATTTCCGGAAAGCTCATACGGCAGGCTGTGAAAGTGTTGTTCAGCATCCACAATGGCCTGCCCGCGAGCCTCGGCGATTGCTTGAAGAAGAAACTCATGTCGCCGGGTGAACTCAGCGCGAAAGGCCTCGTCGCGCTTGGGCCACAAAAGCTCGAAAGCCTTCTTCTCTAGGGCAGAGCGGATCTGGTAGACCTCCACAAGGTCTTCTAGACTGATCCGAGCCACTGTCGTTCCCGCGTAGGGACGCACGTCGACCAGCCCCTCTTTTTCAAGCTCACGGATGGCTTCACGGATAGGTCCCCTGCTAACGCCGAGTTCTTTAGACAATTCGACCTCTCGCAAAGGGCTGCCCGCTTTGCGATGGCCAACAAGGATTTCCTCGCGCAGGAATTGCGCAACTTGCTGCCGCCGGGTTTCAGTTTTCAGAACGAATTGGTTCACGCCTCAGCCTGTTCCGGAATTGCGAATTGCGTATGGCCACGCAGAAACTCCTGTGTGCGCGGCATTTTGGGGCTGACCAGAATTTCTTTGGGCGGCCCCTCCTCGTGGATCCTGCCCTGATGCAGGAACAGCACGCGGTCCGCAACGTGATAGGCAAAGCCGATTTCGTGAGTTACGATCAGCATGGTTTTGCCCTCGTCCGAGAGCTGCCGGATCGTGCGCAGCACTTCTCCCACCAATTCCGGATCAAGCGCCGATGTCGGCTCGTCAAACAGCATCACATCTGGCCCCATGGCAAGCGCGCGGGCAATGGCGACGCGCTGCATCTGGCCGCCGGAGAGTTGCGTCGGAAATGCATCGGCCTTCTCGGCCAGGCCCACATGATCCAATTGCTCACGCGCGATTTTCTCGGCTTCCGCGGCCGAGCGCTTTAGCACGGTCAATTGCCCCTGCATCACATTCTTGAGAACGTTCATGTGGGGGAACAGGTTGAACTGCTGGAAACACATGCCGACACGTGCGCGGACATCGCAAAGCTCTTTCTCGCCATACTTTCGCTTGCCGCCACCCGCGTCGCGCCCAATGGTCGTGCCGCGCAAGGTGACAGTGCCCGCCGTCGGCTCTTCCAGAAAATTGAGGCACCGCAGGAACGTACTCTTTCCTGACCCCGAGGAGCCCAGGATCACGATGGTTTCACCTTCCTCAACCGTCAGGTCGATGCCCTTCAGGACCTCCAGATCGCCAAATGATTTACGTATACTATCTGCACGCAAGACCTCGGCCATCAGCGTTCTCCCTGTTTTTGTTGTATTTCAAATCGCTGCACCACCCGTGTGAGCGGATATACGATCGAGAAGAAGATCAAGGCGATGATCGTGTAGGTCTCAATGGGGTTGAAGCTGTTGAAGGCCAATAGCTTGCCGCGATAGAGGATTTCCGAAAATGCAACCGCCGAGGCGAGTGTTGTCATCTTGAACACCTCAATGCCGCGGTTGGTAAGCGCGGGGACCATCCGCTTGATGGCCTGTGGCAGGATGATGATGCGAAGCTGCTCGTAATACGACATGCCGAGCGCCTTGCCCGCTTCCCATTGGCCCTTTGCGATGGATTGGATGCCGCCCCGAAAGATCTCGGCGCTAAAGGCCCCTGTATTCAGGGACAACCCCAAGAGCGCTGCGATGAACGGGCTGACCTGGATGGGCGAGATGATCGGGAACGCAAAGAAGAACCAGAAGATTTGTACCAGAACAGGCGTGTTGCGGAACACTTCCACGAAGGCCGTCGCGGGCCAGCGGGCCAGCGGATTGCGCGAATATCGCCCCAACCCGATGATCAGACCAATGGCAAAGCCGATGGCAATCGCCAGGATCGCAAGCCAGGCATTGTAGAGCATCCCCATGCCCAACGTGGGCAGGTTGTCGAAAACCGGGCCGAAGCGCCAATTGTAGTCACCCATGATACCCTCCTAGTGAACAGTGCCTTCGCCGCCCTTTCCAAGACGGCGCTCAAGCAGGTTGATCCCTTGGCTGATCGGGAAGATGACGCAGAAATACATGACTGCGACCACAGTGAAGACTTCCAGCGGGCGGTAAACTTGCTGCGACAGCGCGATACCCTGATAGAGCAAGTCGGCATAGGCGACGGTGGCCACCAGCGTCGTGGTTTTCAGCACCTCGATGGAGCGCTCGGCAAAGGCCGGGATCATGCGCAGAATGGCCTGGGGCAGGATGATATGACGCATCATTTGCCAGTGGCGCATACCGACGGCGCGCGCACCTTCCCACTGACCTTTATCGATGGAGATGACGCCACCGCGGAAGACTTCCGCAAAGAAGGCGGCAGACTGGAAGGAAAATGTGATCACGCAGGCTGTCAGCGGTTCAAACGCGACGCCAATGATCAGCGGCAGGGCAAAGAACACCCAAAAGAGCTGCACGAGAGGCGGGGTCGAGCGCAGAAACTCGATCAAGATACCCGACGGGATAGACAGCCATCGCGATTGCGACAGGCGCAGCATCGCCAGCGTCAGACCGATCATGAGGCCGAAGATCAGAGACAATCCCGTCACCAGCAGCGTGTTCACCAGCCCTTCCAGCAAAATGTCCATGTTGCGAAAGACGATTTTGAAATTCCACTCATAGCCCATGGATACCGTCCCTGACCGCGCGAAAAACAAGGCCGCCGCGGGGACGCGGCGGCCTCTTTCGTCAATCCAGCAGTTCGCGCTGAACCGGGGGCGACATCGCCGGGTCCACGCCCTGTTCGATCAGCGCCTCGTTGAACCAGCCCTGGACCGACTGATTTGCATACCAAAACGCAATCGAGCTATCGAGGAAGTTGCGGAACCGCTGGTCTGATTCCTGACGCAAGGCCACGCTGGAGATGGACACCCGATAGGGCTCGGGAAGCACGACAGTGCCTGTGCCCATGCTCTGGCTCATATTCACCAATGCGGGGTGATAGAGCGAGATGCCATCCACGCGGCCGGACTGAAACGCCGCCACCAGCTCTTGCCGGGAGGGGAAGGTCTGCACATTCGCATCCGGGTAGGTAGAGCTGATGAACTGATCGATTGAGGTGCCTTGAACCAGACCAAGACGGAACTCACCCGCTGACAGGTCGGCCCAATTGTCGAGCTCAGCGCCATCGCGCAGAAGCACTCCAAGAGAGAAGTACAGCAGCGGCGTGGCCGGGAAAGCCACCGCAGCCGCGCGTTGCGGTGTGGGGTCAAGAACCGGCATCATGTCGATCTGACCGGCTTGCAGAGCCGCGACCGCGTTGCCCCAGGTGACTTCCACCACTTCCATTTCTACGCCAAGCGCTTCAGCCGCAGCCGAACCCAGACTTATACCGAAGCCACCCCATGTGCCGTCGGGGCGCTGGATGAACCAGGGCGGAGCGGGCGCCGCGCCAACGCGCAGAACACCGTTGGATTGGATCATTTCCCAGGTTGAGTCCTGAGCATCGGCGGGCGTCGCCACGCCCACGCCAAGCGCAAGCAATGCTGCGCCGGCGATATTGAGAAGTTTCTTCAACATGTCGCCAGTTCCTCCACTGTTGTTGCACCGCACCACTTCGGGTGGGCTGCAAAAACTATTGCGGCCCATTGACGTATTGTCAACAATCATTCAATTTAGAAAAAATAGGGGGAGCGGACAGATGTCGAAGCAGCAGAACATCGTTCTGTTCATGGTCGATCAACTCACGTCCCATGTGCTGTCGTCCTATGGCGGAACGGTTTGCAAGACACCGAACATAGATGCATTGGCGGCGGCTGGCACGGTGTTCGAGAACGCCTACTGTCCCTACCCGCTTTGCGCCCCGTCGCGCTTTTCGATGATGTCGGGAAAGATGCCGTCGAAAATCGGCGCTTATGACAACGGCGCGGAATTCACGGCCTCCACCGCGACGTTTGCGCATTATCTGCGGCTGTTCGACTACTACACATGCATCTCGGGCAAGATGCATTTCGTCGGGCCCGACCAATACCACGGGTTCGAGGAACGGCTGACGACCGAGATCTACCCAGCCGACATGTCGTGGACGCCCGCATCAGAGTTCCGCGATTTCAGCCCCGGCAAAGATGGGGAGCGTCCCTATACCTCGGGCATCTCCACCATGGAGACGGTGACGGACTCCGGCCCCGTCGCGCGCTCCATGCAGATCGACTATGATGAGGATGTCGTCCACCACGCAACCCGCGAGCTTTATGCCCGCGCACGCGGCACGGACAAGCGCCCCTTCATGATGACGGTGTCCCTGACCCATCCCCACGACCCATATGTCATCACCAAGGAACATTGGGACCTTTATTCCGACAACGAGATCGACCCGCCGCTGGTCGATTTTATTCCCGTTGAGAACCGTGACCCGCACTCCCAGGCGCTTTACTTGCATTTCGGGCAGAACAAATGCGAGATCACGCCCCAGCACTACCGCAATGCGCGGCGCGGCTACTACGGGATGATCTCTTACGTCGACGATCTGTTCGGCAAACTGATGCGCG
>JBASXE010000213.1:0-3332 GCA_049276875.1 Roseovarius sp. | reverse complement strand
ACTGGTCGGAGGGGATGGCGGGAAGGCCCATGGGCAGCACGGCCGCGAGCAGCCCTTTCACATGCGGAAAGAGCGGGAAAAGGCCGCTATAGCCTACCACACCCAATGGGTTGAGAAAGAAAAGGATAAAGGCCAGTACCGCGGCAAGCGCGCCGCCGAGGAGCCCGTAGCGGCCCGACACAAAGCGGCCGACATAAAGCGCGCCGACCAGGCCAAGGGCCGCCGTCACCGGGCCCCAGACCGATCCGCCCCAGAACAAGAACACCCCGACGAAGGGGTAGGCGAGGGAAAGCAGCAACATGGATCGCGGCAGGCTAGCGTATAGGATAGGGGCGATCGCCACGACCAGCAAAAGCACCGCCAAAAGCGGGCGCCAGTAGCCGAAGAAGAAAATGGTCAGGTTGCTGAGGTCCGCCTTCATGGCGCTGACGAATTCGATCCGGGCGGTGGCGTTGGAACCGGCGCCGAACACCGCCTCTAGCCCGCCTGCGGCCGATAGTTGGTCGGCGTAGAAGAGGCTGGACAACAGCCGGTCATCGGTGGGGTAGAAGCCGAACAAGAGTTGCAGCCAGCGCTCGTTGATCACGGCCCAGCAGGCCGCGCTTTCCAGGCCGCGGGTGTCGCGGATCCCGCGGCATTCGGTCAACGATCCTGCCGACCAGATCCCGTTGAACGTCCAAGGCATGATGGAGGCCAGAACGCTCCAGATCAGGTAGATCGAAAAGATGGTGAGCAGCGTGTTGGTCACCGAGGAGAAGAGGTTCTCACGAATCCAGAGCAGCACACCCGCCTGACCGGGCGGTGGTGGAGCGGGCGGAAGGATATCGCGTCGGACGAAAGCGACGGAAGATTGGTTGCTCATCTCACCGCTCCTTCAGTTTGACGCTGGAATTGTAGTAATTCATCACCGACGAGATGATCAGGCTGACGACAAGGTAGAAGGCACCGAGCAGCAAGATCCCTTCGATCTCGCGGCCGGTTTGGTTGATGGTGATGCCCCCGAGTGTCGTGCGGACATCCATGTAACCCACGGCAAGCGCCAGAGACGAGTTCTTGGTCAGGTTCAAGAATTGCGAAATAAGCGGCGGGATGATCACCCGCAGCGCCTGCGGCAGTATCACCAACTGCATTGTGCGGTTGGGCTGCAAGCCCAGCGCAAAAGCGGCCTCCGTCTGGCCGCGCGAAACCGCCAAGATGCCCGAGCGCACGATCTCGGCGATGAAGGCCGAGGTGTAGAGCGACAAGGCAAGCCAAAGCGCGATCAAGGAATTGCGCACTTGGATACCGCCAACAAAGTTGAAGCCGCCCAGTTCCGGCAGTTCCAGCGTGATCGGGCGGCCCATGACGAAAAAGGTTAGAAGCGCGGGCAGGAAGAACAGCGCCAGCGATAGGCTGAATACCGGCAACTGCGCGCCGGTCTGTTCTTGGCGTTTGCGCGCCAAGCGGCGCAAGGCGAAGATGGCGATGATCGACAACAAGAAGACGGAGATCACAAGGCCCGAGCCTTCGCCCCAAAGCGGCTTGGGAATAAAGACGCCGCGGTTCGAAATAGCGACGCTGTCCCACAAGATCATCGAGGCCCCGCCGCCCTCGCGGAAATCTCGGGGCTGCGGTGTCGCCTCGGTCATCACGGCGAACAAGATCAAGATCCAAATCAGAAGCGGCGTGTTGCGCATCACTTCGACGTAAACCGTCATAATCCGAGCGACGACCCAGTTGCTCGACAGGCGCAGCACGCCGACCAGTACACCAATCACGGTGGCGAGGATACAGCCAATGAAGGCCACGAGCAGCGTGTTGAGAATGCCGACGATAGCAGCTCGCCCATGCGTTTGTTGCGACGTGAAGGGAATAAGTTGCTGGTTGATATCGTAACCAGCAGTGGTCCACAAAAAGCGGAAGCTGAAATCCTTGCCCAGCGCCGCGAGGTTTTGAACGGTGTTGTCTACAAGCCATGTCAGCGACAGCATTAAGGCCATCGCGGCGATCACTTGGATGGTCGTGGATCTGTAACGCGCGTCATAGAAAAGCTGGCCAAGGCGAAATGTCTCTCGCGGCGTTTCTGTAATGTCGGCCATGCGCACTCCACGGGGTAAGGATGTTGGTCCCACCGGACAAAAACCGGTCGACGAATTGGATCAATCTGAGCAGGAAAAGGAGATTATAGGGGCCCGTGAATATACGGGCCCCTATAGTCAGCTGCGGATCAGTTGAACGGCGGTGCGTACATCAGGCCGCCATCGGTCCACTGCGCGTTCAGGCCACGCGCCAGCCCAACGGGGGTGTTTTCACCGATGTAGGCTTCGAAGATTTCGCCGTAGTTGCCGACGGAGGAGATCACGTTGACGACCCAGTCGCTGGACAGTCCGAGCTTCTGACCGAGTTCACCTTCGGTGCCGAGCATACGGTTGATCTCGGGGTTGTCTGTGGTGGCGGATGCCATTTCACGCACATTGGCCGAGGTCACCCCATTTTCTTCGGCGGCGATCAGGGCGTAGAGAGTCCAGCGTACTATATCGCCCCAAGCATTATCTCCGTGACGGACGACAGGGCCGAGCGGCTCTTTGGAGACGACTTCCGGCATAATGACGTGTTCGGAGGCGTTCTCGAAGGTCGCGCGGGTTGCGGCCAGACCGGAGATGTCAGTCGTGTACACGTCGCAAGCACCGGCGAGGTACTGCTGCTGGCCTTCGGCGTTGGTGGCGACGGGAACCGGATCGTAGCTGATGTTGTTGACACGGAAGAAGTCGGCGAGGTTCAGTTCGGTCGTGGTACCGGTCTGGATACAAACGGTCGCACCATCGAGCTCACTTGCCGAAGAAACGCCCAGATCTCTCCGAACCATGAAACCCTGACCATCGTAGTAATTCACTCCGACGAAATCGAGACCAAGATCGTTGTCACGGGTGAAGGTCCAGGTGGAGTTGCGGACCAGAACGTCGACTTCGCCAGCGGCCAGCGCGGTGAAGCGGGTCTGGGAGGTCAGCGGAACAAACTCAACCGCTTGCGCGTCGCCGAGTGTCGCAGCAGCGACTGCCCGGCACAGCGCGACGTCGAAGCCCTGCATATTGCCACTTGAATCGGGGAACGCGAAGCCTGCGAGGCCCTCGTTCGAGCCGCACTTCAGCGTGCCACGTGCCTGGACATCAGCAAGTGTCTGTGCGGACGCAATACCAGCTGCCAGCCCGGCGACCGCAAGTGTGCTGAGAAAAATGGATTTTTTCATGTCTACCTCTTCCTGATGGACCGCCCTTGTGGGCGCTCAATTCCAATCCCCCAAAGGGCTTTGGTAAGTTCGTGCAAACGTATGTTAACGCTCACCGGTGGTAACT
>JBASXE010000212.1:0-1890 GCA_049276875.1 Roseovarius sp. | reverse complement strand
GCCTGCAGGGCGGTGATCTGCGCCAGAAGCTCGGCATTGGGCTCGACGGGCTCGGGCGCGACCAGAACCACTTCGGGCTCGGGCGGGGGCAAGGTCTCGATGGCGCCAAAGCCGTCCCCCTCGTTTTGGAAGACGTCCGGGGTGGCCGTCGGCAAGGCTTCCTCTTCGTCGGGCTGTGAGAGGAGATAGAGCAGGGCACCACCTGCGCCGATGACGAGGACCACGATCAGCGCGAGAAGGGGCGACCGGCGCTGCGCCGCCGTGGGGGCGCGGGCACTGCCTTTCTCAAGGGCGGCGAGGCGTTTTTCCAGCTCGGTGTTCTCAGTATCGCTCATGAGGCGGCCTCCGCGGGCGGGATCGCCTCGATGCAGACCACCTCTTCGCCAAGTCGCAAGACCCATTGGCGGTTTACGCCGCTGACGCGGATCACGCCGTCTTCAGGAGTTTGCGTGTTGACCGTGCGCTCGCGGCCGCCCGCGAAGCGAAAGATCGCGGGCACCGGCGCGTTCCGCGGGAATTCGAAATACGTGAACGTCCCGTCATCCCAGATGCGGGTTGGCGTAAACTCGGTCCGCGCACTGGCGCCGTAATTGTAATTCGGCGCTTGTGCCGCGAGGGCCCGGGTCGGGCGCGCAGCATCATCAGGATAGCGGAACTGCACCACATAGAAGGTTGGGCTGCGGACCTCCTGGACGTTGAAATAGGAGCTGCGCCTGTTCGTGTAGACGGTCACATTGGTATGCACGCCGCGCGCGACGGGCTTGATCGCGAAGGCCTGGCCGCCTGGCACGCCATCGATCTCAAACCCTTCCGTGTCGCCCGCGATGATCGAGCGGATGCTTTCACCCTCTCCAAACTCGATGGTGGTGACATGGGTGAGCGAGACGCTGAGTCGGTAGACCTGGCCTTCCTGGTAGGTGGCCAAGCGCACCCGGCTGTCGTTGGGACCGCCACGCGGGATGGCTTCGGCAGAGGCGAGGCCGGGCAACAGGGCAATGACAAAAATAAGCGATCTTATAAACAACAACGTCAGTTCTCCAATCTGTCGGAGCGGATGGCATATTCGAGCACGGTGAAGCCGAATGGATTGGTCCAGACCTCATCGATGGAGCGGCGGGTCTCCGGGCGGAACTCGAAGAGAAGCGTCGCAGTGAAGAGGCCGGTCTGGGTGCCGTTAATGGACGTCAGGCGCTTGCGCAGGCGGACCGTCGCGCGGTTGGTTCCGATCCGGTTGATGCTGAGGATTTCCACGTCGAGCCGAGCATTGGGGCCATAGACCGTCGGCGGGTAGTTCTCGTTGGCGCTGTTCCAGATCTGGCGCAGCCCGCTCTCGGCGGCCCCGTCCGAGCGGCGCAGAACGCTGCGGATGCGCAGATCGTTATCGAGCTGGTTGTAGACTTCGCGGTCAGTCACATAGCGGAAGACTTCTGCCTCGGTGATCGCCTGGTTCGCGGTCACCGAAGTCGCGCCCACCGAGGCCTCGGGGAGTGCAAAGCCGGTGGCGGGATCATAGGGGACAACGACAGGCGGGGGATCGACATCGAGGATCGCGACTGCTGCTGCGCTCAGGCAGCCGATGATGCCGAATACAAGGCCCGTCAGTCCAAGGCGCTGCCAGAGCCGTTCGCGGCGCAGCGCGCCATAGACCAGCTCTTCCTCGATGATCTCTTGTTCACTCGCCACCCGTCATGCCCCCACGATCACTCGGCCCGCAGGTCCGGCAAGGTGAAATCCATGAAGCGCTGCTCTTCGGCGATGGTGGCGGCGTCGATCACGCCGCCGGTGCCATCGCCCACGGTTTGAATCGCTTCCAGCTGCCACATCGCCACGAGGGCGATGGCCAATTCAGCTGTCACGCGCGTGTTGAGATCGATGCTTTCCTTGAGTTCG
>JBASXE010000211.1:0-2033 GCA_049276875.1 Roseovarius sp. | reverse complement strand
ACCGGCAAAGCCGTTCAGCCTGCGTCTCCGGGAGATGCGGCTGGTCAAGGATCGGAAAACCCCAGAAACCGGCAAACACATACCGCCCGCCTACCTGCGCGCGTCGATAGATCAGCGCTTGGCTCTCCTGCAGGGGCTGATGGACACGGACGGCTATATCGCTGAATGCGGCCGCTGCGAGTTCATCACCATTCACCGACGCCTGGCGGATGGCTTTGGCGAATTGTTGGCCTCCTTGGGCATCAAGTTTACTGCCGTCGACAAACAGCCGACGGTGGTGGTTGACGGCGAACGACGTCTTGGAAACCCTGCGACGCGGTTTTCGTTCATGATTTATGACGACACGCCGGTGTTCCGATTGGTAAGGAAGCGCGCGCGTCAAGTCTCGCGCGCGGGGCGGCGGACGACAGAAACCGAGCGGCGCCGCATCGTGGCCGTTGAACCGGTGGAAAGCGTCCCTGTGCGCTGCATCCAGGTGGACAGTCCGAACCGCCTCTATCTGGCCGGACGCACGATGATCCCGACGCATAACACGGAGATGGTTAACAACGCCGTCGGCTACCATATCGGCCAGGACCCTGCCCCGATCATGGTGGTGATGCCGACCGAGCGCGATGCGGAAACCTGGTCAAAGGACCGCTTCTCGCCGATGGCGCGGGACACGCCGTGTTTGCAGGACAAGATCGCCAACCCGAAGTCGCGCGACGGCAACAACAAGATCCTGCACAAGCGGTTTCCGGGCGGGCATCTGACGATTGTGGGCGCCAACGCGCCCTCGGGGCTGGCCAGTCGGCCGATCCGGCTGCTCCTGTGCGATGAGGTGGATCGTTATCCGTTCAGCGCCGGGGCTGAGGGCGACCCGGTTAATCTCGCGAAGAAGCGGACGGTGACCTTCTGGAACCGCAAGATCGTGCTCGTGTCGACGCCGACCAACAAAGGCGCGAGCCGTATCGAGGCGGCCTTCGAGGAAAGCGATCAGCGTCGGTTCTGGGCGCCGTGCCCGAACTGCGGTCATGAGCAAATCCTGACCTGGGGGCAGGTCAAATGGGACAAGGATGAAACCGGCGGTCACCGCCTTGCGGTCCTTCCAGGAACAGAAATTCAGCGAATGGCGCACCAGGTGCACGATACAAGTCTGGACAATGGCGTCCGGGAAGGCCGCCGTGATCGCATCGGGGAATCCCTTCAGCCCGTCCACCACGGCGATCAGGATGTCCTGGACGCCACGGTTTTTCAGCTCGTTCATCACCGACAACCAGAATTTGGCACCCTCGTTCTCGGCTATCCACAAGCCCAGAACCTCACGTTGGCCATCGCGGGTGACGCCGAGGGCGACGTAGACCGCCTTGTTCTTGACCGTCCGGCTGTCGGCATCGCGGATCTTCACCCGTAACGCGTCGAATATCACGATGGAATACATCCGGTCCAGCGCCCGTGATTGCCATTCGCGGACCTCGTCGAGCACCGCATCGGTGACCCGGCGGATCAGGTCGGGCGAGACCTTCAGGCCATAGAGGTCGAGCAGATGCGCCTGGATGTCCCGCACCGTCAGCCCGGCGGCGTAGAGCCCGATGATCTTGTCATCCATCCCGTCGATCCGGGTCTGCCCTTCTTCACCAACTCCGGCTTGAAGCTGCTGTCACGGTCCCGCGGGATCGCCACTGGCAATTCCCCATCCTGCCCCTTCAGCACCTTGGTCGATGTGCCGTTGCGCCGGTTGGCCTTTGCAAAATGGAATCCAGACGCTGAGTATCCCCGCCATAGGGTGAAAATAGGGCCTGATATCGGGTTTTTGATTGTGAAGGCGCAGGCATCGCACGTTGTTGTTGCCGCGCCGCCGCTAAGGTTCCGGTGGGGCTTAGATCGATAAAATGCGCGCCTCCACGGGCGTCGATCCTGTCAAATGTGCGCTTCACGTTCATCGATCCCCGCACGATATCCCAGAGGTGGTTCGGGTCTGCGCCGGTGACGGGAGCGGCGTTGCGGCAAGACCAGATCGGCCAAAACGGCGATTCAAAGCGCAGGTCATTGGC
>JBASXE010000210.1:0-13036 GCA_049276875.1 Roseovarius sp. | reverse complement strand
GGAGGGACCGGGGGCCAGCCCCCGGACCCCCGGAGTATTTTCACAAAGAAGAAGGGCCAAGGGGCACGCCCCGGCCTTTGGGAGGAATGACAATGTATGCATTCGAAATAGAACGGCCCGCCACGATCGCAGATGCGGTAAAAGCGATGGGGGCAGATGAGGCGCAGGCGCTGGGTGGGGGACAGACCCTGATCCCCACACTGAAGCAGCGTTTGGCGGCACCGGGTGTCTTGGTGGCGCTCAGCGGTGTGGATGAGATGCGCGGAATTTGTGTGGATGATGGCGGGCGGCTTTGTATCGGCGGCTCGACCGTCCATGCGGATGTGGCCGCCGATGCGACATATCCGGCGTTGGCCGCATTGGCCGGACATATCGGCGACCCTGCCGTGCGCAATCGCGGCACGATCGGGGGGAGTCTTGCGAATAACGATCCGTCTGCGTGTTATCCGGCCGCAGCGCTGGGATCGGGTGCGGTGATTAAAACGAACGCGCGCGAGATCGCGGCCGATGAGTATTTCCTCGGGATGTTTGAGACGGCCCTCGAGGAAGGCGAAATCATCACCGAGGTGAAATTCCCTGTGCCCGAGCGCGCCGCTTACATGAAGTTCGAGCAGCCTGCGTCGCGTTTCGCGCTTGTGGGCGTGTTCGTGGCAAAATACAGCGACGGCGTCCGCGTGGCCGTCACCGGCGCGTCCGAGGCTGGTGTATTCCGCTGGTCCAAGGCGGAGGCGGCTTTGTCGTCTGATTTTTCAGCCTCGGCGCTGGAGGGGCTGAGCGTGCCCGCTGATGGCATGATCGGGGATTTGCACGGCACAGCCGCGTATCGTGCGCATCTGGTGGCTGTGATGACCAAACGGGCGGTAGCGGCTGCTGTCTGAGTGCGGCCCGCGTAACATCCGACTGCAGAAACGCAAAACGGCGCCTCCATAGGGGCGCCGTTTTTCGTTGGGCTATGCCGTTGGGTTAGCGGGGCAGCGGGCCGATGATCATGGTCATCTGGCGGCCTTCCATCTTCGGCATGTTCTCGATCTTGCCGGTGCCTTCGACATCCTTTGCAACACGCTCAAGCAGGTTGCGGCCCAGATCCTGGTGCGCCATTTCCCGGCCCCGGAACCGCAGGGTGATCTTCACCTTGTCTCCGTTTTGCAGGAACTTGAACACATTGCGCATTTTCACATCGTAATCGTTGGTGTCGGTGTTGGGGCGGAACTTCACCTCCTTCACCTCGATGATCTTTTGCTTTTTGCGGGCCTCTGACTCGCGCTTTTGCTGTTCGTATTTGTATTTGCCGTAGTCCATGATCTTGCACACGGGCGGCGATGCGTTTGGCGAAATCTCGACCAGATCGAGACCGGCCTCCTCGGCCATTTCCATCGCTCGGCGTGACGTGACCACCCCGACATTTCCACCATCTGCGCCAATCAGGCGAAGCTCCTCGTCGCGAATACGTTCGTTTACGCGGGGGCCTGTGTCGCGCTGCGGGGGCGCGTTGTGCGGTCTGCGGGCTATGACTTTGATCCTTTGATTGTTGAAGCTGTCATCTGAGGCGCCAAGGTAGCTGTGCGCGCAGACCACTTCAAGGCGGAATATAGGCTGTTCTGCGCCGAAAGACGTGATATTCCCCCTTGCGCCTTGCCGTTGGCATGGGCATTTGGGAGCCATGTACAGCGGGACAGCCCTTTCAGGGCGCTTGGCCTGCTTTTAAGAGGGGATATTGATATGAAAAACCTAATATGGGTCGTTGTTGCTGCCGTTGTTCTGGTCGGTGGTTATGTTCTGGTGACCGGCCAATCACCGACAGAGATTGTTGCGGAACCTGAGCCAGAAGTGGCTGTAGAGGTCGAAGAGGCTGTTGATACCGCTGCTGAAGAAGCGGCCGAAGCCGCCGCAGCAGAAGCCGACGCCGCAGCAGAAGCCGCAGCAGCGGAAGCCGCCGCAGAAGAAGCGGCTGCACTTGAAGAAGCCGCTGCCGCAGAAGCCGAGGCCGCCGCTCAGGCAGCCGCTGAGGCTGCCGCCGCAGCCGAGGCAGAAGCAGCGGCCGCCGCAGAGGCCTTGGAAGAAGCCGCAACAGAAGCCGAAGCCACTGCTTCGGAAGCTGTGGAAGGTGCGACGGAAGCTGTCGAAGGCGCCGTGGATGCCATGACCGACACCGCAACCGAGGCCGCAGATACGGCTGTCGAGGCGCTCGAAGGCACGGTTGACAGCGCGACAACAGATGCAGCAACCGACACCGCCACGACCATGTCGACTGAAGCGGTGACGCCCGATGCGCTGACCGTGGGTGGCTTCGACATGAGCGCTGTGAGCGACATGATTGACGGCTCCAACCTTGGCGATGTGCAGAAGATGGGCCTCAAAGCCGCGCTGCAACAAGCCGCTGATAATCCAGAAGCTCTCTCGGGTGTTCTGGATCAGGTTAAAGCCGCCCTCGGTAACTGATCTTGCCGCACGGCAAAGTTAAACCCGCGCAGGAGCAATCCCGCGCGGGTTTTTTCATGTCCGCAAAGGTGGCCCTTTATCAGTCCAGAAACGCCTTTTCGACCACGTAATGCTGCGGCTTTGAATTCGCCCCTTCAACAAGACCGTATTCCTCAAAGAGTGCTTTGAGTTCCAGATTGAAGGCCATGTTCCCGCAGATCATCGCGCGGTCCATCTCCGGATTGAGCGGGGGCACGCCCAGATCCGCAAAGAGATCGCCCGAGCGCATGAGGTCTGTGATCCGGCCCATCTTGGGGCTCTCTTCACGCGTGGTGGTGGGGTAGTAGCGGATCTTGTCGGCAAAGCCCTCACCGATCAGCTCGGCCAGCATCTCATCCTTGCGGATCTCGTCGATCAGCTGCGCACCATACGCCAGTTCGCCCACTTCACGGCAAGTATGTGTGATGATCACCTCGTCGTAATCCTCATACGTTTGTGGATCGCGCAGCAGAGAGGCGAAGGGCGCGAACCCCGTGCCTGTCGCAAAGAACCAGATCCGTTTTCCCGGCAGAAGTGCGTCATGCACCAATGTGCCCACGGGTTTGGGGCGCAGGATGATCTGATCGCCAGGCTCGATATGTTGCAGCCGGCTCGTCAGAGGCCCGTCCTGCACCTTGATGGAGTAGAACTCCAGCTCATCATCCCAAGAGGGCGATGCGATAGAATAGGCCCGCAAGAGCGGCTTTTGCTTGCCGGTCTCGGGGTGTGGGTCACCCATAAGGCCGATCATCACGAACTCGCCCGAACGAAAGCGCATGGTCGCGGGGCGCGTCACGCGAAAGGAAAAAAGCCTGTCTGTCCAGTGCGTCACCGCTGTCACGGTTGCCGCGTCGGGCAGGGTGGGGCTTGCTTTTTCGGGCAGGGCTTTGGCGGCGGATTGCGTCACAGGGGATATCTCATTCATAAGGCGTTCGGGCCGATGGATATCACCGACCCTTCCTTTTAGGCTTTGATCGAAATAAGATAAAGGGGGCAATCAGCCGCGTAGTCGTGCCTGATAGTCATGTGCCCGCCAATTGGCGCGCGCCCTCCACTGATCCTCGGGCTGTCTTGCGGCCAGATCATTTGAAATTTCCACCTCGTCAAAGCCCGCGCGGCGCGCCATCGCGTATTGATCTGCAATGACATGGCCCCGCGCCCGCAGCCGGCCCTTGAAGCCCATCAGGCGGAGCTGCCGCGCGATGGTGAAGCCTCGCCCGTCGGCGAAGCTTGGGAAATCAACACGGATGAGCGGGATTTCCGGCAAGCGGCCGGCGAGCTCCAATGGGTCGGCGGAGGAGGGCAGGTCAATCCCGATCCCGTCATGGGCATCGTTGAGTGCTGCAATCGGCGCGGTCCAGTCATCGGGCGCAAAGCCCTGATCCGTCACGAGGATGCTCATGCGGTTTCTCCTTCTTGAGTGTGTTGTGGGGGCAGGGTCCGCACGATCCGGCCATTTTCAATGTGAATGCCGCACTCGGATTGCGCTTGCCCGCGCCAGCGGCCCGCGCGCGGATCTTCACCGGGTGCCACAGGTGAGGTGCAGGGCGCGCAGCCGATGGAGGGATAGCCCTTGGCCACCAGCGGATGCCGGGGCAGGCGGTTTTCTTCCATATAGGTGCGCACGTCCTCGGGGCGCCAATGCGCCAGAGGGTTCACCTTCATGCGGCCCGAGGGCTCTTCAACCTCAAAGAAATCAAGCGCCGTGCGAGCCCCGCCCTGAAAGCGTTTGCGCCCGGTGATCCAGCCGTCATAACCCTTGAGCGCGGCCTCGAGCGGGACGGATTTACGCAAGGTGCAGCAGGCGGTAGGGTTCGTTTTGTGCAGCGTCCCGTTGGGGTCTTGGGCGGCGATATCCTCTGCGCCCGCACGGATGATATGCATGTTTTTGAGACCTAACCGCACGGCCAGTTCCTGTTGGTAGACCAGCGTCTTGGTGAACAACATTTCGGTGTCGATGAACAAAACAGGCGTGGCGCGGTCAATCACCGAGACCATATGCAACAGCACCACCGATTCCGCCCCAAAGCTTGAAACCAACGCCAAGCGTCCAGTCTCGGGTGCGCACAGCGCGTGGCTCAGCACTTCCTGCGCCGCGTGCAGGCGATACCAATCGTTGAGCGCACCCGCTCGTGTATCCACCGTGCGACTACTGGGCTGCATAGGACGCGGCCTCATCATAAAGTGCCGCCTTGAACGGCGCCATGCCAAGGCGCTGATAGGTGGCGAGGAATGTCTCCTCCGGCCCACTGCGCTGATCAAGATAGGCGTAGACGATCCGCTCAATCGCCGGCAGCAACTCGTTGGCGGCAAAGCCGGGCCCGGTGCGGTCGCCCACGCGCGCGTCCTCGCGGTGATCGCCACCAAGCGTGATCTGGTAGCTTTCCACCCCCGCTCGATCGAGGCCGAGAATACCGATATGGCCGACATGATGGTGCCCGCAGGCATTGATGCAGCCCGAGATCTTGATCTTCATTTCGCCAATTTCATGCTCCAGTTTCAATTCGTCGAACCGAAGCGCAATCTCCTGCGCGATGGGGATCGACCGGGCCGTGGCCAGCGCGCAGTAATCCATGCCGGGGCAGGCGATGATATCGGAGATGAGACCGATATTGGCCGTGCCAAGCCCTGCCTCGCGCAGCGCTGTGTAAAGCGCGGGCAAGTCGGATTTGTGGACATGTGGCAAGATCACGTTCTGCTCATGGCTGATGCGCAGCTCGTCATGGCCATAGCGCCCGGCGAGGTCCGCCATCAGCCGCATCTGGTCCGCCGTCGCATCGCCGGGGGTCGCGCCATGGGCCTTGAGGCTGATCGTGACGATGGCGTGATCGGGATCTTTGTGCGCCGTGAGGTTGGTATCGGCGAAGGCTCGGAACATGGCGTTGCCCGCGTAGGCCGCGTCGTAATGATGCGTGCTGCCCTCGCGCAGGTTGGGCGGTGCAAACTGCGCGCGGATGGCGGCCAGCATGGTCTGGTCGACGCCTGAAAACGTAGGCTTGATGCGGGAGAATGCATCCTCCACGCGGGCGCGAATGTCTTCGATGCCATGCTCATGCACTGTGATCTTGATGCGGGATTTATACTTGTTGTCGCGCCGCCCCAGCAGGTTCCAGACAGCCACGGTCGCCTCGATATAGGGCAGAAGATCCACCTCGGGCAAAAACTCGGCCAGAACCTTGCCGATCATCGGCGTGCGGCCAAGACCCCCGCCGACGAGGACGCGGTAGCCGATCGCGCCATCCCGCTCCACGATGCGCAGCCCGATATCATGGGCCGCCGTCACGGCGCGGTCATTGGGGCTGCCGGTGACGGCGACCTTGAACTTGCGCGGAAGGAACTGAAATTCGGGATGATCGGTGGACCATTGGCGGATCAGCTCGGCCACGGGGCGCGGATCGGCGATCTCATCTGCAGCAGCACCCGCAAAATGGTCAGCGGTGACGTTGCGGATCGTGTTGCCAGAGGTCTGGATCGCGTGCATCTCCACCTCGGCCAGCGCATCGAGGATATCGGGCACGTCGCGCAGCTCGGGCCAATTGAACTGGATATTCTGCCGCGTGGTGAAGTGGCCGTAACCCTTGTCCCACCGCTCCGCGATCATGGCCAATTGGCGCATCTGGCGGGAATTCAGCGTGCCGTAAGGAATCGCCACGCGCAGCATATAGGCATGCAATTGCAGGTAGAGCCCGTTCATCAGGCGCAGGGGCTTGAATTCATCCTCGGTGAGGCTGCCGTCGACGCGGCGCTCCACCTGAGCGCGGAACTGTGCGTTCCGCTCGGCGATGAAGGCGCGGTCGAACGCGGTGTAGCTATACATTATGCGCGCTCCGCTTGCTTGCCGTGGTTGTAGTTGGAGGGACCTTTGCGGCGAAAATCCTCGCGGAAATGCGCAGGCTCGGGGCCATGCTCCGTCGGCGTCATATCGGCGAGGTAGACGCCGACCACGGTGCTTGCCTGCGCCTGTGCATCGAGCAGGCGCAGCTCCGCATCCGCCTCATCGGTTAGGATTTCTGCCTCATTGAGGCGCCGAGTCCATGTGCCGGCCTCTGTCAGATAGACGACGTCGCCCTCCAGAAGGGCGTTGGCGGTAATCACTTTGGGCGTAAATTCGCGGGGCATCATGCGGTTTCCTTCAGCATGGTGAGATTGGGTAGTGGAGCTATGCCAGGGATGACCAGCGCGTCGATCCCGGCGCGGCGCAGGGCAGCGAGGGCTGCGGGCGCGGGGGGCGTGGTCACGAGGGCGAGTATATGGGTGCCCTCGCTGGCTGCTTGCGTCATATGGCCCGTATCGCAGAGCGGCCCAAATGCGGCCTCGCGGCGGGCAAGCTCAAGGATTTGGGGCGCAACCTCTGGCCCGTGCAGGACAAGATCCGCCTCATGGAGCGCGCGGCGGGTCTTGAGCGGCAAAAGCTCAGGGTCAGCAGCGGCCGCGATGGCGAATGTCACGCGGCCCTTGGCGCTTTGAGCTGTGAGATGGGTATGCAGCTGCCGGTCCAGCACATGGTGCAAATCCGCCGTCTCGTCGCGGTCCAGAGCTGCGGGGCCCTTGGTAAAGAAAAACTCCGTCCAGAAGGCCCGGCGCGCGCGGCCCATGGGGAGCGCCTCGGCCAATCGGCGGAAGCTTTTAGCGGCGCGGGCGAGGGGCCCAAGACGCGCGGGCAGCATCGCCTCAATATCGGCCTTGATCGCGCGGGCGAGCACGGGCGCTGTGCCCTCTGTCCCGATTGCGATGGTCACCGGATCACGGTCAACGATGGCCGGTGTGATGAACTGACTGTCTGCGAGGTTGTCCACGATATTGGTCAGCGCCCCGTCTGCGCGGGCCAGATGCACTGTGCGTGCATCCTCAGTCGCGTCCTCGTCAGCGGCATAAAAGAGTGCTGCACAAAGTGCATCGCCTGGCTCCATCGCCCGGCGGATGATGCGCAAGCGGCCCTCGGCCTCCCATGTCTCGATCTGGGGATCGGGGGCGGGCGCAAAAACGGTCAGATGCGCTTCGGTCTTCATCAACAGGCGCAGCTTGGCCATGGCCGCATCTGCGCCGCCCGAAACGATCACGCGACGCCCGGCGAGGGCCATGAAGATCGGGAAATGTTGCATGGAGCGGCTTCCAGATTGGTTGACGTTAGTCACAATATAGAATTTATTCCCACCTCAGCGCCATATAGGCTGACGATTAAGGACACATGTTCCAACCACTCAGGTGCAGTGGGGCGGTGTTCCGGCAAAAAGGAATATGCGGAATGTCTGTTCGCATCGATGATCTGGATCTGAAAATCCTGCGCGAGTTGCAGCGCGATGGCGGGCAATCGCTTGATGATATTGCCAAGCTGGTGGGCAGTTCAAAGACGCCCGTCTGGAATCGGATTCGCAAACTGCGCGAGGCGGGTGTGATCCGCCACCAGACCTATCTTTTGGACGCAGAGGCGCTGGGTTTTGAGGCGTGCTTCTTCGTCCTCATCCGCACGTCCGAACATGATGCAAGCTGGCAGCAACGGTTTCTGAAGGCGCTGCAGGATCGGCCCGAGGTGCAGGAGGCGCACAGGCTGGCCGGTGACATCGATTATATCCTGAAGGTGCGAGTCGCAAATGCACGCGCCTATGACACATTCTACCAAGCCCTGATTTCAGAGGTGAAAGTGCATAACGTGACGGCGCTCTTGTCGATGGAGGAGATCAAATCCACCACCATCCTGCCGCTTGGGTAAAGTTAAGGAGCGGCTTCCAGCGCCTTGATAATAGGTGAGAAATCCTCAGGCGTCAGGCTGGCACCTCCGACAAGGGCTCCGTCCACGTCGCTGATGCAGAAGATTTCAGCCGCGTTGCCGGGCTTCACCGACCCGCCATAGAGAAGGCGCATGTCCGGCGCGTCCGCAAATCGCGCAGCGAGGGTGGCGCGGATCAACCCATGCACCTCGGCAATCTGAGCAGGTGTGGGAGTGAGCCCCGTGCCGATGGCCCAGCAGGGCTCATATGCGATGACGCAATTCTCGGCCGTGGACGTGTTGGGGACGGATAACGCAAGCTGTGCGCCGATGATATCCAGAGTGTTTTGAGCCTCCCGCTGGGTCAGGCTTTCACCGACGCAGATAAGGGTGGTCAGCCCTACGGCCTGCGCAGCTTTGGCCTTGGCACGCACGCTCTCTGAGGTCTCCCCATACGCCTCGCGCCGCTCGGAATGGCCCAGAATGACGGCTGTAGCCCCTGCATCGAGCAGCATTTCGGCGGAGATGTCGCCCGTATGCGCGCCCGCGATCTCGGCGTGGCAATCCTGCCCACCAATGGCAAGAGGGAAGGCCGCGACGGCCTCAACGGCCTCGGCCAGAAGCGTGGCAGGGGGGCAGATCAGGATATCAACAGACGGGTCCGCATGGGCGCGCGACAAGGCCTCGAGCGCACCCAAGGCGGCGCGCGTGCCGTTCATCTTCCAGTTTCCAGCCGCCAGTTTGCGCCGCATATCGCCCCTCCAAATTCCACCCACGCAGTGTCCTGCATTGCCGCGTGGCGCGCAAGGCGTATTCTTGAAATCTGTTTTTTTAGAGGGGCTTAAGGCGCGTTACGTGTTCGCGAATTTGATAGATTCGCCACAACCGCAGGCCTCGGTCACGTTGGGGTTGCGGAATTTGAAGCCGGATTCCAGCAATGCCACCTCATAGTCGATCTCGGTGCCAAAGAGAAACATCTGCGCCATCGGTGCAATCATCACCCGCGCGCCGTCCTGCTCGACCACCTCATCCAATGGATCGACCTCGGTCACGTAATCCATCGTGTACTCCATCCCGGCGCAGCCGCCCTTCTTCACGCCGATGCGCAGGCCCTGATGGCCGTCTTTCGTCATCAGCTTCGAGATTTGGGCAGCAGCCTTATCCGTCATCGTGACAGCCTGCTTTCCGGGAATTCCGAACATCGTGGTCACCTCATTCATCTCTCAGGGATCGTAACCGTTTTGCGGATAAATCTCAAGATTTGGCGTTACACCGCGCGCTTTGAGGGGCGCATGGTGCAACGGTTACATGAAGCCAAGCTCCAGCTTGGCCTCGTCGCTCATCATATCCATGCCCCAGGGCGGCTCCCAAACCAGCTCAACATCGACCTGTTTGATGCCCGCGATGGGCTCAATCGCATCCGCGACCCAGCCCGGCATCTCGCCCGCGACAGGACAGCCCGGAGCGGTCAGGGTCATGGCGATTTTGACCGCGTTTTCATCATCAATATCAATCGTGTAGATCAGGCCAAGATCATAGATGTTTACCGGGATTTCCGGATCAAACACAGATTTGCACGCCTCTACCGCCTGCTCATAGAGCGGATGCTCGGTGCTGGAGGGGGCGATGAGGGGGGCGCCCTCGAAAGGTTGGGGGGTCTCGGTCATGGTGTATCCTGCGGTCTTTTCTGACTGAATATATAGGAATTATCCGACCGCTCGTCTAGGGGCCCCGCGCCGACAGATTTGAGGGGTGGCGTATGGCGGGATCAACCGCCCTTGCGGCGGCGGATCGGGGCCGGACGCACCCGCGCTTCGATCGTTTCATAGAGAAGGCCTGCGATATTCTTGCCCGTGGAGCCTTCGATCCCCTCAAAACCGGGCGAGGAATTCACCTCCAGCACTTTCGGCCCCATTTCCGAGCGCAAGAGGTCCACCCCCGCCAGATTGAGGTTGAACGCTTTGGCAGCGCGCAGGGCTGTTTCCCGCTCCACCTTGGTGATCCGCACCGATTTTGCGCTGCCGCCGCGATGCAGGTTGGAACGGAAATCGCCCTCGGCCCCGGTGCGCTTCATGGATGCGACCACCTTGCCCCCGATGACCAGACAGCGGATATCCTCGCCCGCGGATTCCTTGACGAAATCTTGCACCAGAAAATTCGCCTTCAGCCCCCGGAACGCGTCGATCACGCTCTCGGCCGCCTTCTTGGTCTCGGCAAGTACTACGCCCTTGCCTTGCGTGCTCTCCAGCAGTTTCACGATCAGCGGCGCGGTGCCCACAAGCCCGATGAGGTTGCCGGTATCGCGCGGGCTTGCGGCGAAGGCGGTGTTGGGCATGCCGATCTTGGCGCGCGCCATGATCTGATGCGCGTGCAGCTTGTCGCGGCTCGCCGTGAGCCCGGCAGACCCGTTGACGCACCATGTGCCGATCGTCTCGAACTGGCGGATGATGGCCGCACCATAAGGCGTGATCGACGCGCCGATCCGAGGGATCACCGCGTCAAACCGGGGCAGGCGCTTGCCATCGTAATGCACTTCGGGGGCCATTGCGTTGATCGCCATGTAACAGCGCGTGGTGTCGATCACCTCGACCGTGTGCCCGCGCGTCTCGCCCTCTTCAACAAGGCGGCGGGTGGAGTAGTTATCTTCGCGACTGAGCACCGCTATCCGCAGCGCGCGGTCCGGCGCGGCCTGGCGCATTTTCGCAGTGTGGTAGACGTCATAGCTCAGCTCCGGCTGCAAGAAACGGTCGGTGGCGACGATGGAGATATGATCTTTCAATGCCTGACGCCCCAAAAGCATACGGCTTGCCATGCTCCCGCGATTGGTCAGGGTAATCTCGATGGGCCACGTGTCGCCGCCCACTTCAAGGGGCGTCGCGATCACAAAGCGCGACTCCTTTTCGCCATTGGATGATGTGACCTCGCGCCGGTCGATGATGGGCGCGGAGCAGGCGATCACCAGATCGTCCCTGCCCGGGATCGGATGCAGGGTGAAACGCACCTTGGGTTTGGCAGCAGGGCCAAATGTTTCGATATCAAAGGCATGGAGCGCGGAAGTGCGTGCGCCGGTATCGACCTTGGCGCGCAGGGCGGGCACACCGAGCGCCGGCAATCCGATCCATTCTTCCCAGCCAAATTGCAGGGGAGGAGCCTGTGGGTCTTCGGACATGGGCGCGCGTCTCCTTGAGGCGGTGCACTTCAGATGGTGCGATTCGGGTCCAACCTATCGGCTTTACCGCCCAGCGAACACCGGATGGCGGCGCGCTGCGGGCCACAAGGAGCTTCAGCTGTTGATGTCGTCCTTGAAGTGGCGCACTTGACCCTGGGGCAGGCGAAACGCGCGGCGCAGGCCGATCCATGCCAGAAGCGACAAAACCGCAAAGAGCACCAGAAGGGCCGCGAGCCCCGGCGCAAAGCCCAGCAAGAGCACCAGGCCGACTATGCCCGCACCTATGGCGAAGCCCAGAAAGATGAAGCCCGGTACCAAAAGCTCCACCACGGCAAAGATCAGTGCGGCAGCCCCCCAGACCCACCAAAGCTCCAGAAGCGTAATCATCCTCGGCCTTTCAGCATTTTGAACGCGTCACCAAAGGCTTCGAGCGCATTGGCAGGCACCACGATCGTGGACGATCCTGCGCTGCCACCCAGCTTGTTGAGCGCTTCGACCTGTTTGAGCGCCACTTGGTATTGGGCCGCTTCCAGCCCATTATCGGCAATCGCCTGCGCCACAACGGAGGTCGCATAGGCCTCGGCATCGGCGGAGATACGGCGCGCCTTGGCGATTTGTTCAGCCGCATAAAGCTCGGCGTCAGCGTTCAGCTCCACCGCGCGTTTGCTGCCCTCGGCCTCGGTCACTTGCGCGCGGCGGGCGCGCTCGGCGTTGAGCTGTTGCAGCATAGCGTCGCGGGTGGCCTGATCGAGGTTCACGTCGAGGATCTCGGCGCGGGTCACTTCTATGCCCCAGTTGTCTACGGCATCCTCCACGGTGGTCTTGATTGTCTGGATAAGTTGCGAGCGGTTCGATTGCACCTCATCGAGGTCCATCTTGCCCATCTCGGCGCGCACGATGCCCGCCACGGTGGTGGCAATCGCGCCGTCGATATCGCGGATGCGGTAGACGGTCTTTTCAGGCTGCACGATGCGGTAGAAAACCGAGCTGTCGACCTGCACGAGCACGTTGTCCTTGGTGATCGCGTCCTGGCTCGCGGTGGGCAATTGCCGCTCAAGGATCGAGATTTTATGCGCGATCACATCGAGAAACGGCACGATAATGTTGATCCCCGGCGCCAGCACGGAATGAAGCCTGCCGAAGCGTTCGACCACATGCTGTTCGGATTGCGGGACAATCTTTACCCCTTTGACGATCACAAGAACGATCACGACGAAGAACAGGATGTAGAGCAAGTTGGCAGAGAGCAAATCGAGGATCAGGTCTTCGGTCATGGCAGGCCCCTTTGGCATGGTGATTGGTTTATATGTCAGGCGTAGCCGATGTTTTGCAAGTCGCGCCCATCCGGTTTATGGGGCGGAGGATGTAAAACCCGTTGAAATACGCATTAAATACGAAGGTCAGAGCGATGGTTCAGAGATTCACCTTTACCCGTAAGGGCCAGGACGGACGCGCGCGCACCGGCGTGATCACCACGCCGCGCGGCACCATCCGCACGCCTGCCTTCATGCCCGTGGGCACCGCCGCGACCGTGAAGGCGATGCTGCCCTCGTCTGTGGCCGAGACGGGCGCGGATATCTTGCTTGGCAACACCTATCACCTCATGCTGCGCCCCACGGCGGAGAGGATTGCGCAGCTTGGCGGGCTGCATAAGTTCATGAACTGGGACAAGCCGATTTTGACCGATAGCGGCGGGTTTCAGG
>JBASXE010000209.1:0-1608 GCA_049276875.1 Roseovarius sp. | reverse complement strand
ACACAACAAGAAACCTATATGGGTAGATTGCAAGTGAGTCATCCAACATGTTCAGCACGCATTGAGTGCTAGCTACACCAGAACAAATTCAGGTGAGCTTAAAACATGTATATGTCAGAACAAGAAGCATGTGTGCTGTCAAGCTTATAGTTGATCATCCGTTCATCATGTGAATCGTCATTGTTATTATACTGTCACGATGTTCACTCGTTTGTTTTGGGCCATGGGGAACCAAAGAAACGCCAAATGACCCTGGTAACGCAACGAGAAACATAAATGTGTTTCGTGGTTTAATTTCCTGATGTTGCGACCCCTCTTCAACAACAACTGATCATATACCTATCGGTGAGCACGATTGTGCTGGACTTTCAAATACACAGTATTTGCAAGCTATACAGGGCCATCCTCAGTCTCTTCGTCAGCAAGAGGATTAGCATGAAATGCTAGTGCTGCATCGACTGCATGAAGAAGCTTTCGCTTCTTTGAGCCACATTTGGCTGTGTACTGGACGATGTATCCAGTTCTATGGCGTGCGATGCCTTTGGGCAGCTGATCAGGATTCCTGGCTTTCTTGTTGTCATCAAAGCCCATCGTAGTCAAAATGTGCAGCACTGTGCTGATGGAGTCTTCGTCGAACTTGATGTAGATAGAATCTTTTGCGACCGTTGAGCGCAGCATAGAGACTGGCTGAAGACCGTTTGCTAGTACATCAACGTTGACTGTTATGGGTCGGTGATGTCGACGCTCTTCTTCAAGTTCAGTTCTGGAGCGACGTGGGCTTTTTTTCTTGGCGTCATCAAACAGATTGCACCCATCATCTTGTTTTTCTTCGACGGCAACACGGGCACATTCCCTGTTGCGCAGCTCCAAAAGAGCTTTGTAGCCTTGGCTACGGGTAAGACATAGATAGCCATTCTTGTTACCCAGCAAGCTCGATAAGCTTGAGTTCCTGCAGCACAGCTTCACGAACACTTCATCATCAATAGTCATCGTGTCATCAGCCCTGATCTTCCATGTTGCGGGAACTCCAGGCAATGTTATTTCCCGAGTCATGGATAAGACAGCAGTTTGCATGCTGACTGATTAATGCATGGACTTGTGAGCCGAAACTTCAGATCAACATGCAGTTACATTCAAGCTTCAAAACTGCCGTCAACGTCAATTTCTATTTTTCTTTGCTTCACTTGTTGCGTGACGGATCAAGCAGCAGAGTGCTTACATGTGGGGTCAGCTGCATGGTCAATCAGCTTTGATGACGTAACACAAAACGTGTTGAGCGACATGGCCGATCCATGACAGATGCAACTGGTTCAAACATCATCTTCATAGAAGATACACTGACAACAGAAACTGACTCACACACACGCTCGTGACAGAATGTTTTTTCCAATCGATCGACAATGTGAAAATTCGAGACACGGTCATCTATAGAATACAGAGGCTCCCAGAGCTTCGCAGTCATCAACGATGCTTGTACCTATGACGCCACCATTGCGCATAGGTCACGATTAGCTGTACGCTCAAACATGATTCGAAACTCATCACTTTCTAGCCTTCTTGCTGTGAGACTGTTTTGCCTTTGGCGCTGGCCTGCGCTTGGCGTGGGCC
>JBASXE010000208.1:0-1584 GCA_049276875.1 Roseovarius sp. | reverse complement strand
TTTCTTTCGCAGGCTGTCCAGGCCGCGGCGGATGTGTGATTTGACGGTGCCGAGCGGTAGCCCTGTCTGCTTCGCAATAACCGAGTGCGAGAGGCTGTCATAGATGGAGAGCCGAAGTACCTGCTGTTCCTCGGGCTTCAGCCGACTGAGGTGCTCATCAGCAAGTTGGGCTTCCTCGCCGAACTCAAGCCGTCGGCTCACGGCGGCACCATCTGCGGGGTCGGCAACGTCCGTCGCTGTGGCATCATCGATAGAAACCGTCTGCTGTTTTGCGGTGCTTCGCCGAACTCTGTCGATGACGCGTCGTCTCGTAATCATCGCCACGAACGTAATCTCCTCGGCCACCTGCGGATCGAATCGGTCAGCCGACCGCCACAGATCGATGAATACCTCCTGCACTAAATCCTCGACGTCTTGCCGGTTCGCAAGTCGTCGCCGCACAAGTGTCCAGATCAGGCTGCCATACCGCGAGATGCATTCAGGTACAGCAGACTGATCACCGACAGCAATTCTTGGGAGAATCAACTCTTGCAAAACTAACCTCAACGTTCTTGGGCATCATTATTCACGAGCGTGATGCTACCTCATCGTTGTCTGTCGTAGGACAGCCAGAAAGATCAACGGCGGGGCGGGTCGACGCCCACCCCGCCGCGGTTCTTATGCCGGCGGCTTTGTCCGCAGATTATTGACTACTTGCCTTCTGGGGGCAGAATCACTGCATCGATCACGTGAATCACGCCGTTGCTCGTCTCAATGTCGGTCTTGATGACCTTCGCGCCATCGATCATCACTGCCCCGTCGACAACCTTGACCTTGGCTTTGGCTCCCTGAACTGTCGGAGCTTCGGTGAGCTTGACGACATCAGCTGCCATAACCTTGCCCGGTACGACATGATACGTGAGTACGGCGACCAGCTTCGCCTTATTTTCTGGCTTGAGCAATGTTTCGACCGTGCCCGGCGGGAGCTTGGCAAAGGCTTCGTCAGTGGGGGCGAAGACGGTAAAGGGGCCCTCGCCCTTCAGTGTTTCGACGAGGCCGGCAGCTTGCACGGCGGCTACCAGCGTTTTGAAACTGCCTGCACCGACTGCAGTATCAACAATATCTTTTGACTCGGCCTTGTAGGCCACAGTCTGGACGTGGGCTTTGGCTCGGGCTTTCTGTGCGGCAGCCAGCGGGCATTCGCCAGCCATAGCTGTTGATGAGACAGGCAGGACGAGAACTGCACCAAGGGCAAGGTGGAACGCTGAGCAATGCATGAGTGTTTCCCTTTCAGGAGGTTGAAAAGCCAGGATCTGCGGGCAAAGTAGCCCACACAAAAGGCATTCGCAGGCACTCGGTGATCGGATGCAAAAAAATGTGGAGAGGTTCGATGAATGAGAGAACGCGTAACCTCGTCTTCTCAAGCGGGGCTGTGAAGCATCCCCCGGGCGGCTGGCCTGCTCCACAGCGGGGAAAATCCCCGTTCCGCGGCCGTTGTCACCGGCTGGTATCGCACTTCTCGAGGAAGGAGTTGAAGACAGCCTGTGGGCTCACCGACGTTGAAATACCACCGGTCATCTCACCGTTCGTCCATACCATGATATT
>JBASXE010000207.1:0-1582 GCA_049276875.1 Roseovarius sp. | reverse complement strand
CCGTTAACCTGAACCTGTTCTCGCCCTGGACACTCGAGAATTTCCGCGTCGCCTGGGCAGGTGCACCGTGGCTGAAGTACTTCATCAACACCTTCATGTTGGTGACTGTGATCCTGATCGGGCAGTTTGTGCTGACGACCTTGGCGGGCTTTGCGTTTGCGAAGTTGCAGTTCCCCGGCAAGGACTACGTATTCATTCTGGTACTGATGCAGCTGTTCATTCTGCCCGAAGTTTTGATCGTGGAAAACTACGCCATGATCTCGCGCCTTGGCCTGTTCGATACGATCCTTGGTGTTGGGATGCCCTATATGGCCAGTGCGTTCGGTATTTTCCTGATGCGCCAGGCGTTCAAAGGGGTTCCCATAGAATTACACGAGGCCGCGCGCATCGAGGGCTGCGGATTGCTGGGCATCTTGTGGCGCGTCTATGTGCCGCTCGCGAAGCCGACATACCTGGCCTATGCGCTGGTGTCTGTATCGACCCACTGGAACAACTTTCTGTGGCCGCTGATCGTCACCAACTCGCCGGAAACACGGCCCTTGACGGTTGGTCTGTCGATCTTTGGCGCACCTGAAAACGGTGTCGATATCAGCGTTATTTCCGCCGCCACGCTTATGTCTGTCGCCCCTCTGTTGATCGCCTTCCTGATTTTCCAGCGCCAGTTCGTCCAAGCATTCCTACGCGCAGGGATCAAATGACGACGATCCTGCAAATCTCTGACACCCATATCGTGCCAGAGGGCGCGTTGGTGTCTGGGCGGCTAGATACTTCTGGCGCCTTGGCGCGGCTGGTGGCACGGATCACTGGTATCCGCGACCAGATCCGGCCAATTGACGCACTATTGGTCAGTGGCGATTTAAGCGATGACGGCAGCTCGGAAAGCTACGAACGGTTCAAATCTTTGATCGCACCTTTGAGGCTGCCGACTTATGTCATCACTGGCAACCATGACGCACGTGACCCAATGCGGGCCGCCTTTGGCAAGGACCTTCCGGCCAACGGCCCGTTGAACTGGACCCGCCGTGTCGGTGACATCCAACTGATTGGGCTTGATACTCTGGTCGAAGGACAGGGCGCGGGAACGCTATCGGTAGCCAGTCTGGATTTCTTGCAAAATGCGTTGTTACAAGCAGGAGATGCGCCTGTGCTTTTGGCGTTGCATCATCCTCCCTTTCCCTGCGGCATTGGCTTCATGGATAAGATCGGACTGACCAACAGAGCGGGCCTGCGTGATGTCCTGAACGGCTTTGATGGCTCGCTGCGCATTATCTGCGGCCATATCCACAGTATGATCATCAGCGATGTCGCGGGCCACATCGCCATTTCGGCGCCGTCGCCTGCCAGCACCTTTGCCTATGACCTTCGCGTGGATGCGCCGGTTGGGTATACGACACAAGAGGATGGATGCCTGTTGCACCGTTGGGACGCAGGGTTTCAATCGATCAGGATCGGACCTGTAGCTGGATCGGGGCCCTTTCCGTTCTGATCGTAGCACTTAAAAGAAAGCAAATCCGGTGAATGAACCGCATGCAATCCAAATCCTGATCCACATCGCAGGCGCTGCGGCCCTCTTGATTTGGGC
>JBASXE010000206.1:0-1698 GCA_049276875.1 Roseovarius sp. | reverse complement strand
CCTGCGCGGGGTCGAGGTAACGCCAGAAAATATCGCGGCAGATGTTATTGCTACAGTGTGTCGGGGCGAGGGGCATTACTTAGGTCAGGCGCATACCTTCGAGCGGATGAAATCGGATTACTTCTATCCCCACATCGGGGATCGCCGCACACCGCGCGATTGGGAAAGCGATGGCTCCAATACCGTCGGGGATCGGGCGCGCGACGTTGCCCGACAATTGATCGCCAAACATTTCCCTACCCATTTGGACGAAGCGACAGATATCGCCTTGCGGGCTGCATTCGATATCAAGCTGCCGCGCGAAGTTATGGGAAAGTCAGCATGACCCAAAACCAAGACTTATCCCTGCGCGCACGCGCCGCACTGCCGGGCGGTGTCAGTCACGAATTGCGTTACCGCGCGCCGCATCCGATTTTCATCGAACGCGCGCAGGGTGCAGAAAAATGGGATGTAGAGGGACGCCGCTATATCGACTTCAAGATGGGCAGCGCAAGCCAGATGCTGGGGCACAGTCACCCCGATGTGGTGGAGGCCGTGCAACGCGCCGCGACAACCGCAATTTTCAGCGCGGATTGTCAAATCGGAGAAATCGAATGGGCGGAATGGGTCAACCAGTTGTTGCCCTGCGCCGAGCGCACGCGGTTTTGTGCGTCTGGATCCGAAGCGACGATGCTGGCCATTCGATTGGGGCGGGCGTTCAGCGGCAAACCGGGTGTGTTGCGCATTGATGGCCATTACCACGGTTGGCACGACCATGCGCTTAAGGGTGCGAAACCGGGCAGTGAGCGCGCAACCTCACTTGGGGTGCCGCAAGCAATCAGCGATCTGATCACGGTCTGCGCGGCCAACCCGCAAGCGATGGAAAGCGCGTTACAGGACGCTGATATCGGCACGGTGATCATCGAGGCATCGGGTGCAAATTACGGCTCAGTCCCTTTGACAACGCGGACCTTGCAAGCCATGCATGATGTAGCCCGTAAGGCTGGGGCCGTGCTGATCTTTGACGAGATTATCACCGGATTTCGCTGGTCAGCAGGCGGGCGTCAGGCGCGGGACGGGATTGTGCCCGATCTAACAACACTGGCCAAAATCGTGACGGGCGGGCTGCCTGGCGGAGCTGTTTGTGGCAAGGCCGAGATTATGGAGTTGATGAACAACGCAGAAGCCCGTGACGGGCTGTCGCCGCCCGTCAGCCACAAAGGCACGTTCAACGCATCGCCTCTGATCGCTGCGGGTGCAAATGCGGCGATGAAACACCTCTCGACGGGCACACCCCAACGCCACGCCGATGCGATGGCTGCTTTGCTGCGTGACGGGATTGCGGCGCTCATGGCAGCGCATGGGATCGCGGGAACGGTCTACGGCGAAAGCTCAACCTGCCACCTGTATTTCGGACCTGCGTCGATGGACGAGCTTACGCCTGCACAGATCAGGTCGGTTCAACCCGCGTTGGTTAACGGGCTGCGCGGCGGCTTGCTTGAGCGAGGTGTTGATCTGATGTCTCACACATCCTGTGTCACCTCTGCCGCACATACCACCGCGCTAATCGATGAGGCATTGGGGGCCTTTGACGCCACCTTTGCCGCTTTGGTCAAAGACGGGGTGATCGCCGCATGAGTGCCCTGCCAACCCATGCCCGCACAGTCATCATCGGGGGCGGTGTTGTCGGCTGTTCCATCGCCTACCATCTGGCGCGCG
>JBASXE010000205.1:0-1612 GCA_049276875.1 Roseovarius sp. | reverse complement strand
GCGGCATGGTTACCCAGCGTTCCGACCCGTAGCGATCCTGAGCGTGGCTATGCCTGAGACGGACTGGGGTGCGCTCGCAAGGCATTGGCTGGACCAACTGGCCGCCTGTTCAGAACCTGGCCCCGGTGTGACGCGCCTGCCCTTTACTCCTGAACATCGCGCGGCGCTTGAAGTGCTGACCGAGTTGATGAAGCAGGCTGAGCTTGCCATTCGCCTAGATGATGCAGGCACAATGATCGGTCGGCTTGATGGACCCGATGGTGCGCCTGCGCTGCTGATGGGATCACACCAGGATTCGGTGCGCGAAGGCGGGGCTTATGACGGGATCATGGGTGTCGTTCTGCCGGTCCTCACGCTGATGAAGCTACGGCAGGAAGGCTTCACCCTGCCTTTCGCGGTCGAGGTTCTAGCCTTCGCGGATGAGGAAGGCGTGCGCTTTCCGACCGCTCTGATGGGGCCGCGCGCCCTTGCCGGAACATTCGACATGGCCGCGCTGGAAATGCGCGACGGCAATGGCATCACCCTGCGCCGTGCAATGGAGGATTTCGGGCTGAACCCCGACGCCCTGCCGGAGTTGACGCTTGATCCCGCGCAGGTTCTGGGCTGGGTGGAAATCCATCTAGAACAAGGCCCTGTTCTGGAGGCTGCGGCCCAGGATATCGGCATTGTCACAAGCATCTGCGGCATTGAGCGGCACATGATCACGCTGACCGGCAAGGCCGCGCATGCGGGCACAATGCCGATGCACCTGCGCTGCGATGCGCTGGCCGGGGCGGCAGAACTGACCCTGGCCGTCGAAAATCTGGCGCGCGAAACCGATGGCCTGCTGGCGACAGTCGGTGCCTTGCAGGTTCGCCCCGGCGTGGTGAACGCCGTCCCGGGCGAGGTAGCGATGACCCTGGAGATCCGCGCCCCCGATGATGCCACGCGCGAGGAGGCCGGGGCGGCACTGACGAAAGCCGCCCGTGACATCGCGCGCCGTCGGGTTCTGGGGCTGGATATCGCAAGCAGCTATGTCCAGCCAGCGACACCTTGTTCACCGGGGCTGATCGAATGTCTGTCGCGGGCCGTCGAGACCGGCAATCGTGAGGGGGCCAGGCTCATGGCCTCTGGCGCCACACATGATACCTCGGCCATGGCCTCGCTTTGCCCCGTCGGTATGGTGTTCACTGCCTGTCGGGAGGGTATCAGCCATCATCCCGACGAGCATGTCGCGGATGGCGCGATGTTGTCGGGAATCCTAACGCTTGAGCGGTTTCTGCGGCGCTTTCAGCAAGCTGATCCTGTCGCCCCTAGTGTCAGCCAATCAGTCCCTACACGACCGCAAGCGTGAACCTGGGCGGTTGGCCCTGAAAAACCATGCGATGTTGGCGCAAATCAGCGCCTGGTCCATTCCGAATGTGAATGAAGCCGCTAACCACTACCACGAATGACTGCTACGGCGGATCTATGCGCCGGTCGTGGTAAAACATTACAGTCAGCTTCCCGCCCTTTTCGCACGAAAGACGATCACAGCCCCAAACCACCGGCGCGACACGAGGGCTGAACTTTCGTCCAGCTTAGGCCGGAGCAAAATGTTGATTGCCCGCCTTAATCGCCCGCATTGGCGCGC
>JBASXE010000204.1:0-1822 GCA_049276875.1 Roseovarius sp. | reverse complement strand
CCGAAAGGTGGGCTCGCAGGCGCGACAAGCGAAAGGAACTCAAAGATTGCTCGCACTGTATAGGTAGACAACTTCGCCATCATATCTCCGCCATAGGCTATCACTCGCGTGATGGGTGGGTGTACATAGAAGACCTCATCAACTTCATCAACACTGACGGCTTCTGGAATAGTACGCTTTACCCCGCTGAGCCATCAGCATTCAGTACCTTTCCTCCTGCAGAACAAAAGAGTGAACAGCAAAGAGGAAGATCTCGAAATGCGGAGTCAAGGCGAAGGGATCGAACTAAAGATCGCACATGCTACAACGAAAACGAGCGGCATCCGTTTAGAACAGGCATGCCAATTGGGTTCAAAGTCACGCCGAAAGAAATCTATGACATTGTGGCAACGGAGGCGAACCCAAAAGAAAATCCAACGGCAAAATCCAGATTTTCACTCTTGCGCTTCATCGGCGACACCACTCCTTCCATGATAAGATGCACGGCTGGACACACAGACACGAGACCGTCTAGATTGAACAAAGCAATGATCGAAGAATCTTTGACACCGGTTACGCTGAAAAATATGCCATCCTACTTCATGCACGGCACTACCGAGCAAAGAGCCGCACAGATCCTGGCTTCAGAGCTAAAATGTGGCGGACCTGCGGGAGGCAGAATGTTCAACTACGGCGCATCAGCACCATGGGGCACTCCGGCCACCAGGCAGGGAGCAAGAGCACGCGACACGCACTCAATATATTTTAACATCAAAGCGTTGGTCGAAGCCGAGTTCCCGCTATATTGGTGCAGTGATCCAAAGAAAAATCCTACGGCTGCGATTTGCTGCTCGATAGCGATTCCTAGTGCATTCATTATTTGTATCGTGGAAAACGAGACATCAAAGATATACTGGTGTCCCGAAGCAGGTGATCTTACCGACGAAGACCAAGCAGTTATCAAGGCAGTAGCCCCTGTGGAAATTGTCGAAGATGACGACGTTCCCATGGAAACTACGGCCATGAAACCAAAACCAAAAGCGCGCCCTCAAGTGAAAAAGCACTCTGGGGACGCAGAAGGCGGCCTCGGTACCGTAACAGGTGCCGGGGCTGCCCCAAGCTCCTCCGCAAATGAACAGCATCCATCCAATGAGAAGACCTTCAAGAGCGCCGACGAGATCAATGGAATCACCGGTTCTTATTGCCAAGTTTGCAAAGAAAAGTTTGGACGAGACGTCTTCATCAAGGCTGGTTCTGGCACGTGCTATATTTGTCACAGTCCAAGCCAGGCACATGATACTGCGACATCCCGCACCAACAAGGCAAACGAGGTCATTGAAGAGAAGGTCAAACAAAAGCAAGAAAAGCAGTTGAAACCGTTGGGTGGACTTACCGATGAAGGTCTTACTGCTGCAATTCTAGAAGCACACGATCTCAAAATGTCAGATCAGAGTATGCTTGACACCTATGGAGATCCTCGTGTATCCAAATTTGCGCAGATCAACCGATTCAAACCTGGCATGAAAGGTGCAATCAAAGAGGACGACACTTTGAGTGTGGCAGACTCCGTGGAATCTCGTTTTTCCAAAGCACAGAATCAGAAAGCGCTGAAAACGATGCACCCCGAGCTGCCAGATGAGGCCATCGCTAACATGGCCATGAAGGGCGAAATTCGTCCGGATCAACGTTCCTCTGCGAGAGCAATCGTCAGAAAAATGAGAACGGGACCTGGTAAGGTTCATATGGAGCAGCTGATAAAACAGACTAAGAACGTGATCAGAGAAGGTCAGCTTGACATGAAAATGAAGTTCATTACCAATCGCCGATATCGAGAACAGATGAT
>JBASXE010000203.1:0-1536 GCA_049276875.1 Roseovarius sp. | reverse complement strand
GAACAAAATCTGGCCAGATCGCCTTCACAAGAACGCGCGGGATGCGGACGTCGATGAATTCCCAGTCACGCGCCGTAAGGGCGCCGAGCGACCACTTTCCTTCGCGCCACTGCTCAGGCCGAATGCTGGTATGATAGCCTGAGTGCAGACCGAAGCCGCTGCTGCCGCCATGGCCCCAGCCATGCGTTCGTTCCTCGGTGTATCGGCCGCGTGCGAGAAGATCGCCATCACGAAGTGCTACCAGCAACTCGGTCTCCGCCTCGTCCTTCCATTTGATCGTCGGATCCTGCGGCCGGTTCCAATTCTGATATTCCGGCACGGGCTTGGGAGGCAGCCTTCCAGCTTCTTCCGCGTGCCGGGCGACCGTAACATTCTGCACATGGGCCAATGCCTCTGCACAACTCCATTGGGTACGATCGAGCGTCTTCAGTGACATTGGCGGCCTCGTGATTCATATGGGATGAATTGAACATAACGTGAACAAAGCGAGTTATCAACCAGTTGTGATGTTGCAACGGTTGAAGGGTTCACCCTTTCTGCACGCACAAGGGCTTACCCCTTCCAAGGTCGCGGGCGGCGGAACAATCCGGCACCGATGGATCATGATATTCGATCCGCCTCCCCTAACCCGACCCAACCCGCTTCACCCCGACCGGATGACGGCGCATGAGCGCCGCACCGAGCTCTATGGTCTGCTGGCCACGGCAGTGGTGCGCCTCGCGGGCCGCGATCGCGACGAACTATCCCAGAATACTGGAGACCGTTCGCTACACTTCCCGCGCAAACAGAGCGGTACTGCAACTCCAACTCAGAGGAGATCTGCATGACGACACACGAACCCATCCTGGCGCGCTTGGCCGCTTTGAAAGCCATGTCTGTCAATGAGCTGAAGGCTGAATGGCAGGCGCTCTTCGATGCGCCAGCGCCGAACAACAGCCGCAACTTCCTCGAAGGTCGTCTGGCTTACCGGATCCAAGAGTTGACCTATGGCGGCCCCGATAAGCAAACGCGCCGCCTGCTGGACCTGCTGGCCGACGAGGTTGAGGGCATGCTGACGCGCAAGGCGCAGATTGCTGATCCCCGGAACCCGGTAGTCGGGACCAAGCTCATCCGCGAATGGGATGGCGTCGCCCACACGGTCACTGTTCTCAGGGAAGGCTTCGACTGGGATGGCCAGCGCTACAAGTCGCTATCTGCGGTGGCGCGCGCCATCACGGGCACGCGCTGGAACGGCTATCGCTTCTTTGGGCTGCGCGAGCGGAAACGGGGTGAGGCATGAAGGATGTTTCAACAAAACCCGCCCGCCGTCTGCGCTGCGCCATCTACACGCGCAAGTCGAGCGAGGAAGGCCTGGAGCAAGAGTTCAACAGCCTGCATGCGCAGCGCGAGGCTTGTGAGGCCTATATTGCTAGCCAGCGCTCCGAAGGCTGGGCCTTGGTGCGTGACCAATACGATGACGGTGGGCTCTCGGGCGGCACACTAGAGCGCCCTGCCCTGCAACAACTGCTTGCCGATATTGAAGACGGGCTGGTTGAT
>JBASXE010000202.1:0-16713 GCA_049276875.1 Roseovarius sp. | reverse complement strand
CAAGACCTCGACCAGCGTGGTGCAACCGCCGTGATCCCGCCCAAAGCCAACCGCAAAATCCATCGCGATTATGACGCGGAGGTCTACAAGTGGCGGCATCTGGTGGAAAATTACTTCGCAAAGATTCAAGAGTTCAGAGGGATAGCCACAAGATACGACAAAACCGATTGCAGTTATGCAGCGTGTTGGAACCTCGTAGCAGCACTCATAGCCTCAAGATGATTGTCCACAGGCCCTAATTGAGATCGGCGAATTTGTGCAACAGGCGGGCGGTTATCCATTTGTAGCGGTGCGCATGGCCGATGGGCGCGCGGAGATGTCCGGGGCTTGCGCATGGCAATCTGGTCCGAGCTTCGAGCGCCCGGTGGGACGGCTTTTCGCGCGGTGGCACTGGGATGGTGCCACTCTGAGCGCCGAGGTCGATCCGTTCGGGTTTTTCAATCTTTATGTCTACGAAAAAGCGGGTGCGGTGATGATCTCACCGTCGCTATTGGAGCTTGTAGCGCAGGGCGCGGATACGGCGCGTGATGATCTGGCGCTGGCAGTGTTCCACCGGATGGGGATTTTCATCCATGATGAGACGCCTTTGCGCCATGTGAAGACATTGCCGCCGGGCGGGCGTCTGGTCTGGTCCGAGGGGCGTTTGGAGATCACAGGTGGCGTCGAGATTCCGGTGGCGATCGAGATCACCCGCGAGGGGGCCGTCGAGGGGATGACGGAGTATTTTCGCGCAGGTATGGCGCGGATTCTGGAGAGCCATCACGGACCCCTGGCGCTGCCCCTGAGCGGGGGGCGGGATTCGCGCCATATCCTGCTGGAGATGTTGCGTCAGGGGCGTCGACCTGAGTCCTGCGTGACGTTTCATCACAATGGCGCGGTTATGAATGCTGAGGCGCAGGCGGCGCGGGCGGTTTGCGAACGGGCGGGAGTGCCACATCATGTGCTTGGTCATGCGCGGCCCCGGCTGGCCGATGCGCTGCGCAACCTCGTGATGACGAGTCTTTGTGCGGATGAGCATGCGCAGATGATGCCGCTGCATGATTACTTTCTGGACTGTGATATCGCGGGGTTTGACGGGATTGCGGGCGATATCCTGACCAACCCGGATGGCGATGCAGAGCGGTTTTATCAACTTGCGATGAAGGATGACTATACCGGAATCGCGCGGGGCCTTGTTGACGGTCATGGCCGCGTGATCTCGCAGCCCGGTTGGGGGCAAGGAGCGGGGCCACTCTATTCGCCCGAGCGTGATGCGGAGTTCTTGGACCATATCGGGCGGGCGGTGGCGGCTTATGCGGATGCGCCGGACCCGTATCAGGTGTTCTGGATGTATCACCGGACGCGGCGGGAGGTTAACTTTGTACCGCAAGCTATTTTGAAGCCTGCGAAGATGGTATTTTGTCCCTATCTGGACGAGGCTTTTGCGCGGTTCTGCATGTCGCTGCCTTATGCCGTGACGCGCGATCAGCAGCTTCATAACGATTGTATCGCTCGGGCTTATCCGGAGTATGCGGATATCCCCTTTGCCGAAGGTTTTTCTACGCCTGCACCGCAATCAGGCGGATGGCGGCACAAGCTGCGCAGCGGGTGGGATGTTGTGCGGATTTGCCAGCGCTTGGGTGCGCTTGGTGAGGCGCGGGCGTTTATCGGAGAGCCTGCGAAGCTGAAACGCAGCCCGGATACGGCTTATCGCCTGCATGATCTGTGTTTGAACGGGCTGAATGCCACCAAGGCACGGGGCCTGATTGATTTGGCGACGGAGCTTGAGGCCGCACGGCCCCGGCGTCTGATTTCGGACGCGATCTGAGGATGTTGGAGCGGTTCTCATCCAAGCTGCGGCAGGCGCTCTACGCTCGCAAGCGCAATGGCGTGTCACCGCCGGCGAGGCTGGCCCCGTGCCACGCGCTTAGCTGGCCATCATTTCCTTGGTGCCTGTCAGGGTGATAGCGGGGTAGTCGCGCTGGATGCGATCAATGTCCCATTGAAGCCGTGTGAGGTAGACCACGTCGCCGTCATTGTCATGGGCGATATGCTGTTTGTTGGCCTCGATGAACTTGTCCACCGCTGGCTTTGCGCCGAGGGCCCAGCGGGCCGAAGTGAATTGGCTCGCCTCGAATCGCACCGGCAGGCCGTATTCCAATTCGATTCGGCTGGCCAGAACCTCAAACTGCAAGGCGCCCACGACACCCACGATGAAGCCCGATCCGAAGATAGGCTTGAACACCTTGGCCGCGCCTTCCTCGGCAAACTGCATGAGGGCTTTTTCCAGATGCTTGGACTTGAGCGGATCGCCTGCGCGAACGGTCTGCAAAAGTTCGGGCGCAAAGCTTGGGATGCCCGTCACGCGCAGCGCCTCCCCTTCGGTCAGGGTGTCGCCGATCCGGAGTTGCCCGTGGTTGGGGATGCCGATGATGTCACCGGCCCAAGCTTCCTCGGCCAATTCGCGGTCAGAGGCGAGAAACAGCACCGGGTTGCTCACAGTCATTGGCTTTTTGGTGCGCACATGGGTGAGCTTCATCCCACGCTTGAAATGACCTGACGCCATGCGCACAAAGGCCACGCGGTCGCGGTGCTTGGGGTCCATATTGGCCTGCACCTTGAAGACAAAGCCTGCGACCTTGGTTTCCTCAGGGGCGATGGCGCGCGGGGTTGCGCGTTGCGGCTGTGGCTCGGGGCCGTAAGCGCCAATACCCTGCATCAGCTCCTTCACGCCAAACGAATTGATCGCGGAGCCGAACCAGATGGGCGTCATATGCCCCTCCAGCACCGATTGAATGTTGAGGGCGGGCAAAAGCTCGCGGGCCATCTCGACCTCTTCACGCAACTTGGCCACAAGATCGGCGGGGACGTGCGCGTCCAGTTTCGGATCTTCCAGCCCGTCAATCTGGATGCTCTCGGCCACTTTGTTGCGGTCCGCGCGGTCCATAAGCTCCAGCCGGTCGTTCAGCATGTCATAACAGCCGATGAAATCGCGCCCCACGCCGATGGGCCAGCTTGCGGGCGTCACATCAATTGCGAGGTTCTCTTGTATCTCGTCAATAATCTCGAAGGTCTCGCGGCTTTCGCGGTCCATCTTGTTACAAAAGGTGAGGATCGGCAGGTCGCGCAGGCGACACACCTCGAAAAGCTTCTGGGTCTGGCTCTCCACGCCCTTCGCGCCGTCGATCACCATCACGGCGGCGTCTACGGCTGTCAGGGTGCGGTAGGTATCTTCGGAGAAGTCCGAGTGACCCGGCGTGTCCACCAGATTGAAGCGGAAATGCCCGAAATCAAACGACATGGCGGAGGCGGAGACCGAGATGCCGCGATCCTTCTCCATCTGCATGAAATCCGAGCGTGTGCGCCGCGCTTCGCCCTTGGCCCGCACCTGTCCCGCCATCTGAATTGCGCCGCCAAAGAGGAGGAACTTCTCCGTCAGCGTGGTCTTGCCCGCATCGGGATGCGAGATGATCGCAAAGGTGCGGCGCCGCGCGATCTCGGGCGGCAATTCGGGGCGGTTTGAGATATCATTGGGCATGGCTCGGCGTATAGGCCGGGCGCCAGGCCATGGCAAGATGGTGCGGCGCTGCCGAACGTGGTCTGGCCGAGGCGTTTAGCGCGTCGAGGCGCGCCGCAAGAGGGCGGCGGCATCCGGGCGGTTCAGCAGGGCTTCGCCGACCTCGAATTTCATATGGCTGCGCCCCTCATGGCCCGGCAGACTCTGGGCCAGCTTCGCATTCAGCTCTGCGGGCAGCGCGGCGCGGGTCCGCGTGTCCACCAAGAGCGTCTCGGCGGCGATGCCTTCTGCATATATGATTTGATGGTCATCAAAGAGCAGTTGGAAGTAATCCACGAACCCGCCGGGCTCTTGCACGATCGTGTCACCATTGACGAGATGGCGTGCGCGCACCAGAACCTCATGGCGGCCCGCGCCAAGTGCGTCCGAACGTTGGTAAATGAAAAGCCTGTGATCGGGGCTGACGTAAAGATCGCCCTCGTTATGCAGTGCGCCCGCCTTGATGCAAATAGGCGCGAAATCCCCGACCGCCCGCGCGGTGGATCGGCCAATCCATGTGAGGGCGCGCGGTCCGTCATCGCGGGTCAGCACCATATCGCCGTGCTGCAACTCCTCAACGGGCTTCTGCGCGCCGGAGGCCATCGTGATCCGTGTTCCGCGTGTGAAAGACACACAGGCCACTTCGGCAAACCGGGTCCGGGCGCGCTCGACCTCGATGCCCACAAGGGTGTAATCCGTGCGCGGCGTCATCGCGGCGAGGGGCAGCGCATACACCGCCTCCACATCGCCGTTTGCGTCCACCTCGACCAGCACCACAATCTCCGTCGTGCCGCCCATTGGCGTCATCAAGGTGAGGCAGCTATGGATATGGATCGTGTGCCCGGCGCGGCCGAGCTTGGTCGCAGGGGCCGCGATCAGCGTGCCACCGGGCCCTGCCGTCACCGTCAGCTGCTCGGCACGGGCGGTGTGGTGCAGCTCATATGTATCATCCAGATCAAGCTCCGCCCCAAAGGACAGCGCATCGCCCAAGTTGGCGCCATTGACCACCGTCAACGCGTTGGCACGGTAAACATGCAGGGTCTGAACATGGGCCGGATTTTCGGATCTGAGGGTCATCTTTTGCTCTTTCGGTCTGCAAGGGGCTGGCATAGGCTTCGGAATAGGGGCGAATTGTGGCAGCAGCGTGCCACCAGCTTGCAAGTTTCAAGGTATTGTGGCCGCTCTTTCGGGCAAGGTCACGGGGAAAGACGAAAGGGGCGCGGCATGGATATGGGTTTGAAGGGAAAACGGGCGCTTGTGTGTGCCTCCTCCAAGGGGCTTGGTTTGGGATGTGCGCGGGCCTTGGCGGCCGAAGGTGTGCATCTGGTGATGAATGCGCGCGGGGCAGAGGCGCTTGAGGCGTCGGCTGTTGCGATCCGGACGGAATTCGGCGTCGAAGTCACCACCGTGGCCGCGGATGTGAGCACGCCCGAGGGGCAGGCCGCTCTGATTTCGACGGCGGGGGACGTGGATATCCTTGTAAACAACGCAGGCGGGCCACCCCCCGGTATGTGGTCCGATTGGGACCGGGATGATTTTATAGCCGCGCTCGATGCCAACATGCTGGCGCCCATTGCTCTGATCAAGGCGCTGGTGCCGGGCATGATGGCGCGTGGATGGGGGCGGGTCGTCAACATCACCTCGCAATCGGTCAAGGCACCCATTGCCGTGCTGGGCCTCAGCAATGCGGCGCGCGCAGGGCTGACGGGCTATGTCGCGGGCACGTCGCGGCAGGTGGCGGGTCAGGGCGTCACGATCAACAACCTGTTGCCGGGTATCCATGCGACGGACCGGGCCGTGGCCCTTGATACGGGCGTGACCAAAGCGCAAAGCATCACGATGGACGAGGCCCGCGCACAACGTTGCGCCACGATCCCTGCAGGCCGCTATGGCACGGCGGAGGAGTTCGGCGCAACATGCGTGTTTCTGTGCTCCCAACATGCGGGCTTCATCATCGGGCAGAATATTCTTCTTGATGGCGGGGCTGTGAACGCCACGCTCTAACGCCACCTCGTGCAGGATCACATCTGCGTGGAGTAGGGCATCCACCCATTGGCGACAGGTCTACCGAACTGCTAAGCGGCGGGGCCGATTGAATATTGCCAAGGATTCGCCCATGCAAACCGCCGTGCTGATTGCCATTTTCGCCGCCATCGTTTTGGCCAGCCTGATCGCAGCCCCGCGCCGCGCCACGGTCGATGGGTTCTTTGGAGGGGCCTCGGTGGACGGGCGTGCGCCGGGGCTCTGGATGCTGGTGCTGAGCCAGGTCACCACGTGGATATTCGCCCGCTCGTTGATGAATGCCGCGATTTTGGGTTATTTCTACGGAATCTGGGGCACGCTGGCTTATGCGGCCTATTACGGCTCTTTCCTCACAGGCGGCTTCATCGTCGGGCGGTTGCGCGAAAGCGGGGCAGGCTCGGTTCAGGATTGGCTTGGTGCCCGGTTCGCTGTGGCGGGCACGGGCTGCTACAATCTGGTGATCGCGCTCAGGCTTCTGTCCGAAGTGTTTGCCAATCTCCTGGTCGTCGGGCTGATCTTTGCGGCCGTGCTGCCCGAGATCGGGCTCGCGCGTGAGGTGTCGATCGTGGCGGTGGCGATACTCGGGCTTGGCTATAGCGCGTGGGGCGGCCTGAGTGCGGCGCTGCGCACGGATGTGCTTCAAATGAGCGTCTTTCTCGTGGTCTTTGCGGCGGCCTTCGCGGCCTTGCTGCTCAGCCCCGGTTTTTCCATGAGCGCGGTTCTCACGGCGCCCGGCACGTCCGGGGCTTGGAATGGGCAGGTGCTTTTGCTGGTCGCTCTCCTTCAGGTATTTTCCTACCCGGCGCATGATCCGGTGATGATGGATCGTGGCTTTCTGGCGGATCGGGAGACCACGCGGCGGTCGTTCCTGCATGCATTTTTCATTTCGACGCTCTGCATCATCGCCTTTGGCATGTTCGGCATCCAGGCGAGCCTGATCGGGGCGGAGTATGAGGGGGAATTGTTGGGCACATGGGCGAGCATGTTCCCGCCTTGGCTTTACGTGGCGCTTTTGGTCTCGCTTCTGGTCTCCGCGCTCAGCACGCTTGATTCGGCACTGGCCAGTGCTGCGCGGTTGGTGGTGGAAGAGCTTCGGATCGGTGCACGCAGCCTTGCATCGGGGCGCATTGCCATGACTGTGTTCATGGTGCTGGGGGCCGCTCTGACGCTATGGGGAAACCAGACACTCTTTGACGCAGTCGCGGTAAGCGGAACCGCCAGCATGTTCCTCACACCTATTCTTATCGTCGGGCTGGTCATGGGGCGGCGCATCGCGCTTTGGTCGTATCTTGTGGCTTATGGTGCGGCCATGCTGGGCGCGGTGGCCTATTTTGGGCGCGATTGGGCAGTTTTTGCAGCGATCCTGCCCGAGGGACACAAGTATGAGCAGCTTTTGCTCATCTGTATCGGAGTTCTCGTGGCGGGATTCGCAGCGACGCTTGCCGGTGCGCGCCGGGCCTGATCCACGCCCCATATGGTCCGCTTGGCTTGCGCCGCACCGCACGGCTTGCTATCTGCGGCTCAGCAATTCCGACAGGTTCAGTCGGAAACATATGGAAGACTGCACTTGCCGCCCACGCCACCGCGCCTTGAGATTAAAAACATAACGCGCAGCTATGACGGGCGGCGCGTGGTGGATGATGTGTCGCTGAGCGTGCGGGCGGGTCAGGTGACGTGCCTCTTGGTTCCTTCGGGCTGTGGAAAGTCCACGACGCTGCGGATTATCGCCGGGGTGGAGATGCAAGACAGCGGCGAGATCTACGTGGATGGCGCGCTGATCTGCGACACCAGGTTCCGCATTCCGCCCGAACAGCGCAATATCGGGCTGATGTTTCAGGATTTCGCGCTTTTCCCGCATCTGACAGTCGGAGACAACGTGCGTTTTGGTCTGCCGGGGGATCGTGGCCGCACGGCGGGGCGTGTGCGCGAATTGCTCGACCGCGTGGGTCTCGGGCAGTACGCGAAAAGCTATCCTCACGAACTTTCCGGCGGTGAGCAGCAGCGCGTGGCGCTGGCCCGTGCACTTGCACCGCGCCCGCGGATCATGCTGATGGATGAGCCGTTTTCCGGCCTCGATAACCGACTGCGCGACGGTATCCGCGACGAGACGCTGGAGATTTTACGCGAACAGGATACGGCCGTCTTGCTGGTAACCCACGAGCCTGAGGAGGCGATGCGGATGGCCGATGACATCGCCCTGATGCGTGGAGGAGAGATCGTGCAGCAAGGCGCGCCCTACAATCTTTACAACGCGCCCGTGGACCGCGATGCAGTGGCCTTTTTCAGCGATATCAACGTGATCCGGGGCGAAGTGAATGGGGCGCTCACGCCCACGCCGTTTGGTAATTTCCTCGCCCCCGGTGTGCCCGATGGGACGAAGGTGGATATTGTGATCCGCCCGCAGCATATCAAGATCGATTTTGACCGGGCGGGGCGGGGCCCCAATCCGACCCCCGGCGATGGGACGCCTGCGCGCGGCGTCGTGCAGCGTGCGCGGTTCATGGGGTCGGAAAGCCTCGTGGAGTTTCGGATGGATCATGACGGCTCGATCCTCAAGGCTACGGTTCCAAACGTTTTTCTGCCCAAACCGGGTATGGCGCTTTGGCTGATGATCCGGCGGGATCGGTGCTTCGTGTTCCCGACACGTCCGTAATCCTCGCGCAGGGGCAGTGTTTTTTGCGGATTTTCCGCATATACGCGCATTGCGTCTTTTATCCCGCCCTCATAGCCTTTAGATAATGTGAGTGAAATTTCCGGGGCGGCGTGGATGCCCCCCTGCGGATGGGAGAAACTAAACATGCTTAACAATATCGGTCTTCCCGGCATTTTGCTGATCGCGGTCGTCGTGCTGGTGCTCTTTGGGCGCGGCAAGATATCATCGCTGATGGGCGAAGTTGGCAAGGGCATTACGTCCTTCAAGAAGGGTATCAACGACAGCAGCAAGGAGCTTGACGATGAGTTGGCTGATGCCACCGATGAGGCGAAGGACGTGACGCCCAAGCACGACAAAGACAAGGTCTGAGCCCCAGATGCTGGATCTCGGCTGGTCGGAACTGCTGGTGATTGGCGTTGTTGCGCTGATCGTGGTGGGCCCCAAAGATCTTCCAGGTATGTTCCGAACCGTTGGCCGGTTTGTGGGCAAGGCCAAAGGTATGGCGCGTGAATTCTCGAAAGCCATGAATGACGCGGCCGATGATGCTGGCGTGAGCGACCTGCAAAAAACGCTCAAATCCGCGACAAATCCGGTTGGCAGCGCTATGGACGAAGTGCGCAAGACCGCCACCAGCTTCACCCAGTCCACAAAGGACGCAGGCAAACCCGAGACCTCGCGCATGTCGCCTGAACGGCAAGCGCAGACGGAGGCGATCCGCAAAAAATATGCCGAGGGCGAGGCGGCCCGCAAAGCAGCTGAGGCGGCTGAGGCGGCACCCAAGCCCGCCGCCAAGCCGGCAGCCAAGCCTGCCGCCAAGCCCGCTGCAAAAAAGCCCGCGGCCAAAGCGGCGGCGAAACCGGCGGCAAAGGCCAAGGCCGCGAAGCCTGCAGCCAAAAAGCCCGCCAAGAAGCCCGCGTCTGAGGGCAAGGCATGACCGACACGAACGAGCTTGAAGACAGCAGCGCGCCGCTGATCGAACACCTCACGGAGCTGCGCTCGCGGTTGATCAAATCTGCGATGGCGTTTCTCGTGGGCATGATCATCTGCTTTACGGTCGCCACGCCGATCTTCAACTTTCTCACCGATCCTCTGTGCAAAGTCCTCGCCGATCGGGGGCAGGATTGCGATTTGATCTTCATCTCTCCGCAAGAAGGTTTCTTCGTTGCGATCAAGGTCTCGTTCCTTGGCGGCTTCATCTTGGGCTTTCCCTACATCGCCAATCAGATGTGGCGCTTCGTGGCGCCCGGTCTTTACAAGAACGAGCAGGGCGCATTCTTGCCATTTCTGATCGCATCGCCCTTCATGTTTGTCCTCGGCGCAAGCTTTGCCTTCTATGTCGTCACACCACTTGCCTATGATTTCTTCCTTGGGTTTCAGCAGTTTGGCACGGGCGGAGAAGCAGTCGACGGTGGTCAGAACGCGGCTCCTCTCAGCGTCGTGTTCCAAGGCTCAGCGCAGGAATACCTGAACCTCACCATCAAATTCATCGTGGCCTTCGGTCTGTGTTTTCAGCTTCCCGTTCTGCTGACGCTGATGGGCAAGGCAGGGCTCGTCAGCTCTGATGGCCTGCGCACGGTGCGTAAATATGCGGTGGTGGGTATCTTGGTTTTGGCAGCACTTGTCACGCCGCCCGATGTGATCACGCAAGGCATCCTGTTTGTCGTCGTCTACGGTCTTTATGAGATTTCCATTCTCCTTGTGAAGCGGGTGGAGCGCAAACGTGAGGCCAAGCTGCGCGCCGAAGGGCTGTGGTTCGAGGATGACAATGATGAGGACGAGGCGCGCGACAAATGAGTGATCCGCTAGAGCGGATCGCCGCCGCATTGGAGCGGATCAGCCCGCCCCCCGCCGAGGCCCCCGATATGAGCGCCGCCGATGCGTTTGTCTGGCACGTCTCGCCGGACCGGCTCAGCCCCGTGCCCAATGTCTCGCGGGTCGAGATGGATCTGCTGGTCGGGATCGACCGTTCCCGAGACACGCTTTTGGAAAATACCCGCCAATTCGCGCGCGGCTTGGCCGCGAATAACGCGCTTCTCTGGGGCGCGCGGGGCATGGGTAAATCGAGCCTTGTGAAGGCCGTGCACGCCGCGGTACGCGCCGAGGGGGCCGATTTGAAGATTGTGGAGTTGCAGCGCGAGGACCTGACAAGCGTCACCCGGCTTCTGGCGCTTTTGCGCGCGTCACCTGCGCGATTCATTCTGTTTTGCGACGATCTGAGCTTCAGCCATGATGATCAGCATTACAAATCGCTCAAGGCGGTCCTGGATGGTGGCATCGAGGGGCGGCCTGATAATGTGGTCTTCTACGCCACGTCAAACCGTCGCCACCTGATGCCCCGCGACATGATCGAGAATGAGCGCAGTGCGGCGATCAACCCCGGTGAGGCTGTTGAGGAGAAGGTGTCGCTCAGCGATCGGTTCGGCCTCTGGCTTGGATTCCATAGCTGTGATCAGGATCAGTATCTGGCGATGATCCACGGCTATTGCGCGGCCCTCGGGATCGAGATTTCCGACGATGATCTGCGTGGCCAAGCGATTGAATGGCAAGCCACGCGAGGGGCACGCTCCGGCCGTGTAGCCTGGCAGTTCGTCACCGATCTTGCCGGACGGATGGGCGTGCCGATTGAGTGACGGCGCCTGTCGCATCCCTCACGTTTTTGAGTATTTCCGCTAAGAAGAAGCGCTGACGCCTCGGCGCGCGCGCCGCCTTTTACGGCGTGAGGAAGGGGATGGGGTCGAGGCTGTCGAACCCGTTGCGCACTTCGAAATGCACGGCCGCGACGCCCGTTGAGGGGATTTTGGCAAGGGTCTGGCCACGGTTCACGGTATCGCCCGTCGAGACCGCAACATCCGACACGTTGGAATAGACCGTCAGCAGGTTGCCGCTGTGCTTCACCACGATGATCGGGGTGCCTTTGGTGTCTTTGGTGATGGCGGCGACAACGCCTTTGTCCGCGGCTTTGACGGCCGTGCCGGGGGCGGCTGCGATGTCGATCCCGTCATTCTTGCCCTTTATGTAAGGGCGGATGATGTCGCCACGCACCGGATAGCTCATCCGCGCAGTGCTGGTGGTCTGGTCCGCGCCGAGATCGGGGGCGTCATTGGGGGGCTGAGCCGCAGCCACGGGGATGGTGTCCTCGTCTGGCAGCGGTGTGGCGGCGCTGGGGGGTTCGGGCGTGGGGGAGCCGACGCCGGGGGCTTGCGGCTCCGTGACCTCGGTTGCATCAAAGGGGCGGGTCTGTTCGCCGGGCAATGCCACGGGGATCAACAGGTATTGCCCTTCGCGCACCGCGAAATCGGAGTTGAGCCCGTTCCAGTCCGCAAGGCTTCGAATCGATACGTTGTAAAGACGTGCAATGGTAAAGGCGGTCTCACCGCGTTTCACGCGGTGCCTTATGGGTTGTGCGCCAGTTTGGGCGGGAGCCAGGGCGGTGGTCTCGACCCGCGCGCTGTCTGCCGCGTCGATCGCATTGCCCGCAAGCTCGGTGATGTCCACCCCGTCCGGGCGGATCGGCCCGCCTGCAGGTTCGGCCACGCGGGCGGGCAGGGCGATCACTTCGCCCCGGCGCAGCGTATCGCCTGTTTGAATCCCGTTGAAGCGGGCCAGCTCATTGGCATCAACACCGATCCGCGTGGCAAGGCTGCTCAGTGTATCACCACGCCGCGCCACGGCGACCTGATATCTGGGATAGGAGATGATGCCGCGGCTGTCAGGCTCGGGGCGGCTGGAGGTGGCTGCGCGCGCCGCATCGGCGGTATCCAGCGCATTGCCAGTGCCGAGCCCGCCGCGCAGGTCCAGATCAAAGGTTTCCGAGCAGGCGCCCAGTGTCATCAATGTCAGGCCAGCCAGCATGGGCAGGGGGCGTTGGAGCAGTCTCATCTCGATCATCCTCATCACCTGCCCCATTGTGACCCGGGGCTTTCAAACTCATCTTTGCGCTTCGTCCCGGCCCAAACCCTCAAGGAGCGGCACAAAACGCACCGGGCGCAACTCATCATACTCAAATCCCGTCTCGTGCCGGGTGACACGGATCAGGCTTTGCACGGCGTCAGACTGACCCACGGGCACGACCATGATACCGCCGATTTTCAGTTGCGCCAAGAGAGGACCGGGCGGATCTTCGGCGGCGGCGGTCACGATGATGCGGTCAAAGGGGGCTTGGTCAGGCAGACCGAAGCTGCCATCGGCCGTGAGCGCCGTGATATTGGTCAGATCAAGGGCGCGAAAAATCTCGCTTGCTTCGCGCACGAGGCGTTTATGGCGGTCCACCGTGTAGACCCTTCGGGCCAGTTGGCTGAGGATCCCGGCCTGATAGCCCGAACCTGTGCCCACCTCCAGAACCTTGTCGCGCGCCGTGATCTTGAGCGCTTGCGTCATCAACCCGACGATAGAGGGCTGGCTGATCGTCTGGCCGCAGGCGATGGGCAGAGGCATGTCCTGATAGGCGCGTTCGGCAAAGAGGCCGCGAATGAACGGCCCGCGGTCGATCTTTTCCATAGCGCCGAGCACGCGGGCATCCGTCACACCCTTGGAGCGCAGGGCAAAAAGGAACTGCATTTTGCGTTCGGCGGTTTCGGAATCAAAGCTCATTCGATAGCTTTCAAAGGCTCCAGCACGTCATGGGCGGTGAGATCGGCGCGCATGGGCGTGGCGGTGATATAGCCCTCAAGGTTCAGCGATGCGTCCGACCCGGGGCTGGTGGGCTGGCCTTGCGGTGCGCCCGTGACCCAAAGAAACTGCCGACCGGAGGGGGCGCTTACGGGTTTCACACCAAAGCCCATGTCACGGCGAAAGCCTTGACGCGCGGCGCGCAGCCCTTTGACATCTGCGCCGGGCACAGGCGGGAAATTGACGTTGTAGAAGATGCCGTAATCATCGGCGCTCCACACGCCCTTGTCCAAGAGGCGTTGCACCGTGGCGAGGCCATGCTGGCGGGAGCTCTCGAATTTGTCGTCGAGATCCTTGTTGAGAGGCCCATAATATTGGCTGAGCGCAATCGCAGGCACACCTTGCAGAGCCGCCTCCATAGCGGCCCCCACGGTGCCTGAATACACCGCGTTTTCGGCGGCGTTGTTGCCGCGATTAACGCCTGAGAGAACCAGGTCGGGCCGTTCGGGCATAAGATGGTGGAGGGCCGCGAGGACGCAATCGGCGGGGCTGCCTTGCACCGCATAGCGGCGCGGGCTCATCTCGCTGAGCATCATCGGGTTGGTGTAGGAGATGCAATGCCCGACGCCCGATTGCTCAAAAGCCGGGGCCACGCACCAAACCTCGCCATCGGTGCCGGCCAGCGCGTCTGCGATTTCGGTCATGACCTCAAGGCCCGGGGCCGCAATGCCATCATCATTGGTGATCAGAATACGCAAGGCTTGAGGCCCTCCAGCAGGGGTTGTGTTTTTGTGTATCCTCCCGGCTGCGGGCGGGCAAGCGCGGCGGCGTATTTGCCGAGGTTTTGCAGCGGTTTTAACCCAAAAGACCCAACATACGGCGGGCCTCTTCACGGGGGTGCGTCAGCTCGGACGTATCCTCACCGGGATAGAACCGCGCGCGCGTGGCCGTGGGCATGGGCGCGGGGCTGAGGATATGCACATGCGGGCCGGTGCGCTGCGTCTCGGCAGCCCAGGAGCGGGCCAGCGCGATCTGTGCGGCCTTGGTGGCGCCGTAGGCCGAGAAGAACTTGTCACCCGCGCGGCGGTCATCGAAGAAGACGGCGCGGCCCGAACTGCCCAGAAGCGGGGCAATGTAAGGGATGAGTTGCCCGGTGGCGGTGGTGTTGCAGGCCACGGATTTTGCCCAGTCCTTGGCATCGAGATAGGCGGCGGGCGTCATCGGGGCGGCGTGAACCGCCGTGTGAAGCCAAAGTGCGATGCCGCCCCAACGGTCATGGATCGAGCGGCAAAGCTGCGCCATCGCATCGGGGTTTGTGATGTCCATGGGCGCGAGCGTGGCTTGGTGCCCCGCTGCCTGAATGCGGTCGTCCAGCTCCTCCAGCGCGCCCGTGGTGCGGGCCACGGCGACGATGTGATAAGACGGAGCAAGCTCTTCTGCCAATGCAGCACCCAAGCCGCGCGATGCGCCGGTGATGAGGGCCACGAGGGGTTGTGTTGTCGTTTCCATGGGCGGTGGCATCCCACCGTTGCCGCGCCGGATCAAGTGTAATCGGGCGCGGCGTGGCAAAATGCGCGGCTCAGCCGGGGATCTGGAGCACGTCCGTGCGTGCGCCGCGCACCAAAACGAGGCTGCCATCCTCTATGGCGGCTACGGTTTCTCTGCCAACAGCGTCGCCGAGGATGACGCGCTGTATCTCACCGCGCGCGCGGATCAAGGCAAAGGTGCCCGTGGGGGCGGAGAATGTGCCGAGCAGGATGACCGGATCATTGGGCAAAGCCCCTTCGATGGTGGCCGCACACTCGGTCGCGGCGGTGTCATTGCCAGCCTCTATGCGGTCGGGCTCTTCGGGCAGTGCCTCCTGCGCGATGGGTACGGTTTGTTTGCCCTTTGCGGTGACGGAGCGATCAACGGTGCGATCAAAAGCAGGGTTTTGCGATTCGGACATGGGCAGAGCCCCTCATTATTGCTGTGAGGAGCAGTTAAGAGCGCAGCACACCGAGCACAATTGCCGCCGAAAACCTGCGCGGAAAGGCGCCGGGAAGACGGCTTATTCTGCTGCTTTCAGCTCAAAGCCCTTGGCGATCTGATCCGACGGCTTGACCGGGTATTCACCTGAAAAACACGCATCGCAATATTGCGGGCTGGCATTGTCGCGGCCTTTGCCTTCCCCCACGGCACGGTAGAGCCCGTCGAGCGAGATGAATTTGAGGCTATCGACCTGCAAATGCGCGCACATTTCGTCCTCGGACATGGTCGCGGCCAAGAGCTTCTCACGCTGGGGTGTGTCCACGCCGTAGAAGCACGGCCATGCGGTGGGCGGCGATGCAATGCGGAAATGCACCTCTTTGGCCCCCGCATCAAGGATCATCTCCTTGATCTTGCGGCTGGTGGTGCCGCGCACCACGCTGTCGTCCACGAGGATCACCCGTTTGCCCTTGATCAGGGCACGGTTCACGTTGAGCTTGAGGCGCACCCCCATGTTGCGGATCTGCTCGGTCGGCTCAATGAATGTGCGCCCCACATACTGGTTGCGAATGATCCCCATCGCGTAAGGGATGCCCGATTGCTGGCTGAACCCGATGGCTGCGGGCGTGCCCGAATCCGGCACCGGACAGACCAGATCGGCCTCCACCGGGCTTTCCTTTGCAAGCTCCACACCGATCTGGCGGCGCGTCTCATAGACGCTGCGCCCGCCAAGGATCGAATCGGGGCGCGAGAAATAGACATGCTCGAAAATGCAAAAGCGCGGCTTTTGACGGCGAAACGGGAAATGGCTCTCGACGCCATCGCCATTGATCACGACCATCTCGCCGGGCTCTACCTCGCGGATGTATTCCGCGCCGATGATGTCGAGCGCGCAGGTCTCGGAGCTGAGCACCCACCCATCCGCGACTTGCCCCAGAACCAGCGGGCGCACACCCAGCGGGTCGCGCACGCCGATGAGCTTGGTGCGGGTCATGGCGACGATGGAAAACGCCCCCTCGACCCTGCGCAGCGCGTCTTCCATCCGCTCGGGGATGGTGCGTTGCAGGCTACGCGCCATGAGGTGGATGATGCACTCGCTGTCGGAATTGCTCTGAAAAATTGAGCCGCGCTCGATCAGTTCCTTGCGCAAGGCGTCGGCATTGGTGATGTTTCCGTTATGCGCAATCGCGGCGCCGCCCATGGCAAATTCGCCGAAGAATGGCTGCACATCGCGGATCTGCGGCATCTTTCCACCGCTGGTGGAATAGCGCACATGGCCGATCGAAAGCTGACCGGGCAAGGTCTCCATCAGGCTTTGCTTGGTGAAATTATCACGGACATAGCCGAAGCGACGCGCACTGTTGAAGCCGTCGGTGGCGTCGTAGCTGACAATTCCGCCTGCTTCCTGACCCCGGTGTTGGAGCGCATGCAGGCCGAGTGCCACGAAATTTGCCGCATCGGTTACACCGATGACGCCAAACACGCCGCACTCTTCTTTCAGCTTATCGCCATCCTCTGCGTCACGCAGGTAAGTGGCGTCGAACGGGTGGGCGGGGGGCATCATCTTGGACAAGAGAGGGCAACTCCGAATCCGTGTGTCATGTGAGCGTCACACATACGGGCTCTGAGGGGGCATGTCACGTGGAAGCTTAGCCAAGATGGTTTTGCGTTACAAAAGCGCGTCATGGTTGGTGGCTCAGAACCGCGACAGGACCACGCCCGCTAGCACGAGGGCGGCGGCCAGAACGCGCTGGGGCGTGATATCGGTCTGCGTGAGGCCAAAGGCGCCCATCTGGTCCATCACCAATGCCGCGATCATCTGGCCCAGAATAACGACCATCGCGGTGGTCAGCACACCGAGGACCGGCACAGCCCAGAGCGAAGAAAATACGAAAACCGCCCCCATCAGCCCGCCAATCAGCAGCGT
>JBASXE010000201.1:0-14861 GCA_049276875.1 Roseovarius sp. | reverse complement strand
GGCAGGGTCTTCGCTGGCTGAGCGCGCTGAATTTGCCGCGGCTGCGGCGGCGGCGGAAGCTGAGGCACGGGCAGCAGAGCAGGCCGCAGCGGCGGAAGCTGCGACGCGGGCTGCAGAGGAAGCCGCGGCGGCGGAAGCTGAGGCGCGGGCAGCGGAGGAAGCCGCAGCGGCGGAAGCTGAGGCAGAGCAGCCCGAGGTTGTGCTTGAAGACCCGACAGTAAGTGACGAAACAGAAGCCCCGGTTGCCGCAACGGTGCAAACCGAAGCCGCACCGGAGGAGGTTGCCGAAGAGACGCTGGATGCGGACGCGGTGCGCACCAGCGCAGAGGAATTCGCCACGTCGATCTCAGGCTCGACGGCGACGGCAGTGACCGAAACCGAAAAGGGTGGTTTAAGCAACCTCGAGAAGGCGCTGCTGATCGGCTTGGGCGCGGTTGTCGTTGGGTCGGTTTTGCGCAATGGGGACCGTGTGGTCGAGAACACAGGCGACCGCGTAGTTGTCGAAGGCGCACGTGGTTTGACGGTTTACAAGGACGATGATGCGCTGTTGCGTCAGCCCGGCGCCTCCGTTCGCACCGAAACATATTTCGACGGATCGACGCGCACGTTCGTTGAGCGCGAAGATGGGTCGCAAGTCGTAACCATCCGCGACTCGCGCGGGCGTGTGCTACGGCGTGATGTGCTTTATCCCGACGGAACCCAGTTTGCGCTTTTCGACGATGTTGAACCGATGGCTGTTGTTGATGTGCAGCGCCTGCAGGACACGCGGCCTGTTGGGCGTAGCTTGTCTTTTGCCGATAGTGATCTTCGCGCCTTGCGCGCGGCCTTGGGTGAAAGGCCTGCATTTGATGCAGGTCGCAGTTTCAGCCTGCGTCAAATCCGCGAGATCGAACAAGTGCGCAGTCTCGTGCCCGGAATCGACCTTGATACCGTGACCTTCGCGAGCGGGTCCGCAGCAATCCCTGCTGAACAGGCGCGTAGCCTTGTGCGCATGGGCATTATCATCGAGGAAATACTGCTGGATAACCCACGCGAAGTCTTCTTGATTGAGGGTCATACGGATGCCGTCGGAAGTGACAGCTTCAATCTTGCGCTATCAGACCGTCGCGCAGAATCTGTGGCGCTTGCCTTGACCGAAGCGTTCCGTACTCCCCCTGAGAACTTGATTGTTCAGGGCTATGGCGAGGCCTTCCTGAAGGTACGAACCCAAGACGCCGCAGCGATCAACCGCCGCGCGACGGTGCGCCGGATCACCCCCTTGTTGCGGCAAGTTGCAGCGAACTAGGGGGGTGGAGTAACCTGTTCCCAACGCTCCTTCATTCATAGTGAGGTCATCCTGAGAAAAATTCGGGCCGGCCTTAGCTATGGCGGGAAGCACTCTTCATGACGCCGCGCAAAGACCGCGCCACTCGGTCAGAGCAGCGGCGCTGTTGGCCTTGAAAGTGCCGCAAGAATAGCAGTGAAATGGTGGTGGGCGGAGGCGTGAACGGAAACGCATCTCAGCAGACTTCGCATGCGCCGCAATCCAAGCATTACGCGTTCTCCCCTTCGAAAAGGCCAATGAGAAATCTGCGCCCTGTTTTTCCATCCACCGGCCCGTCTCTTGCCGCCCAGAAGCCCCGACCTCCCTCAGAGCTGCGCCGTCCAAGCACAGTTTGTCGGTGACAAACACTTCGGGTCGACCATGCTGGCGCATTGCTTTTCTGAGGAGTTTCAACGCCGCCCTCTTGTCACGCTTCTTGATCTCGGATGCGAACATCGGACCAACCGAAGCTCCCAATATCGGACTGTTTCGTGGCAAATGTCGATGCCCCGCTCGTGAAGAAGATCTTCGACGTTCCGAAGCGAAAGTGAGAACGGAACATACATCATCGCCGCAAGGCGGATGATCTCGGGGCTGGTCTTGAAGTCACCAAAAGGCGAGGATTTGGTCATCCAGGGAGCCTACGAAACCGCCCTGCCCCGCTTAAGCCAGCTTCTTCTGAATGTGGCATAGGGAGAATTGCCCGCAGGCAACTCTCCCGTAACGCGCTGATATAATGTTTATTTGGCGGCGTTGGCAAAGCACTCTGCCATGTCCGTTGCAAGCGTGCGAATGAGAGTGGGATACATATTCGCGCCGCTGGGCAGTGAGGTGCCAAGGGGATCAATCACGGCTGTTCCAGCCCCGCCTTCGGTGAATACGGTCTCGATCAATGTGGGGTTGAACTCTGCCTCCGAAAAGACACAAGCGGCCTCTGTCTGGGTGATCACATCACGGATTTCGGCGATCCGGGCAGGGCTTGGGCCTGCATCAGTCCCTGTCGTTATCGCGCCCGCAGCGGGCATCCCGAAAACCCCTTCGAAATACTGATAGGCGTCGTGGAAAACCACATAGGGGGTGCCTTGATGCGGAGCGAGGATGGCTTGTGCATCGGCTGTGGCGGCCTCAATTTCGGCGCGCCCGGCGGCGGCATTGGCGGCGTATTGCGCTGCGTTCTCCGGGTCGATTGCGCTCAATTCTTCTGCGATGATGCCCAGCCAATACGCGCCGTTTTCGGGGTTTAGCCAGGCATGCGGATCAAGTGTGCCGTGCCCATGATCATGGTCGTGGCCGTGCGAGTGACCGTGATCATGTTCGTCCTTGTGGTCATCACCGTGCTCATCCCCGTGCTCATGGGCCTCAAATCCCGCCTCTTGGCGGATGTCGAGCACCTGCGTGCCGGGACTGTGCAGCAGCGCTATGACCCGCGCGTCAGGGGCCAATGTCTCAATTGGGCCGCTCAGCCAACCGGTCAGCTCGGACCCGACCCAGAGGACCAGATCCGCCCGCTCCAAGGCTTGCGCCTCAGACGGGCGCAGCGCGTGGCCGTGGGGCGACGCACCGGACGGCACAATAAGATCGGGTGAGCCAACGCCCTCCATCACCTGAGAGGTCAGAGCATGGATCGGCGCAATATCGGTGGACACGCGCGGCGCGTCTGCAAAGGCGGGCAGGGCGAGCAGAGAGAGGGTGAAAGCAAGGCGCATTAGGCAGATTTCCTTGATGTGATACTATAACATATCGGGCTTGATAAACGTTACTCTATAACATATCAACCCCATCATGAGCGCCAAACAGCCCCTTGGATTCGACGCGCATGATCACTCCGCCTGTATCACGGATGGTGTGGCGGCAGCGGATGATTATTGCACCCGTTTGGGCGTGCAGTTGACACCTGTGCGCCGCCGGGTTCTGGAGATCCTGCTGGAGGCGCATCGCGCGCGCGGCGCTTACGAAATTCTCGATATCCTGCGGGCCGAAGGTCTCGGTGCGCAGCCGCCTGTGGCCTACCGCGCGCTTGATTTTCTCACCAAGCATGGCTTTGTTCACAAGATCGAGCGGCTCAACGCGTTCATTGCGTGCGCGCATCCCGGCCAAAGCCATGCCGCGGCTTTCCTGATCTGCCGAAGCTGCGAGGCCGTGGCTGAATCAATGGGGCAAGGCGCCTTGGACGGCCCTGCCGCCGCCGCGGGATTCCAAATCGAATCAGAGGTGATGGAGGCCGAAGGCCTTTGCCCCAAATGCCGCGAGGATACCCCATGAGCCTGATCACAGCCCGCGGCCTCAGCGCCACATTGGGTGGACGCCGTGTCCTGCACGGCGTGGATTTCGAGATCAGTAAGGGCGAGATCGTCACCATCGTTGGCCCTAACGGCTCTGGAAAATCCACGCTTCTGCGCTGCCTCATCGGTGCGCAAGAGGCGGACGGGCAGCTGACCGTCAAACCCGGTTTGCGCATAGGCTACGTGCCCCAAAAGCTACACATCGACACCACGCTCCCGCTGACCGTCGCGCGGTTTCTGGCCTTACCCAAACGGCCCACCCGCGGCGCCATCCCCGAAGCGCTCGCCGAAGCCGGGGCAGGAGAGCTGGCAAACCGACAGATGGCGGACCTCTCGGGCGGGCAATTCCAACGCGTGCTTCTCGCCCGTACACTCCTGAACAAGCCAGAGCTTTTGATTCTGGATGAGGCCACCCAAGGCCTCGATCAGCCGGGGTCGGCTGCGTTCTATGACCTCATCGCGGGCCTGCGCGATCGGATGGGCTGCGCCGTGCTGATGGTCAGCCATGAGCTGCACGTGGTCATGGCGGCGTCGGACCGTGTGATTTGTCTCAACGGGCATATCTGCTGCGAGGGCGCGCCCGAACATGTCGCCTCTGCGCCTGAGTATCGCGCTCTGTTCGGCACGGGCACCCAAGGTGCGTTGGCCCTCTATCGGCACGAACATAATCACCGCCACGATGAGACCTGCGACCATACCCATGAGGCGGCTGAGTGATCTTGCTCGACAGCTTCCTTGTGCGCGCAGCCCTCGCAGGCCTCGGCGTAGCACTCGCCGCCGCCCCGCTGGGCTGTTTCGTGGTTTGGCGCCGGATGGCCTATTTCGGTGACGCTACGGCCCATGCAGCGATCCTTGGCGTGGCCCTCGCGCTGGCCTTCTCGCTGCCGATTTTTCCAGCCGTGCTGGCCGTGGCGCTCATCATGGCCCTTATTGTCACGCAGATTTCCGGCCGGGGCTACGCAATGGATACACTTCTCGGCGTCATGGCTCATAGCGCGCTCGCCGTGGGTCTCGTGGCAGTCTCACTGATCGAAGGGGTGCGGATTGATCTCATGGCCTACCTCTTCGGGGATATCCTGGCCGTATCGCGCACAGATCTGATGGTGATCTGGGGTGGGGCAGGCGTTGTGCTCGGCCTTCTGTGGTGGCGCTGGTCGGCCCTGCTGACGGCCACGCTCAACCCCGATCTGGCCTCTGCCGCCGGCATCCATCCCAAGCGCGAGGAGCTGGTGCTGACCCTCGCCCTCGCCCTCGTCACCGCGGTGGCGATCAAGGTCGTGGGCGTGCTTTTGATCGCATCCCTGCTGATCATCCCCGCCGCCGCCGCCCGCCCCTTTGCACAGACGCCCGAGCGTATGGCCTTGGTGGCCGCTCTTATCGGCGGCACCGCAGCGTTGGGCGGTTTGGCCCTGGCCTATCTCTACGACACGCCCACAGGCCCCACGATTGTCTGCACGGCGTTTGCCCTGTTCGCGCTGAGTGGCCTTGCGGGTATGAAGCGCCTATAAAACCACGATAACGTGAATAAACCCGCGCTTCTTCTTAGCAAAATACTCAAATCGCCCCGCTCAGGCAGACACTGTGAGCAGTTCTTTCCACCGATGACAGGCCACGGCATGCTCGCTGCCGCTCTTTTCAAGCTCCGGTTCCTCGCTGCGGCAGCGGTCGATCACATGCGGGCAGCGCGTGTGAAATTTGCAACCCGAGGGCTGGTTCGTGGGCGAGGGTATTTCGCCCTCCAGCTTTTGCGCACTGCCCCGGTCGTCCGGTTCGAGCGACGGGATCGCCGAGAAAAGTGCGCGTGTATAGGGGTGGCGGGGCTCTGCGAATAATTCGCGGGTGGGCGCTGTCTCAACCAGCCGCCCCAGATACATCACCGCCACATGATCACAAGTATGGGCAACCACGCTCAGATCATGGCTGATGAACAAAAACGTGAGGCCCATTTCGTTCTGTATCTCTTTCAGAAGATTGAGAACATCGGCCTGAATGGAGACATCGAGGGCCGCCACACTTTCGTCCGCCACGATGAATTGCGGCCCACAAACCAGCGCGCGGGCGATGGAAATCCGCTGCCGCTGACCACCGGAAAACGCATGCGGAAAGCGGCGCAGGTGCTCAAGGTTCAATCGGCATTTCTCCGCGATCTCGCGCACGCGGGCATCTGTTTCCGCGCGGGTCTTGGTGAGGCCCATAACTTCCAGCGGCTCCGCGATGATGTCGCGCACGGTCATGCGCGGGGAGAGCGCCGCATAGGGGTCCTGAAAGATCAGTTGCGCACGTTTGCGGTAATCCTTGAGCGCCGCCCCCTCCAGCGATCCGAGGTCGAGCGAGACATCTGCATCCTCGTAACGTGCGGATCCTTCGGAGATCGGCGCGGCCTTCAGAAGTGCGCGCCCCAAAGTCGTCTTGCCCGAGCCGCTTTCGCCCACAAGCCCGAAGAACGAGCCCTTCTCGATCGAAAGGCTCACCCCGTCCACGGCTTTCAGGATCTGCTTGGTGAAGATACCCTTGCCAATGGCGAAATGCACTGACAGGTCCTCGGTGGTGATCAGGGGTTTGCTCATGCCTTCGCCTCCGTCCGGTAGATGTGACAGGACGCTGTGTGCCCGTCCTCAACCGCGTGCGCTTTGGGCAGAACGGACATGCATTCTGGCCCCACCACTTTGGAACAACGCGTGTTGAATACGCAGCCCGGTGGGCGCTCCAGCGGTGAGGGGATATCGCCCGGCACGGGCGTGAGGGGCTCATCGAGATTGTCGAGTTTGGGCAGCGCCGCCAGAAGACCTTGGGTATAGGGATGCGCGGGGCGGCGAATGACGGGCCGCACCGGCCCCTCCTCGACCAAGCGCCCGAGATACATCACGGCCACCTTATCGGCGGTCTGGGCCACCACGCCGAGGTCATGGGTGATGAACACGATCCCCATATGAAATTCGGCCACGAGGTCCTTCATCAGATCAATCACCTGAGCCTGAATGGTCACATCGAGCGCCGTCGTCGGCTCGTCCGCAATGAGAAGCTTCGGCCGTGTGCTGAGCGCCATGGCGATCATAGCACGCTGGCGCATGCCTCCGGACAACTCGAACGCGTATTGATCAAAGCGCTTTGAGGGGTCCGAAATCCCTACCCGGTCCAGCATCTCGATAGAGACTTCCTGCGCCTTCTTGCGGGACATGTCCGAGTGCATCTGAAGCTGCTCGACCATCTGCTTGCCGATGGAAATCGCGGGCGCGAAACTCGCCATGGGCTCCTGAAAGATCATCGAAATCGCACCACCACGCACCACTTGGAGATCCTTGGGGCGTTTGAGGGCCAGCACGTCGATGGGGCCAGTCTCCGTGTGCAGGGTAATCTTGCTTTCAGGGCTATAGACCGCATTGCGGGCGTTAAGATGCATCAGCGCCTTGGCCGTCACGGACTTGCCCGAGCCGCTCTCGCCCACAAGCCCCATCACCTCGCCACGGGCCAACGAAAAGCTCACATCATCGACAGCAGTGATCAGCCCCTCATCGGTGCGAAATTGCAGCGTCAGGTTCTCGACATCGATCAGCGCGCTCATTTGTTATTGTCCGAATAAGGGTCCGCCGCATCGCGCAGCCCGTCGCCCACAAACACAAAGGCCATAACGAGGGCGATGAAGAAGATCACGGGGATGAAATACCATTGATAATTCAACAAGACATCCGCGCTGGTCACATTTTGCAGCATCACGCCGAGCGAGTTCACGGGGTCCTTGAGACCCAAACCGATGAAGCTGAGAGCTGTTTCCGACAGGACCATATAGGGGAAGGAAATGACCAGGTCGACGATGATATAGCTCGTGAAGCTGGGCAGGAGGTGCTTGCCGATCACATGGCGCGGGGAGGCGCCACAGAGCTGCGCTGCGAGGACATATTCCTGATTACGCTCGGTCAGGAGGTGGGTGCGCACACGTCTTGCGAGCGTGGGCCAGCCAATAAGCCCGAGGATCATGGATATGAAGAAAAACCTCTCTTCCGCCGACCATTCCTGCGGCACAAATGCCGCGATGGCCATGAAGAGCGGGATGGCAGGCACCGTGCGAACCGCGTCCGTTATCATCTGTAGAAAACTGTCGATCCAGCCGCCGTAATAGCCTGATATTCCGCCGATAATCAACGCGAGGACGAAGGCAATCAGCACGCCGATCGTCCCCACCTGTATGGAAGTCCATATCGCATGGAGCGTGCGCGAGAAGATATCCTTGCCGCTCGCATCCGTGCCGAAAAGGTGGATGAACCCCTCGTCCATGCCAAAGAGATGCGTGTCCATCGGGATGAAACCGAGGAGCTTGTAGGGGGAACCTTCAACAAAGAATTCCATGTAGCGGCGCTTGTCCTCGTTCACCGTCTCGACCCAGCGGAAATTCGTCGCCATGGAACGTTCCCGCTCAATCGTGTGCAGGAACGGCCGCACCGAACAGCCGTTGGAATCGCAGAACATCGGAATGGTCGGCGCGCCGTTCAGGTAGTCTTTGTTACGCCCCGCGATGTTGGGATCGTAAGGCGACAGGAAGGGCGCGAAGAGGCCCGAGAGCAAGAGGAACATCAGCACATAGGCCGCGATCATCGCCGCGCGCTGTTTCTTGAACCGCGCCCAGATCAGCTGGGACTGCGAGGCGGTGAAATACGCCTCCTTGGCGCGGCGCTCGGCATCGGCGGCGGGCGGGAGGCTCGTGTTTGGATCGGTCATATCGGTCATGGGCTTAGCTCAGAATGCTTTTGCGCACGCGCGGATCAATCGCCGCCAGGAGCACGTCGGTGAAGAAATTGAGCGCCACGATGGACGCGGTGAGCAAAAAGATGATCGCGCCAGCCAGCTGTTGGTCATTGGAGCGTGCCAGCGCCTCGATCAAAAGCGCGCCCGCCTCGGTCAGCGTGAGGATCAGCGCCACGATGGGCAGCTCATTGAAGATACGATTGAGGTCAAACCCGAGGCTGTTCACGATGGGCCCGAGCGAGTGGCGCGCCGGATAGCGCCAAAGGAGTTTGCGACCATACATGCCCCGCGCAGCGGCCGCTGTGACGTAGAGCTTGCCGATCTCGTCCGACACCAGCGCGCGTACCGTTTGCAGCGCAAAGGCCGTGGCAGACCAACCCAGGATGAAAATGGGCAACCATGCATGGCTCATCAAATCCAGCACCCTGTCCCACGACCAGTCCGCATCGCGATATTCGCGCGAGAAAAGCCCCGTCAGCGTGTCGCCGAAATAGACGGTTGAGACGAGCATGATCATCAGCGCCAGAAGGAAGTTTGGCAGCGCGAGGCCCAGATAGGAGAAGATGCGCAGCGAGTTGTTCAGCGTGGCGTTGGACGAGGCCGCCGACAAGATGCCGACGGGAATGGCGATGATATAGGCCAGCAAAAGCGCCGCGAGGCAGAGCCCCAGCGAGATCCAGAACTTGTCTCCCAGAAGCTGTGCAATGTTCACGCGCAGGATGCAACTGTCGCCGAATTCACCTTGAAACGCACCGATGATCCACTTGCCCCAACGCTCGAGGAAGGGACGGTCCAGCCCCAGGCGGATGCGTTCATTTTCGATATCGGCAAACGAAATGCCGGAGCCTTGGGTGTTCTTGAATGCCAGATACCGCTCGGCGCAATCGCCGGGCACCAGCTCCATCAGGGAAAAAACGACCAGCGACACAATGATCAGCGTGATCATCGCCATGACAGCGCGGAGTGCCACGAAGCGCGCAAAATTGAGCATGGGGTGTCCCTGAATTCTGGCGTGCGGGCGGCCCCCGCATCATCTGGAAGAAAAACCCCGGGCGGCGCAATGCCCGCCCGGGGAAATGGCCGAGCTTACTCGGTCAGCCACCACTGTGTCGCGCGGTAGGGATAGGTCCGGTAATACTCGTAGGACCATGTCTTGAAGTCGGTCTTGTTCTGCAACTTGTTGCTGGCATAGACCGGCTCGGGCGAAGACACCGTCCCGATCATAACCATGTTGCCGACAAAGCCTTCGACCAGCGCATTGGCGAGGGCCGCCTGCTCGTCCGAGCCGGGGCTTGCCGATTGGAACGCGTCGATATTGGCCGCGAGGTCCTTCACATATTGTGGAGGCTCGACGCCCGATGCGCCATCCGTATCCAGCCATTCACCCCAGAGCATACCTGTCCGGTGCTCGAAATAGGTGCCGAACGGGGCGCGGAAGAACGAGTTCAACCCGCTATGGATCGCCAGGGGCGCACCATATTGCCAAAGGCCTACATCCAGCTGATTGGCCGATTGTGCCGAGCGATATTCATCCGGCGTGATTTCCTTCACAGTCGTCTGAACGCCCACATCGGCCCAGTATTGCCCGACAAGCTCGACCACATTGCCCGCGATCCCCTGGGTCGAGAACTGCATGTTCAGGATTAGAGTGTCGCCATTGGGAAGCTCACGGAACCCGTCACCATCGGTGTCCATCATGCCGATTTCATCCAGCTTGGACTTGGCCAGTTCCGGATCGTAATCGGTCATGTAGCTGGCCCATTTCGGGTCCATGAAGGTCGGCGCTGGGTTGAAGGGCAGAACCTGACTGGGCGTGCCCTGACCAAAGAAGGCCACCTCGTTCAACTCGTCGCGGTTGATCGCAATTGACATGGCCTCGCGGAACTTCAGATTGCCGAAAACCTCCGCCTTGGCCGGATCGGTCGAGGTCAGGTTGAACGAAAACGCAGGCACGCTGACCGTTGGCGCAAGCTGGACGTTGTAGCCCCCGGCCTCCTGGTTTTCCAGCAGGATCGGCGCGGATTCCAGACGCACGGATTGCGATTTGTAATCCACCTCGCCGTTGATCAGCTTGAGGATACGCACCTCGTTGTCATTGATATAGACCTCGTCCACGCGGTTGATATAGGGCAGTTGCTGACCCGTGGTGTCGACCTGGTGGAAATAGGGATTGGCCACCAGCTGACGGCCCTCGGTCGTGTCGGAGACAACAATGTGGCTCTCCAGCGTGGGGACGACATCCTTGGGCAGGCTTGCCACCTTGTCGGGCAGGCTGAGCAGGGGCGACGGCGTGTCGGTCCAGTCAGAGCCGCCGTAATAGGCCTGAATCACCGCATAGCCATTCTCGAAACCCAGCTCCTGAGCCATCGCATCGGCGTTTTCGTTGACGGCGGGGTGGAACTGGCCAAGGAAATGCTTGGGCTGGAAGCCCTGCGCGTAGGAGGTGGCGAAATGCGCCAGAAGACCCGGCTTGGGCGCGGGCAGGTTGAAGACCACTGTGGTCGCGTCGGGTGTGTCCACGGTCATCTGCTCGCCACCCACAAGCACGTAGTCTCGGGGCGACTCGAAGATGTTGGTGTCGAGCATGATGTTGTCATGCCAGAATTTCACATCCGCCGAGGTGAACGGCGCGCCATCGGACCATTTGTGGCCCTCGCGCAGCATGAAGGTCAGTTGGGTGAAATCCTCGTTCCACTCCCAGCCCTTGGCGATGTTCGGCACGATCGTTTGCAGATCATCCGAATAGCGCACGAGGTTCACGTGACGCACCGACAACAGATCGGAGGTGCCGGCTTCGGTCGCGTTCGACAGCCCGTCGAGCGTGCCACCATATTGGCCGATGCTCGCGTAAGGCACGACCACAAGAGGCTCCGCCGGAATACGCTCGGCCAGCGCAGGCAGATCGCCATTGCCACGGATCTCGGCGTTCAGCGCCTCAATCTCGGGGTTGGTGGAGAATTCCATGGTGCAGCCGGCGGCCTCTTGGAAAGCGCTCAACTCATACTGTTGGGGATAATCCCCCATCGCGATGCCGCCCATATCGGCCACCGTAATGCCCGGGCAATTGGCCATCGCGGCCGCGGGTAACGCGAAGAGCGCTACGCCGGAAAGTAGAATACGTTTCATTCAAATCCTCCAATATCTGTCAGTCTTCCGCGGGTGTCCCGCGTGGTTTTATGCCCGAGCAGCCGGGCGCTTGGGGGCCTTTTGGCGGCCCCGGATCGTTTCGGTTAGGCCGGGCGCACCCGGCTTCGATTTGACGCTGTATATGTAACAACCACATATCACATCAGGTCAATCCCTTGGTTCAGATCATTTTCAAGGCGCGGGAGCCCTTTGAGCGCCCTCTGACGTGATCATCGTGCCTGCAAAACGGCCCTCAGGGTTGCGCATTCTGTGGCGCAGCATTTCTTGGGTCATGGCGGCCAAAAGTGCTGGGTTTTCATCGCTCATATCCGCCCCCGTGGCGTGCTCGATCAACAGCGGGGGAAGGTCTGCCGCGAACTGAACGAGGCTATGGGCCGCGCCACGCAAGATCGCGAGGTTTGCCTCATTTTCAGGCAGGCCAAGCCGTTCCTGCCAAATCGTGGGCATGATAGGATCGCCAAAATCAAGCTCGGAATAGCTGTGAGTGCGCGCCGGCCCCTGCCCCGCTAAATACGGCAGAAGCGAGCGGCCATCGACCGTATCAGGCGGGCGCAGGCCCACGCGCTCAAGAATGGTCGGCATCACGTCGATTGATTCGGTCGGCGTGGTGATCTCGACACCCCCCTGCCCGCCTGGCACGCGCAGAATAAGCGGCACGTGATAGGCGGCGGCGTGGTGGCTCATCTTGCCCCAAATCCCGTAATCACCCAGCATTTCGCCATGATCGGCCGTCACGATCAGCAGCGTCTCGTCCCAGGCGCCCGAGGATTTCAGCCACGCGATAATGCGCCCGATATGGTGATCCACCTCCGTGGCCAGCCCGAAATACACCGCGCGCAGGGCTGCAACGGTGTCGGCGCTGTCATCGAGCGTTTGCCCAACGACCATATTGGCGGCACGGGCCTTGTCTCGGGTGATCATATCGAAGAGATGCGCACCAGAGGGCGGATGAGCGGGGGGCATATCCGCCGCGTTATAGAGTGTGTTGAAGGGCGCAGGCGCGACCAGCGGAGGGTGCGGGCGAATAAAGGTCAGATGCGCGCACCAGCCGGGCGGGCGGGCAGCGATATCCTCCAGAAACCGATCCGTGAGAAAGGCCGTATCGCTATCCTCGGCGCTATAAAGCGCGGGAGCATTGATCGCATCGCCCAGGGGCCGGAAAATGTCCGGATATGGGGGCACGTCATAGCCCTTGGCCTTGAGATGCGCGCGCCACGGGATGCTCTCCTCCAGCCGCATCTCCACCACCTCGGAAAATCCCGCCGCGACCTCCTCATAGGTATGGAGCGCCGGATCGTTGGGATCGCGCCCGCGCGGGTCCTGCCCGATATCGGTGTAGCCATAAAGGAGCGGCTTATACCCCGCCCGGCGCAGCTCAGTCCCCAGCGTGGGCTTGTCAGCGGCCAAGGGCGTGCCGTTGCGCACGGCGCGGTGGTTCATCGCATATTGCCCAGTAAGGATCGACGCACGCGACGGCCCACAGGGATTGCAGACCGAATGATGGTTGGCGAAATACGCCCCCTCGCCCATCAAGGCGCGCAGATGAGGCAACTCCACGTGATCCGCCAAAGCCCCCTGCAGGCAATCAGCGCGAAACTGATCCATGATAATGAAAAGAATGTTGTCGCGTGTCGTCATGTGGCCCCTCCAGAGCGCTCACCTGACACCGGATTGCAGCACACTGGCAAGCCCCCTTGCCAGAGGCCCCTGCCCCGCCGATACTGAAGACAACCGACACCTAGGAGGCCAACATGTTGAATCCCGTTCCCGACAATATTACCCACTGGACCGAACGCTGCGAGATGGCCGCCGCCTTTCGCTGGACCGCGCGGCTGAACCTGCATGAGGGGGTGGCGAATCACTTTTCCCTCGCGGTGAACGATGAGGGCACGCAATTCCTGATGAACCCTGATCAGGCGCATTTTTCGCGCATCAAGGCATCGGATCTGCTGCTTCTGGATGCGAATGACCCCGATGTGCTGGACCGCCCCGGCGCGCCGGATATCACCGCATGGGGGCTGCACGGATCGGTGCACCGGCACTGCCCGCACCACCGCTGCGTGATGCATGTTCACTCGATCCACGCCACCGTGCTGGCCTCGCTGCAAGACAGCCGCCTTTTGCCGATCGATCAAAACTGCGCCACTTTCTTCAACCGCTATGTGATCGACGATGGCTATGGCGGGCTCGCCACCGAGGAGGAGGGCACGCGCTGTGCCGGGATGCTGGGTGATCCCTCGAAGAAGGTGATGATCATGGGCAATCACGGTATTCTGATCATGGGCGATAGCGTGGCCGACACGTTCAACCGTCTCTACTATTTTGAGCGGGCAGCCGAGACATACATTCGCGCCCTGCAAACCGGACAACCCTTGCGCGTACTGAGCGCTGAGATTGCCGAGAAGACCGCACAGGAGCTTGAGAGCTATCCAGGCCAGGGCGACAAGCATCTGGCCGAGTTGATGGCGATCCTCGACTCTGAGGGCGATGGCTACGCCGCATAAGGCTCTCACGAGGGGTCAACAGTGCATCTTCGGAAAAATTCGAACCAGCATGGGCTTGTCTAACGCCAGCGGCTATGGGTCCAAATAGGGCAAATTGCCGAGAGAGTGTTTGTTGCTCCTCCTCGCCGCTGAGGAACGGACGACGGGAACGAGACTAAAAAGCCCCGGTAAGAAAATGAAGGGAAGCCGGGAAGACTCGACAAGGGTGAGGCCCCGCGCAAGCTGCACTTGTTGGCGAAGCCGCTGTTTGCTCTGCCCCCTATCTGTTTGATGGAACAGCCGACAACACCACCCGCAAGCCCAAACGGAAAGGCGAGCAGATCTGGATCGACGCGGATCAATATTTTGCGGACGTGGCGGAAGTGTCGTGGGGTTTCTACATGGTCGGTTACCAACCAGCGCAAAATGGCTGGTAGACCAGCATCTGGAGCAAACACGCCGCATGACCGCATCGGACGTGGTTCTACGATCGTCGCGCTTGCGGCGTTTGGAAGGGTGGGGACGGTGAGCGGACCTTTGCTGGATCACGCGTCAAGGTCTTCTCGGCGGACATTTCGTACAGCGAAGATTACGCCGCTGCGGGCCCGTTTGCGGAGTTAAACTATTCGCAGTGTGACTTTGCCCACCGCTTGACCACTTTCAAGATAGTCATGGGCGGCGGCCACGTCTTCGAAAGAAAAGGTTCCCGCAGTATGTCCCCAATACCCATCATCGGCTATTTTGCGCCCTGATTGTAATTCGCTGACGGGAGCATCCACGAATGGACGGCCGGTATGTCACCGTACAAAACCCACGCAGCCACACGGGGCTACCCGCAAACGACTGCATCAAGTACAATCGTTCATGTTATCACCGCCAGCGAACGCATGTGCTAAAGCCTAGTAC
>JBASXE010000200.1:0-20359 GCA_049276875.1 Roseovarius sp. | reverse complement strand
GCGCATGGAGGAGGAGCTGGGCGTGACGGGCCTGACCTATCGCCACCGTGGCCGCGTGGAATATCGCGCGGATGTGGGCGGCGGCCTGATCGAGCACGAAGTGGTTGAGATTTATCTCGCCGAAGCGCCAGAGACGATGACGGTGCGATGCAACCCTGACGAAGTGATGGAGACCGAATGGGTCAATGTAGACACTTTGGTAGAGCGCGCGGCAAACGAGCCTGAGCTCTTCACACCATGGCTGCGCATCTATCTTGAGAATTATCACAGCGCCATTTTCGATCGCCCTGCCCTCAAAATCGCTTAAAGCAGGCAACATCAGACCAAACAATGCCGCGCGGGTCTTACTCGCGCGGCTTTTTTTATGTGTGGTGCAGTGCGATACCTTAGCGGGGCGTCACGCCGCCCTTGGCCATCCGTGTGGCACCCAAGGCCTGCATCGCGCTCGCGGCAATATCACCTGCGGTCAGGCCTGCATCCGCATACATGGCGTCGGGGGCGGCCTGATCAATGAACCGGTCAGGCAGCGTCATGGTGCGCACAGCGAGGCTTCCGTCGAGCCAGCCTTCATTGGCCAGCGCATGCAGCACCATCGCGCCAAAGCCACCCTTTGAGCCTTGCTCGACCGTGATGAGCGCCTTGTGATTGCGCGCAAGCTGTCGGATGAGATCCATGTCGAGCGGCTTGGCAAAACGGGCATCAGCAACTGTGGCCTGCACGCCTTGCTCGGCCACCATGGCAGCGGCCTTCTCAACCTCGCCCAGATGCGCTCCAAAGGACAAAAGCGCCACGTCCGTGCCCTCGCGGATCACCCGGCCCTTACCGATCTCCAGAATCTCGCCACGCTCCGGCAGGCGCGTGCCCGTCCCCTCCCCGCGCGGAAAGCGGAACGCAATCGGGCCGCTGTCATGCGCGGCGGCAGTGGCCACCATATGCATCAGCTCCGCCTCATCGGCTGCGGCCATCACGGTCATATTGGGCAGGGCTGTCATATAGGAAATATCGAACGCGCCCGCATGGGTCGGACCGTCCGCGCCCACAAGCCCCGCGCGATCAATCGCGAACCGCACTGGAAGGTTTTGAAGCGCCACGTCATGCACAACCTGATCATAGCCACGCTGCAAAAAGGTGGAGTAGATCGCGCAGAAGGGCTTCAGCCCCGATGCGGCCATCCCGGCAGCAAAGGTGACGCCATGCTGCTCGGCAATGCCCACATCGAAAACACGCCCCGGAAGCGCATCTGCAAGGATATTCACGCCTGTGCCCGATGGCATCGCCGCCGTCACAGCCACAACGCGACTGTCCGCGCGCGCTTCTTGCAGCAGGGCATCACCAAAAACCCGCGTATAGCTGGGCGCGTTGGGCAATTTCTTGGCTTGCGCGCCGGTCTCCACGTTGAACTTGGCCACGCCGTGATATTTGTCCGCCGCAGTTTCAGCCGGGCCATAGCCTTTGCCCTTCACCGTGCAACAATGGATGAGCACCGGACCCGTGGCCCGCGTATGGGCAGAGCGCAAAACGGCCAGAAGCTGGCCCATGTCGTGCCCATCGATGGGGCCGTAATACTGAAAGCCCAGATCTTCGAACATCGTGCCGCGACCTTGGCTCATTTGCCCGGTCACAAGCTGCCTTGCGCGGCGCGCGTGATCGCGCAGGGGGCCGGGCAGTGCTTTCTCGAAATCCTCGGCCATCTGGCCGATGGGCGTGCCCCCGATGGAGCTGAGATAGCTCGACATCGCGCCCACGGGCGGGGCGATGGACATCTCATTGTCGTTGAGGATCACGAAGAGGCGCCGCCCCTCCGCCCCGGCGTTGTTCAAGGCCTCATAGGCCATTCCCGCGCTGATCGAGCCATCGCCAATCACGGCGATCGCATCGCCCGTTGCCTGCCCCATGTCGCGCCCCACGGCAAAGCCCAAAGCAGCGCTGATCGAGGTGGAACTATGCGCGGCACCAAAGGGATCATACTCACTCTCGGCGCGTTTGGTGAAACCGCTGAGCCCCCCCTCCTGGCGCAAGCTGCGCATCCGGTCCCGGCGGCCCGTCAAAATCTTGTGCGGATAGCATTGGTGGCCAACGTCCCAGATCAACTTGTCATGGGGCGTGTCAAACACGGCATGGATCGCCACGGTCATCTCAACCACACCCAAGGAGGATCCCAGATGCCCGCCAGTCTCCGACACGGCCGAAACGACCTCGGAGCGAAGCTCATCCGCAAGCTGCCCAAGCGCCCCATCGCTGAGACGGCGCAGATCCGCCGGAGAGGCGATACGATCGAGGATTGGTGTGAGCGATGTATTCATGATATGCTTCCTTGTGCTTAAGGCATCTTTCACCGGTTTAGCCGCCGATGGAAGGCAAATGGCGCCGCGTTGAGTTGCCCCCTCGCGACGCCACGCTCCTGTAGCCAACAGGAAGGGAACCGAGGCTCGGAAGCCCCGAAGGCGCAGGATCTAAACGCGTGAAAAGATCCTGCACCGTAACAGATGGCGGGTATGCGGCCCGCCATCTGATCTCTTATCCGAACGTATGTTCGGTAGCCGTCACCATCATCGAAAAGTCGGGTGTCGGGTCAGCTGCTTCTTTCGATTCTGGCGGCAGGAGGGCACCGATGCCCACCAGCACGAACCAGATCACCAAGAGCGCTCCGCAAAAGAGGGCTGCATAGCCGCCCCCTTTCAGCATGAGGGCCAAGGCGTCAGCGCGCAAACGAAAGCTGCTGTCCGAAGTTCGAAGGATATCGTTGTCGTTACTCATCGTTTCTCTCCTCAGTTCAGCGGCGCGTAGCCGTGGTCCTGTGCCCAGACAAACCAGTTGTCCACCACAGTGCCGGTCAGCAGGATACCAATTCCGCCTGTCAGCGGCGTCAGCACGGCGAACCACCAGGCCCAGCGGTGAATCCCTTCCATCGTGGCGTTGAAGCCCATGGTCCAGCGCCAGAAGAGCGCCGCACGTTCCGAGGCTGTGCCGCGGTCCACGATTTGTTCGATCTCACGCTCACCGCCGAAGCGGCTGACTGCCAGAATGGTCGCGCCGTGCATCGCAAAGAGCAGGGCAGAGCCATAGAGGAAGGCAATCGAGAGTGCGTGGAACGGGTTGTAGAAGAGGTTGCCCCACGTGATCGAGAAGAGGTTCGTCCAGTCAAGGTGCGAGAAGATGCCGTAAGGCACGCCCTCTGACCAGCTGCCCATGAGGATCGGGCGGAAGAAGTTCAGCACGAAGATGAGCCACAGCAGGGCAAGAAAGGCCCAAGCCACGTGTTTGCCCATCCCGAGCGCTTCTGCACGACGGTAGGTGCGAACCCACCAGGCGACACAGCCAACCGCGAACATGAAGCTTGCGATCAACCACCAGCCACCTTCGGCCAGCGGAGCGAAGCCCAGCCCGTATTCCGGTCCCGGAGGTTCAAGCGAAAACCAGAAGAGATCCCGGAAGAAGATGCCGGGCGAGTAGCCGGCCTGTGCCCAGAAGTTCATCCCGATAATGAAGAACCACGAGGCAAAGCCAATCACCGCCAGCATTCCGAAGGACCCAAGGTGCACGGGGCCGATCTGTGCGTTGCCAAACAGGCCCGCCAGTGTCGAAAACGTGGTGCCCTTGGTGCGTTCGCGGTCTGTGTCCGCGTTGGCAGCGACCCCCATCTCGGCAGGGCCTTGGACCTGCACTTGGGTGAAAATGTTCTGATATTCAGCCATTTTTCATATCTCCTTAAAGGTCCGCCCACCAGGGCAATTCAAGCCACCAATCCCACCAGACGATCCATTCCTCGAACCAGATGGTGCCGGAAATCACGATACAGATCGCACTCCAGAAACCAGCGCTCAGCGCGAGGAAGAGACCCAACCGGTGAATACCGAGCGGCCCGATCGAATAGCCGATCAGATCGCGGAAGTAGGTGTCTTCGTGATCGGGGCTCTTCACTTCTTGACCTTTGGCAGGGTTGACCGCCGACAGAACCAGGGACCCGTGCAGCGCAAGCGCTACGGCGGTGATCCAGAAGAAGCTGATAGCCACCATGTGAGCGGGGTTGTAATGGAAGTTGCCGTAAGCATACCCCACATTGTTCACCCAATCGAGGTGGCTGAAGATCCCGTAGGGAAAACCATGCCCCCACGCACCCATGAAGACCGGGCGGAACACCACCAGCGTCACATAGGCGAAGATTGCCACACCAAAGGCAAAGGGTACGTGATACCCGATCCCAAGTTTGCGGCAGATTTCAACCTCACGCATCATCCAACTCAGGAAAGCCCCGGTGGCACAGATGGTAATCAACTGCCACAGCCCTCCCTCTGCCAGAGGCGCGAAGCCGAGGCCGTATTCAAGGCTTGGCGGGTCAATCGAAATGAGCCACGGATTCCACGTGTCTCCCAGGGCCGCGCCGTAAAAAATGAGGATTGTTCCCAAGGCGGCGAAGAAAAACGTCGTCACCCCAAAAAACCCTACATAGAACGGACCAACCCAGAAATCGAAAAGATCGCCGCCCACCAGCGTCCCACCACGGACGCGATATTTTCTCTCGAAGCTGAGCTGTGCCATCGTCTAACTCCTTGCAGATACACCCCAAAAAGAGAGGGCGCACCCGATATTGCGAAATCTTGTTCTGGTTACCGCGGGCGAGGCACAAGAAGATGCCCCCGCCCGCGGCTGATTTTAGAACCGAACGTTGCGTCCGATTACTCTGCTGCCATCTCCGAGCCGAACGCGCGGTCGAACCAGTTTGTCTCAGGGTTGCTGAGCAGGACGAGGTGAATCATCGCTGCGAGCAGGAACAAAAAGACGCCTTGGGCCACGAACACACGCCGCGGGTCAAAGATCAGCCAGATTTTGTAGAACTGTGCCATTTGTCAGTCTCCTATTACCAAGCAAACCAAGGAAGCTTGATGTACGTCAGAATATGAGCGACGACTGCAACCATCGCGAAGATGGTGAAACCGCTCATATAGACTGAGTGCAGCTCCTGGGCCTGCTCGTCTGTGAGACCTGTGAAAGACAGATCAGTTTTATCAGCCATGTTTTTTCCTCCAGGAAAAAATATACCGACACCGCGAATTCCCCGCGGCCGGGATACGACAGAGGCTCATCCCCTGCCCTATTTCACCGCCCCGCAAGCGAAGCGGCGAATTCCGTATGCATCAGGCCCAAAAGATCTTGGGGGTGATGATGCTGGCCTGAGACCATGCCGATTTGATCGGCCCGTGCTCAGGCGTGTCCATGATCCCGACCTGCGCCAGCGCCCATGCCACAAGGGCAAAAGGCACGGCGGTCATGAAGATCACGGCAAAATAAGCGGTGTATTCCGTACGCCGTGGCGCAGGCTTCTTCCGGGATCGCTCCGGTGCGTTCGTGTCAGCATGAGTCATGTCTGTCCTCCCGAATTTTGGTCTTGAAATGCAGGGCTCAGCCCCGCGACGGTCTCACGCACGACCCGGTCCTCACCCTGGCTGAGCGCGACCTTCTCGGCCTCGTCTCTCAGGGATTTGGCCGCGGAAATGCGGGTGAGAATGGGGTGCTGGGCGACAATTTCGTCCAGCAGGCGCTGCGCATCGGTATCCCAAGGGAAATCGCGGCGCAGGGTTGTAGGGGTGGCCTCGGCCGCATCCATTTCCGTGCCCAAAGGCAGGATGTGGAACAGCGCGTCGAAAAGCCCGTTGCAGACCTCTTGCAACATGTAAGTGGCGCCCGCATATCCCATGAAGGGCGTGCCCGTCGCGCGCCGTATGGCAGCACCGGGGAAGCTTGCGGGAATAAACGTGGGCGCAGGCCCGTGGCCGGATTTCAGCTCAGCCAGATACATCTTCTCGTTGATCGAACCCATCAGGATCAGCGGTCGTTTGGCCCCGATCATGGCGCGCACGGCGTCATTATCGGTCTTTTTGCCCGCGGTCCGCGCGACGGCAAAGGCACAAGGCAGGCCCAGATCGTTTTCGAGGTAATTGCGGATGCCCCGCGCGTAGGTCTCATTGGCCACGATACCAAAGCTCGCGGTTGCAAAGAAATCCTGCGTGACCGAGCGCCACAGATCCCAGACGGGTTTGAGCGTCGAATGCTTTTCCTGCGCGATGAACGGCTCCGGATCGAGACCCAGCATATCGCCCAAGCGGCGCAGGAATTTCGTGGTGCTGTCCACGCCGATGGGCGCTTGCAGATAAGGCTTGCCCAGAACTTCGCAAAGCCCCCGGCCAAACTCGCGATACATGCAGACATTCACATCCGCGTTCACGAGATTGCGCATCTCGGCCACATGCGCGCCCAGAGGCATCACCATGTTCACCTCTGCACCGATCCCCTCGATGAGGCGGCGCATCTCGTGCAGATCGGACGGCATGTTGAACGTGCCATACATCGGCCCGAGGATATTGACGCGCGGTGCGTCGCCCTCTTCGCGCTTGGCTTCCTTGGGCATACGGCCCTTGGTCATGCCAAACTCGGTAAAGATCCACGTCATCGCGCGGTCGGCGCTTTGCCATTGGTCCTCGTCGATGGTGCGCGGCAAGAAGCGCTGAATATTCGTGCCCATGGGCGTCACGCCGCCGCCGATCATCTCGGCGATGGAGCCAGTGACGACCACCGCAGGCAGGGCCGGATCAAGCGTTTTCCACGCCCGTTCCATCGCCTCTTCAGTGCCTTTGCCCATTTCGTCCTCGGCGAGACCAGTGACAACGATGGGAAGCTCATGCGGTGGAAGCGCGTCTGTGTAATGCAAGACGGACGTCACGGGCAGGTTCTCGCAACCCACCGGACCGTCGATGACAACCTGCAAACCTTTGACGGCGCAGAAGGCATAGACCGCCCCCCAGTATCCGCCGGCCCGGTCATGGTCCTGGATCAGCATGTGAGTGCCTCCCCTTTGGTGCGATTTTGGCGTGTGCGGCTGGGTGCCACATAACAACCACGTGCGGCCGCCATTGGCTGCGCCAATCGCTTTCCCGCACCCGGCGAAAAATATGTATTTTTCACCGTCATATCATCTCCGCCGCTTTGGCCGCGCGGGCTTGCTTTTCAATCTTCTTGGCGTTGATCTCGCGGAAGCGCGGCTGAAGGTTGGGAGATCCCTCCCAAACGCCCGCCGTGTCGCCATGGCCAACGCCCTCGAAGAAGGCTTTCATCGTACCCATGCGCTCCTTGTTGCCCATGGCGGCATTCACCACCTCGGCCAGGGATCCCGCACCCGCCGGTCCCATGAGGGGCCGCGCGGAAATAAGGTTCGTGAAGTAAAGCGATGGAATTCCGAGCTCTTTACCCTTTTGGACAACGGGCGTTGTGCCAATGGCGAGATCCGGCTTGATCGCCTCCATAGCGGCGCAATCATCCTCAAGGCTGGCGCGATACTTGATCTTCACGCCCTTCGCTTCAAGCCAATCGGCGTCCGCTGCACTCCAAGGTGTCTTCGGGCACGCGGTGCCGACATATGGCACATTCGCGCCGCTCTCGATGAGCAGACGCGCGACCAAAAGCTCGGAGCCTTCATAGCCCGAAAGGGTAATCGTGCCCTTGATGGGCGCACCTTCCAGAGCGGTAGAGATTGTAGGCAAAAATGCGTTCTGCGCGGCGGCCACTTTGTCGGCGGCAATGCCGAACGCATTGCCAATCCCGGAAAGCCACGCGGCGGTGCCGTCACGACCAACGGGCGCAGAGCCGACAATGGGCCGGCCTGCGGCCTGAAACTCCCGCACGGCGGCGGTGTAGAAGGGATGGATCGCGGCCACTGCGCCACAATCGAGGGCCGCGTAAAGCTCGCGCCACTCGCGGCACGGAACAACAGGACCCGCTGCCAGACCCATCGGGGCCAGCATCGCGCCGATCATCATCGGATCGGCGGGGAACATCTCGCCCAGAAGGCTCACGGTCGGGCGGTCAGACTTGCCACCGACGGGCGCAGGCACGGGGCCTGCGGCCACTTCGGCGCGCGCATAGTTGAGCATCGCACCGGCAAGCACGTCTTTCGCCTCGGCATGGGTGGGGATACCAAACCCCGGAACATCAATTCCCACGATCCGTACACCGTTGATTTCCTTTGGCAAAAGCCGCAAAGGAACACCGGAGGCCGTCGGCACACAGAGGTTCGTCACAACAATACAATCAAACTTCTCAGGATCCGCCATTGCGTGGACGCTCTCGCGGATATCCTCAAAGAGCTTGCCCGTCACAAGCGTCTCGGAATTGAACGGGACGTAGCCGACAGAGCGCCGCGCACCATAGAAATGGCTCACGAAGGTCAGCCCGTAAACGCAGCAGGCCGAGCCCGAAAGGACCGTTGCCGTGCGCCGCATCCGAAGGCCGACACGCAAGCTGCCAAAGGCGGGGCACATGCTTTGCGGCTGGTCATGGGGACCTGTGGGATAATCTTTGGCGTATTGATCAAGGATCTCGGACTGGCCCGCCGCGCGCGCCGCCGCTTCCATCTCACCACCGGGGGCGTGACAGCCTTTGGCCGTCGCCTGCCCGGGAAGCTCGCCTGCGCCCAGATCGGGTGCAGGAGCTGAGGCAACATCCGTGCCCAACGTCACCTCTACGGCGCCGGCGGCGTCATATGTGGTTTCGTTGCTCATGCGGGCTTGCCCTCGTCGGAATTGGAGTTTGCTTTCTGGATGTCCTTCCTCAGGTTCCAGATCTGCTCAGGCCGCGCCTCACGCAGCATTTTCTTGATACGGGCGAAATCTTCATTCTTGGGGGCTTCATGCTTCGTCATAAATCACCTCCAGGCTCTCGATGGGCTTCGCGTTCTTGCCGCGCATATCCATGTCCGTCGCGGGCACGAGCTGGTAATCACCACCCGTCTCCGAGGCATCGAAAAGCGCAAGAAGACCGTCTTGATCGAGCGGCGTAGGCCGCACGGGCGGGGCTACGCCCACATTGTCCCCAAGCTCGGCGAACAAGGCGCCCCACTCGGATTCGGCGGTGCCAACAATCTGGTAATTGGCTGATTTCTTGCGCAAATCATCATTCTGCGGGATCGAGGCCAGCACCGGGATTTTAACCGATTCAGCAAAAGCCTGCGCCTCGCCCGAACCGTCATCCTTGTTGATCACAAGGCCCGCGACACCGACATTGCCGCCCAGCTTACGGAAATACTCCACCGCCGAGCAGACGTTGTTGGCCACGTAAAGCGATTGCAGATCGTTGGAGGCCACCAAAATGACCTTCTGCGCCATGTCCCGCGCGATGGGCAGACCGAAGCCGCCGCAAACAACATCGCCGAGGAAGTCGAGAAGAACGTAATCAAAGTCCCAATCGTGGAACCCGAGCTTTTCGAGCAATTCAAACCCGTGGATGATCCCGCGCCCGCCGCAACCGCGGCCGACTTCGGGCCCGCCCAGTTCCATCGCGAATACACCGCCACGCTTGAAGCAGACATCGCCGATCGCCACTTCTTCACCGGCCAGCTTCTTGCGGGTCGAGGTCTCGATAATCGTGGGGCACGCCTTGCCGCCGAAAAGCAGGCTGGTCGTGTCTGATTTGGGATCACAGCCGATCAGCAGCACGCGTTTGCCCTGCTCCGCCATCATATGGCTGAGATTGGCCAAGGTGAAGGATTTGCCGATGCCGCCTTTGCCGTAGATCGCAATGATCTGCGTCTTGGAGGTCGGCTCGCCCTGCGGGACCTCCAGTGTAGGCTCTTCATTGGCCTCGTCTCGCAAGCGTTGGTCGAAATCTTTGAGGTTTGGAACATCAAGTGTCATGCGAGGCCCTTCCAGTTCAGTATCATTTTCAAGCAAGCCGGATCAGAGAACGCTGTCTCATAGGCTTGGGCGGCATCTGTGGCCGCGCTTTGATGTGTGATCAGCCCACCAAGGCTGAGCGCGCCGCTCTCCACCAGGCGGCGGGTGGCGACCAGATCGTCGGCGGCCCATTCAGCCGCGATGCGGAGCCGCGCCTCCTTCATGAAGGCGGGCGGAAAGGCAAACTGCAGCGCTTCGGTGTAAAAGCCCGCGAGGACAACTTCGCCGCCGCGCGCGATGCGTCCGATCAGATCGTTCAGAAGATCCGCCCGGCCCGATGCGTCGTAAATTGACATGTAATCGCGGCGCGTGTCGGCCTCGGGCGTGATCACCTCGTAGCCTTCGGCGCCGCTCATACGGGCGGGATCAACCTCCCAAACGGTGGGGGCTGGTGCGCCCGCAGCGATGGTCAGCCGCGCCAGAAGGCGGCCCAGCACGCCATGACCCACAATGAGGTCCGGCACGGCTTTGTTTGGTCCGGCCATCGCATGACGGGCTGTGGCGGCCAACGCCAGCAAAGCACCCTCAGCACCCAGACCCGAATCGATTCGCGTCACCCGCTCAGCGGCCGTGACCAGCTGCGCCGCAGCACCGCCAAAGAGGCCAAACGCCCCCTCGTAGCAATTGGCGCCCGGCACGAAGACATGCTCGCCCACACGAAAGCCTGTATCCGCGCCCGCCTCGACGACAAAACCTGCGGCCTCGTAGCCCGGAACAAGGGGATAGCCCATGCCCGGGAATGGCGGCATCTGACCAGAGTAAAAGAGTTTTTCCGTGCCGGTGGAGATGCCCGAATGGGTGATTTCCACCACCAGATCCCCAGAGCCCGGAGGCGTCACGGGCAGCACATCAAGACCTAGATCGCGTGGTCCGTTGAGTATGACTGCAGTAGTTTCCAAGTGACGTTCCTGTTCTGACACCCTGCCTCGCTCTTGATTGTCGAGAGACTCAGATCCGGGTGCTCCGCTATCTGTCAGTTTAGACTTACACGCGCTGGTGTCAACTAAACCTTACAGATTTGTGTCATTTGTTTTTGACAGCTGTGATCGCGGTTGTGATAAAAGGTCGCACTGCGCGATACGTCGTGACCGCCTCGAAGCCTGTCGCCTGCAAAAGTCCCGTGATCTGCGCCGCAGAGCGCGCGCGCCCCGTGCCCATTGCAAGCGTATAGAGCGCGAAATACGCGTCCCCTGCCCGTTCGGGCGTGTCCCCGCCGCTCATCGGTTCCGATATCAGGATGCGCCCGCCATCGGGCAGCGCTGCGTAGGCGGCGCGCAGCAAGGCGACCACGGTTTCGTCCTCGTGATCATAAAGAACCCGCACGAGGCTGATCATATCCGCGCCCGTGGGCAGCGCATCATCGCGAAACGATCCCGGAGCGATACGCACACGGTCGCTGAGCTGTGCTGCCCCGAAGCGCTCGGTCGCACCGGGCACCACGGCGGGCAAATCAAAGAGCGTCATCGCGAGGTGCGGATGGGCCTGCCCCACCGCTTCCAGAAAAGCGCCCGTGCCGCCCCCCACATCCATCAGGTGCTTCACGTCCCGGAACGCCACAGCGCGCAGCGTGTCCTCGGCCACAAGCACCTGGCTCTCGGCCATAAGGCGCGAATAGGTTTGCGCTGTTTTGGGGTCCTCGGCCTCAGCCGCGCCAAAGACATATGGCCAGAAGCGCGCGAGTTCCGGATCCGTCTCACCGCGAAAAAACGCAGTGGAATCAGCAAGATCCGAGTAGAGAATATCGTGATGGCGGATCATGGATTGCAAGCCCGGCACACCGAGGATCGAGGCGCCCCGCGCCGTCAGGGCGTAGCGCCCGCGCCGCAGCTTCAAGAGGCCAAGCGCCTCGCCACCGCGCAACAAAACCGCCATCCGTTCCGGTGGCACGCGGTTCTCGGAGGCCAATTCCGCCACCGTGCTTTGCCGTTCAAAAAGCTGCGCGAGGATATCCATCTCGACCAGAGCGCTCAGGATTTGGCTATGACAAAACGCGGCCAGAATGTCGAAAACGGCCGCGCCCTCGCGCCCCACACGGCCCTTGGTCAGGGGAAATCCCGCCGCCCATTTTTGAAATTTACGGCTGGCCACCAGCCGTGTGAGCCACCCGGCGCCGGCACGCGTGCGGCGCCCCGAGGGCGCCACATGGCCTGCATCCGCTTCGCGCATCATTCGCCGGGCACAGCGCGCCGCATGGCCGCCATCGGCGCCAGTTTCTGTGCATAGGCTTGCACCATCTGGGCCAGTTGCGCCTCACCGGGGCACTGCGGAATAGATGAAATCGCCCCGCTCAGAATGTCGCCAAGCCGCGCCACTGCACCCTCGACGCCCAGAAGCGCCACGGCATTGGGCCGTCCGTGCAGATCGTCCTGACCGGCGGGTTTGCCCAATGTTTCCTCATCCAAAAGCGCATCACGCAGATCATCGGCCACCTGAAATGCCTCTCCAATACGCAGCCCGAGCTCGTCCCACTGGTCCGCTTGCTGCCCGGAGGCGATCGCGCCCATCCGGGTCGCGGCAATGAAGAGCGCGCCGGTTTTGGCGCGGTGATAGGCCGACAGATCAATCTCCGCCTCGCTTTCCCAGCCTTGGCCCGCGCAAATCCCACCCGGCATTCCGGTGCAGCGCGCAAGCGTCTGAACCAGTTGTAGCGCGCGATGCGGATCGTCGTGACCCGCCTCGGCCAATACATCAAAGGCCAATACAATAAGGCTATCGCCCGCCAGAAGAGCGAGTGGCTCGGAATAGGCCTTGTGCACCGAAGGCTTGCCTCGACGCATATCGGCATCATCGAAACAGGGCATGTCATCATGCACAAGCGAAGCGCAATGAATGAGCTCCAACGCCGTCGCCGCCGCATCGGCCAGCGCCGGGCGATCATCGCCACAGGCGGCCGCAACACTCAACAGAATCGTCGGACGAATACGCGCCCCGCCCGGAGTGACAGAATACGCCAAAGCCTCAGACAGTTTTTGCGGCGGCGTTCCGGTCCGCGCCCCCGATATAGCGGCGTTCATGGCCACTTCGATACGGCGTTTCAGGTCCATCTCGGCCCTCTCATTCTGCGCAAGGCACTAAAGGTGTAATTTATATTAGACATACATGTGTAAACAAGACTGGACACTTTTGCCGCGCGAGTCAACAATCAACCCACCCAAGAAAGGGTGCGCCATGGGCCAAGGGGCCAAAATAATCATCATCGGAGCCGGGATCGGCGGGCTCAGCGCAGCATTGCGGCTGGCGCATCGAGGCTGTGACGTGACCCTGCTGGAAACCGCAAGCGCGCCCGGCGGCAAAATCCGCACCCTGCCCACGGATCAAGGCCCCGCCGATACCGGTCCCACAGTGCTCACCATGCGGCATGTGTTCGAGGCGCTTTTTGCCGATGTGGGTGCGACGCTCAGTGATCATGTGACCCTCACGCCCCTGCCCGTCTTGGCGCGCCATTTCTGGCCAGGTGGACAAAGCCTTGATCTGATGGCGGACCAGGATGTCAGCGCCCGAAATATCCGCGACACTTTCGGGCCCCGCGCCGAGGCCGAGTTTCAACGCTACTCTGCCCGCACCCGCGCGCTTTTCGATGCGTTCGACGCGCCGATGATGCAGACCGCCGCCCCCAGCCTCTCGGCCATGGTGGCAAAGGTGGCGTCCAACCCGCGCATCATCCCGAAAATGGCCCCGCATCAAAGCCTCGCGAAGATGCTGCGCGCGCAGTTTTCCGATCCCGAACTTGCCCAGCTTTTTGGCCGCTATGCGACTTATGTGGGCGGCATGCCCGCCCGTGTGCCAGCACTGCTGAGCCTGATCTCGCAGGCCGAGGCGGATGGGGTCTGGGCCGTCGAAGGGGGCATGACAGCCCTGCCGCGCGCGATTGCCGATCTGGCCGCCACCAAGGGTGCTCTTTTCCACTACGACACCCAAGTGAAACGCATTGAGAGCCAAGGTGGCCGTGCCGCTCTCGTCCACACCGCCAACGCCCGGTTCGAGGCCGATGCGGTGCTCTTCAACGGCGATCCGCGAGCTCTGGAAGCAGGCCTTTTGGGCCATGGCGCACGCAGCGCGGTGCAGCCCACGGCAACAAACCCACGGTCGCTTTCGGCCTGCGTCCTGGCCTTCTCAGGCATCATGCACGGGCCAGAGCTGAGCCACCACAATGTGTTTTTTGGTAATGACTTACATGCCGAATTTAACGCCATACACCAAGGCCGATTGCCAGATGATCCCACGCTCTACCTTTGCGCGCAGGATCACGGTGCCACGGGCCAACCGCCCGGCGCGCCGGGCCGCTACGAGATCATTATGAATGCCCCAGCGGGCCTGATATTGTCCCTAGAGGAGCAAGAAAAATGTCTGAAGCGAATATTCGACCGACTGGCCAGCTTCGGCCTGACCTGCGATCCGCGTCCCGGCCTCAGAGCACTGACGGTGCCGCAGGACTGGGACAGGCTGTTCCCGGCGTCACAGGGGGCGCTCTACGGACGCAGCCCCTCGGGGATGATGGCGGCGTTTCAACGGCCAACGGCGCGCAGCCGCCTCAAGGGGCTCTATCTGGTGGGGGGCGGGGCGCATCCCGGAGCGGGGGTGCCGATGGCGACCCTCTCAGGACGGCACGCGGCCGAGGCGATCTGGACGGACCTGACTTCGGCCTCCATGTCGGGCCAGACGGCTATGCCTGGTGGTATGTCGACGGCGTAAGCGATTGCGGCACGCGCGCCGTGTCGGTGATCGGCTTTATCGGGTCTGTCTTCTCGCCCTGGTATGCATGGTCGGGTCGGGCCGAGCCACAAAACCACTGCTGCCTCAACGTGGCCACTTACGGGCCCGGCGGGCGGTTCACAATGACCGACCGGGGCCGCGACGCGCTCAGCCAAAGCCCGGATGAAATCAGGATCGGCCCCTCGTCCATGCGCTGGACCGGTTCCGAGCTGATCATAGAGATTGACGAGCGCGCAGCCCTGCCGCAGTTCGGCCCCGTGCGCGGGCGCATCACGCTCACCCCCACCGCCGTGACGGATGTGGAACTACCGCTGGCCGCTGATGATACCCATATCTGGCGGCCTTTTGCCCCTGTGGCGCGGATCAAGGTCGATCTGGAGGCCAAAGGCTGGCAATGGGACGGCCATGGCTATTTCGACGCCAATTTCGGCACGCGCGCACTTGAAGCGGATTTTGATTACTGGACATGGGCGCGCTTTCCCTCGGCGGAGGGCGCGACCTGCTTTTACGACGCCGAGCGGCGCGATGGCAGCACGCTGAGCGCCGCCATAGGCTTTGACGCAGAAGGCCGCGCCCGGATGCTCGATGCACCTGCCCCGCGCCCAATGAAGCGCAGCGCGTGGATGCTGCGCCGCGAGAGCCGCGCCGATCCCGGCCAAACCGCGCGACAGGTGCAGGCCATGCTGGACGCGCCGTTTTATGCGCGCGCGGGCGTCGAGACGGTGATCAACGGCGAGACCATGCGCGGCGTGCACGAAGCGCTTGATCTGCGCCGATTTGCCTCACCGCTGCTCAAACCCATGCTGGCCGTGCGAGTGCCGCGCCGCGCGCGCTGGCCGCGCTAAAGCGTTTCGCGAAAAACCTGAATCACTGCTTTTCGTTAAACGCGCGCGACATATGAACGTCGGTCGCGTTTCGCATTGAATGAGCGCCTCAAGTTCAAGGCAAAACGCGTTAGAGTTTGTCGATTGCCAGAGGTTTGACATCCGGGTTCAGCCGCACGATGCCGATATTGAGCGCGGCGGCGACCGTCACCCACGCAAGGTAGGGCATAAACGCGAGCCCCGTCCAGACATCGAGCTGCCAATGCAGCGCGGTTGCGCCCAGCACAGAAATCCACAGCATAACAATCACGAGGATCGCGCCCTTCATCTGCCGCAATCCGAAGAAAATAGGGGTCCAGAGCGTCGCAAATCCGGCTTGAGCGGCCCAAAAGGCCAGCGCGTAACCCGACCCATCAAGCACGGCGACCCGCGCACCCGCAAAGGAGATCAGCAGATAGATCGAGGTCCAGGCAACCGGGAAGGCCCAATTGGGCGGGGTGAACCACGGTTTCTCCAACCGTTCATACCATGCGCCGGGATTGAAGGCCGCACCCGTGGCGCCCGCTGCCCCGCATGTCACGAGGAAAATTGCGAATAGCATCCAGTCCATAAAGCGCACAGCCTCCGGTTAATCTGCCCCGGCGTGGCCGGGCTTTTAACTCAAATAAGGCTCTTGGCCCCCAGTGTCACGCGCCCTGAGGTCGGCCAGCACATCCAAAAGCGCCCCTGTCCGGCCCGGTTGGGCGGTATTGCGCGCCGCCGCATCCACCAGATAAGCAACCTCGGGCAAGGGCCGCGCATAGAGCACGGGCGAGCGCGGCGCGGCAAAACTGACGCCTGTGCGTGCAGCGGACAACCCGATCCATGCCAGCTTCTGCGCGGTGTTTGTATGCGCCCGACGGGTGACCGAATCGTACCGCGCCCGGCTCAGATCGCGCCCGATGGCGGCGTATATGTAGCGCGCGGCAAAGATACCCATGCGCGCCTCGCGTGGCAGCGCGGGAATGCCTGCCTCGGAGCGCACGTAAAGCCTGTGCGCCTCGGCCAGAAGATGCCGCACCATGGCTCGGATCTCGGGGCTCGCCTCGGGGGCGGCAAAAATCGCCTCGGGCGTGAGGCCTGCCTCGCGCACCCAATCCAGCGGCAGATAAATCCGGCGCGCGCGCGCATCCTCGCCCACATCGCGGGCAATATTGGTGAGCTGCATGGCCACGCCCAGATCACAGGCCCGCGCCAGCGCATGCGCATCGCGCACCCGCATCAGCACGCACATCATCGCGCCCACCGCACTGGCCACCCGCGCGGAATATCCGCGCAACTCGGACAATGTCGCGTAGCGCCGCTCGCTCGCATCCCAGGCCAGCCCCTCCAGAAGGGCCTCCGGCAGGGCGCGGGGCATGTCGAATTCTTCGATGATCGCCGCAAAGGCCCGGTCTTCCGGCGCATTCCTGGGCCGCCCGGCATAGGCAAGATCGAGCCGCTCCTGAAGGTCCAGAACCGCGCGCGCCTTGTTGCCACCCTCGTCCACTTCATCATCCGCCAGACGGCAAAACGCATAGAGCGCCAGCGCGGGGTCGCGCACCTTGGAGGGCAGCAATTTGGACGCGGCATGAAAGCTGAGCGAGCCTGTGCGAATCACCGCGCGGCAATGCTCCAGATCATCCGCGCGGATGCCGGAGGCATGCAAGGGCGCGCTCATTCCGCAGCCAGTTTTTCGGGCGCGCCGCGTGGCGCGTGCTGCGCTGCACCGGGCGCATCCGGCACCAGCTTGCCCAACACTTCGGCCGAACTGATCACACCCGGAAGGCCCGCACCGGGATGGGTGCCCGCCCCCACGAGATAAAGGCCCGGTGCCTCTTCCGAGACGTTATGGGGCCGGAACCATGCGCTTTGAAAAATGCGAGGCTCGATTGAGAAACCCGCGCCATAGGGCGAGAGATAGCGATCGCGAAACTCGTTTGGCGTGAAGGTGACAGAGGCCGAAACCCGATCGCGGAACCCGGGGATCACCCCTTCCAGAACGGCGGCGACCTTGTCTTCATAGGCGCCGCGCTCGGCCTCCCAGTCGACGGGATTCTCGCCGCCCATATGGGGCACGGGCGAGAGCACATAGAACGTGTCATCGCCTGCGGGGGCCACGCTCGGGTCGGTCACGCTGGGGCGGTGGATGTAGAGGCTCATATCATCAGAGAGGTGCTGATTGATGAAGATATCCTTGATCAGCCCCTGGAATCGCGGACCGTTGAGGATGGTGTGGTGGCCCACGTCCTTCCACATGTCTGCCGTGCCTTTGGTGCCGAAATACCAGACATAGAGCCCCATGGACCACCGCTTGCGGGCCAGCTTCCTGTCGGTCCAGCGGCGGCGCTTATGGTTGCGCATGAGAGCGCTGTAGGTGTGTCCGGGATCGGCATTGCTGACCACGACAGGCGCGTGCAGCATCTCGCCATCCTTGAGGCGCACACCGGCAGTGCGCCCCCCCTCCAACACGATCTCATCCGCCTCGACGCCCAAGCGCACGACGCCACCCTGATCGCGGATCACGCCGGCCATTGCATCGGCAATCGCCTGCACACCGCCCATGGCATAATGCACGCCGAACGCCTTTTCCAGATGGTTCACCAGCGCATAGATCGACGTGACCTTGAGCGGGTCGCCCCCGATAAAGAGCGGGTGAAACGACAGCGCCATACGCAGCCGTTCGTCCTTCACGCGGGTCGAGACATGTTTGTAGACCGAACGATCCGCGCGCAAGCGCACGAAGGTGGGCAGCACCTTCACGATATCCATCAGCTTGTTCATCGGGCGGCGACCCAGATTCTCGAAGCCGAACGTGTAGCGCGTCTCGCTGTCTTTCAGAAACTTGAGGTATCCCTTCACATCGCCGGGGCTGAGGCGGCGGACCTCCTCGACCATCTGATCGGTATCGCCCGTGGCGGTGAAGCTGCTGCCGTCGGGCCAGCGGATCTCGTAGAACGGGTCCATCGGCTTCAACGTCACATCAGCGTGCAAATCGCGCCCGCAGGCGGCCCAAAGCTCTTCGAACACTTGCGGCACGGTCACAATGGTTGGCCCCAGATCAAAGCGGTGCCCCGCTTCACTGAGCGACGATCCGCGTCCGCCCGTGCGGTCGAGGCGGTCGAGAACGGTCACCGCATAGCCCTTCGCCCCGAGGCGCATCGCGGCGGACAGGCCACCGAGACCGGCACCGATTACGATGGCATGAGATTTGGCGGGGCGGGTGAATGTGTCAGGTTCTGATATCATTCCTCAAGTGTAGATGTGTCTAGCTAGGTTGACAACTTAAATCAGCGGGATGGTAACAAGCCAAATTCCCCAGCAGGTTCAATCCAGCACCTTTCCAAACGCCCCCATATGTGTCAGACTTATCTGACACATATACTCACAAGCCGCCCCGGAGGCACGCCCCCGCGTGACACAAATCGTCACCCTTTCCCTGTTTCGCTTCGACAGCCTGCTCTCCCGTCTCTGGGCGTTGAAGATGATGGGGCTCGCGCGGCCCATGATGGCACGGGTTCCGGATATCGGCTTTTGGAAGCTGTGCGGGTCAGGCACGGGCGAAGGCTTCACCCCCCTGCCCAACACAGGCGTCTATGCGATCCTCGCCACATGGCCAGATATGGCGACCGCCCGCGCGCGCACCGGCGGCGAGGCAGGCAGTGCGGCGGTCTTCAACCGCTACCGCGTTCGCGCGTCCGAGGATTGGACGCTTTACATGCGCCCAACCTCTGCACGGGGCGACTGGGCCGGAGTGCAGCCCTTCGAGACAGGCCCCGAGACCACACCCGGCCCCCTTGCCGTCCTCACCCGCGCCACCGTGAAGCCCAGCCGCGCCGCCCGCTTTTGGCGCCGGGTGCCGGATATCAGCGCGCGGATCGGTGCCGATCCCAATGTGCTGTTCAAAATTGGCATTGGTGAGGTGCCGCTTCTGCATCAGGTCACATTCTCCGTCTGGCCAGATGCGGCCACAGTCGCGCAATTTGCCCGCACCGGACCCCACGCCGAGGCGATCCGCGCCGTGCGCGACGAAGGCTGGTTCCGCGAAGAACTTTATGCACGCTTTGCCATTGCAGGCGAGAGTGGTAGGTGGTCAGACGCCGCACCCATCGCATCCCCGCCGCACCTTCCACAAAGAGACGAAATATGAAACAGCCTTTCCCCTTCTCCGCCATCGTCGGTCAGGACGAGATGAAACAGGCGGTGATCCTCACCGCGATTGACCCCAGCATTGGCGGCGTTCTGGTCTTTGGGGACCGCGGCACGGGCAAATCGACCGCCGTGCGCGCGCTGGCCGCCCTTTTGCCGCCCATCACCGCCGTCAAGGGCTGCCCGGTTAATGCAGAACGCCGTGCCGATTGCCCTGATTGGGCCGAGGGCGTGGGCAAAACCACCCATGAGATTCCCACCCCGGTGATTGACCTGCCGCTGGGCGCGACCGAGGACCGGGTGACCGGCGCGCTCGATATCGAGAAGGCGCTGACCCAAGGCCAAAAAGCGTTTCAACCCGGGCTTCTGGCCAAGGCAAACCGCGGCTACCTCTATATCGATGAGGTGAACCTGCTGGAGGATCACATCGTCGATCTGCTTCTCGATGTGGCGCAATCGGGCGAGAACGTGGTGGAACGTGACGGGCTGAGCATCCGCCATGCCGCCCGCTTCGTGCTGGTGGGTTCAGGCAACCCCGAAGAGGGCGAATTGCGGCCCCAGCTTCTGGACCGTTTCGGGCTCAGCGTCGATGTGGCCTCTCCCACCGATATCGAGGAACGGATCGAGGTGATCCGCCGCCGTGATGCCTATGAGAACGACCATTCCGCCTTCATGCTGCGCTGGCAGGCCGAAGATGCCGCGATCCGCGACCGGATCATCGGAGCGCGGGCCGCCTTGAAGGGCCTGAGTGCCACAGATGCCGTGCTGCGCGATATCTCGCAGCTTTGCCTGACGCTGGGTGCAGATGGTTTGCGCGGGGAACTGACCCTCCTGAAAGCCGCGCGCGCCTTTGCGGCCTATCGTGACGACACGGCGCTGGCCCGCGTGCATGTGCGCGCCGTGGCCGCGATGGCGCTGCGCCATCGCCTGCGG
>JBASXE010000199.1:0-2694 GCA_049276875.1 Roseovarius sp. | reverse complement strand
GATGTTCGTGCTGTTGCCTGACGCGATCGGGTCGAGTATTTTGGCCGCATTGTTGGTTTTTCTGGCGTTTTTGGGCGAATTTGCCGCCCTGACGTTTTTCAAACGCAGCCCTGCGCCGCGTCTTCGTCCGCGTTTGGTGATTGTTGAGCAGGTCTTGAACTGGGTTGCAGGGTTTGTGCGGGACTTGCGGACGGTCGCGGGCCTTCCGGTCTTGGTGCCTGCCGCGGCACTGGCCGTGCTGAAAAAAGCGTTGGAGGTTATGGCCGCCTACGCCATACAAACGGCTCTGGGCATTGACGGGTCTTGGGCCTTGGCGCTTTTGGTCGTGGCATCGGTCAGCGTGGTATCGTTGTTGCCGCTGGCGCCTGTGCAACTGGGGCCGCAGGCTTTGGCTGTGTTTTCAATCTACATGCTCTTTGACGTGCCTGCCGCCCTTGCGGTGTCGGCTGGGGTGATACACCAAGCGGTTGTTTTGATCGCCTTGGGGGCGGTCGGGCTTGTGGCATTTGCCGCCGGGCCCGTGCTCACACGGCCCAACAGCACGCCATGAATAAAACCAAGCCGATGAGAAAGACCGAGCGCAAGTTGGTGCTGCGCAATGTCTCCAAACGGTATGGGGGCTGTCAGGCGGTCAGTGGGATTTCATTTGAACTGCTGCCGGGCCAGATCCTGTCCCTGATGGGGCCCAACGGTGCCGGTAAAACGACCACATACCGTGTGCTGACCGGGGCAGAGGCGCCGGACAGTGGCAGTATTCACATCGATGGGTTGGATGTGACCCGACTGCCAAGCTTTGGCCGTGCGCGATGTGGATTGAGCTACTTGCCGCAGGCTCCATCTGTCTTTCGGGGTCTGAGCGTGGCGGAGAATGTCAGGCTCGCGTTGGAGAACACCCAGAGCGATAGCGCCTATATCCGCACGCGCACGCGTCAATTGCTGGAAGAGATGGACCTGCAGGCCGTTGCCGCGCAAAAACCTGGCCAATTGTCGGGCGGGCAATTGCGCCGTTGCGAGATTGCCCGCCTCTTGGCTACAAGCCCACGCTACATCTTGCTGGATGAGCCCTTTGCGGGGCTTGATCCGCTTGCCATCGGTGTTGTGCAAACCCTCATCAAGGGGCTGGCAGAAAGAGGCATTGGCGTGCTGATTACCGACCACAATATTCGCGAGACACTTGCCATAAGCGACCGCGTGTTGGTCATGACGGAAGGTTATCTGCGCGCGGATGCGGCACCTGATGCGGTGCTGTGCGATCCAGACTTGCAGGGTCTGTGGCTTGGCGTCGATTTTGTGGCATAAGCCTGCATGATTGGTTTGCACCCATTTCGCTCCGTGCCTTGGCGCTACCTGCGCAAGCTTCTCGCCGAGATTGGCGGGCTTCTTGCGTTGCTCCTCTTGGCGGTTGAGGCGCTTTATCTGGCGGATAAAACCATCACGCATTTGTTGTTGGATGCTTTGAACAATCAGTTGGGCCTTGGGTTCTTGCTGGAGACCTTGGCGCTTGCGGTCCCTGAAATCCTTGGGATTGGCCTGCCGCTGGCGGTGGTGATTGCAGTGTATTTGGCCCTGCTGCGCCGACGCGAGGCCGGCGATCTGGTTGTCTTGTCCGCCGCCGGGCTATCCCCTGTGCTGTTGCCTGTGTTGTGCTTGGGCCTTGGCCTGCCTGTTATCATGGCGTCTGGCGCATTGTCGGGGTTTGTCGAGCCATTGGCGGCGCATAAGCTGCGCGAGCGCCTGCTGGAGGGGCAGTATGAGGCCCTGCGTTCGGGTGAATTGCTGCCCGGTCAGTTTCTGGAGCTGGGCACCAGCACCTATTACCGCCGTCCTGCGGCCGAGGGTGCAGGTGAGGCACTGGCGGACATCTTCGTGCATGATCAACCCGGCCCGGACCGCGAACAGACCATCACCGCCACAGGCCTTCAGTTGCAGTTTGATGCGGTAACAGGGGTGGCAGGTTTGAACCTGACAAACCCGCGCATTATCGGATTTGTGCAGAACGATGAGGGCCAACATGTGCCGTCACAACGGGTCGATACAGCGGCCATGACCTTTGGACCGGTGATGCTCGAGCGCGTCGCGGCAGGCCCTCGCCATCAATCGACAGACACTATGACATTGCCCGAATTGATCTCAGCATGGCAAGCCGGGGAAAATCCAGCAGGGCAGGTTGCGACCGAGCGGATGATCAGTGTGGCGCTGGCTTTTCTGGCGCCCTTTTTCGCGGGGCTCGCGCTGGTTGTCAGCCGGGGGCGTATGGTCTGGCTGGCGCTGCCATTGGCCTTGGGTGCAGTGCTGGCGGGCGGGTTGGCGCGGGCGACGCTGGCGGGTGCGATTGTGCCCCTCGGCCTTTGGGGCGCGGTCTCGCTGTTGGGGGGCGGTGTGGCTTTGCTGGCCTTGGTGTTTGGCGTCGTCATGGCCCGCGGTCTGCCCGGCAGCATTGCGCCGATGCGCAGGTCGATGTGACCGCCGTGCGCCGGCCGTTGCGCCTTTTCGGGCTGGAGACGCGCTATGTTGCGCGGCTTTACGTGGTGCATATTGGGGTGGTTCTGGTTCTGATTTCGGCGCTGGTGCTGGGCCTTGACGTTGCGGGGCAGTTCGATTTGGTGATGGCGGCACAAGGCCGGACAGCCTTGCCTGAAGGCGGCTCACGCTTGGCCTATTATGCTTGGTTACGCTTCTGCTTTAACCTGCCTG
>JBASXE010000198.1:0-2930 GCA_049276875.1 Roseovarius sp. | reverse complement strand
CACACGCAACTCAGCCAAGCTCATCTGATCGGCATCAAAGAACGGGTTATGCATGGTCATGGCAGATACTCCAGGAAGACGTGAAGGAAGATGCAGGACAGTCCGGGTCACGTGAAGCCACCTGAGGAAAATACCACATATAGTGCAAATATACCGCAATTGATAGTGATGATAACAACATATAGATTTGCACGATGGTCTGCGACAGGTGGTCAAAGCAGTACTCAGAGAGACAGTCAGGGCCATCACATCATCCCCCAGTGCGGTTGCGGGCGATGAAGGCCTCAAGGTCTGCAAAGGCAAACCGCAAGGCACTGCCCACACGAATGCTGGGGAGAGCACCGCGCGCGATGAGGCGCTTGATTGAGCGCTCGGATATGGCGAGGTATTCCGCCGCCTCACTGATCGTGAGCAGGCGGATGGGTTTTGAACTGCTCATCGGCAGATCCTCCATCTGGATGTTGGGACCTTCCGTCCGCAAAATCCGCCCTTGCGCACTGGCGCGCAATCAACCCGGCCAGCTTTGCGAGCCCGGCTGAAAGATCAGCGGGCGCTGGATGCTCGGAAGGCGAAAAATATGGAGACGTTTTGGTCATACAAAGACGTAGACATCTTTGCGCTGACAAAATCTAAGCCCGGAATTGCCCCGGTTTTTTTGTGGAGACTTATCGGTGCTTCATTGCTTCGGTATAGCGTTTGACGATGCCATGATAACTTATCCAGACGTCGATCAACCGGTGCCCTGCCACCACCATACGTTCAAACGGCGTAACGGGGCGGCCCTTGCGATGATTGCGGACCCTTATGTCGGCTCCTAGTTCATCGCGCGCAAACACTGTGATGTTGAAGTAGAACTGATCCAGTATGTCATCTCTTGGTCTTCCCACGTTACTCGAGATTTGGTCTCGGGCGCGGGTCACCGCACGCTTGAGTGCAGCGAAATGTACCGCATTGCTGAAATCGATGTCATAAAAACTATCAACCAACTGGTGGGTCTCTAACGCGATCATGGGCCCCACGAGGGCCTGTGCTGTCTCGCTCAGCGCGAGAAAGCTCTTGATAGTAATATGATCTGACAGGCCGGAGCGGTTGTTGAGTTTATCGAGATATCTTTGAAGTTCTTGCGCGGTCTTGACCAACGTCGGAGGTGAAACCTTTTGTCTGTTCTCATAGCTAGAGCAGAAAAGGGCAAATAAGTACTCGTGCAGTCGCCTCACATGTTGCGGTTTTGGTTGGCCGCCGCACGCTACCTCTAGAGCGCGAAACGCCTCTTCAAAAAATTCTTCACGATCGGAGTAATTTGCTGGCAACATTTGTGTATTGTCATACCTGTTGGTCCAAGCAGCGCGGCCCCATCACCACATCGCGTGCTTGCGAAATCAAATCGTTGATGGCTACAGCAGGCGTTTGATCGGCGCAGGGAGAGGTGTGTTGAGTTTCGGGACGAGCTACTCTCAACTCATGCGATCCCGTCGGATCTTGCCGTCGATCATCACCAGTTTGACCGTGTTTGCGGAGGAGACGAAGACGGACAAATCGCTCAGTGGATCACCGTCCACCAGGATCAGATCGGCCAGAGCGCCGGGGATGATCTGACCCAACTGACCTGCCCGCTGCACGATCTCGGCGTTTATCGACGTGGCCGACCGCAAGACATCCACGGGGCGCTGCACCTGTCCCCTCAGCAGCAACTCCCGCCCTTGGGTTTGCAAAAAAACGTCGCCGTGTAGATCACAACCCAAGCCAAGCTTCACGCCCGCATTCACGCAGTTCTCAATAGCTTGAAGCGCACGTTTGTTGACCTCTCGCACTTTTTGAGTGGCGGAGGCAGGGAGGCCAATTGCCGCGGCATTCTCGGCAATCAACTCGCCGGCAGAGAGTGTTGGCACGACAAACGAGCCAGCCTTGGCGATCAGTGTAGCCGTTTCAAGTGCAATCAGACTGCCATGCTCAATCGTGCGCACGCCCAATTCGACGCACCGACGCGCCCCAGCATCAGTATGGCAATGGGCCATGACGTAGGAGCCTCGACGCGCCGCTTCCTCTACGGCTACCAGAATTTCGGCGTCGGTGAAATGGGGCATTTCCAGTGGGGCAAGCTCGGTCGAGACGCCGCCTGACAAGAAGATCTTGATCTGCGTCGCCCCTTGCCGAAAGCGTTGGCGAACAGCTTTTCGCATTTCATCAGGGCCATCGACAGCCTCGCAAATCACCCCTGCATATTCGCCGCACCCGCAAAGGTCTGGCTCGCCGCGCTTGCGCATATCGCCATGCCCGCCCGTCTGGGTGAGAGCCTTGCCCGGATAGAAGAACCGGGGCCCGTCGATCACTCTGGCATCCAGTGCCTGGGCGAGCCCAACATCCCCGCCGCCAGCGTCGCGAATGGTGGTATAGCCCCGGTCAACCGCCCCAGTGAGAAGGCGGACGGCATGTGCGGCCAATAGCGCCGGGTGCATGCGATCCGTTCCGTAGAAGTCGTAGCTTGGTGTGTTGGCGTGGTAATGGGCGTCGATCAGGCCGGGCATGAGGAACAGGCCACCGCAGTCGATACGCTTAGCATCACCACTGTAGGTCACATCCGGTCCCACTTCATTGATCAGCGCACCCTCGATCACGATGGAGGAGTTCTCTACCGCTTCATCGGAAACACCGTCCCAAAGCCGCGCGTTGTTTAGAACTGTGACTGTAGTACTCATATCTACATCCTCCCCAATCTGTCCAAGAGCGCAGCGCCTGTGCGAATGCCACCGTGGAACAACTCGATTTTCAGGTTTTCATTGGGGGCGTGGTTGGCCTCATCTGCGTTAGCGTAGGGCGTCACGAAGGCGGGCAGGCCAAGCGTCTTGGTGAACGCGTAATCCGGCAGGCTGCCGCCGACACTTGGGTAGAGATACGGATCGACCCCACGCGCCATGCGCACAGCATCGATC
>JBASXE010000197.1:0-1727 GCA_049276875.1 Roseovarius sp. | reverse complement strand
GCGTTACACCGTTTGATAACGATTTGATAACGCAGGGTGTTGCTCCAATTGACCGTAAACGCAGAGGCCTAGTTTGAAGCTATGAAAATACTATTCCTCGATCTAGAGACGTCTCCGAACCTGGCACATGTTTGGGGACTCTGGGATCAGAACATAGCAATCACACAGATAGAGAGCTCAACCGAAGTAATTTGTTGGGGAGCTCGATGGCTTGGAAGCGAAAAGGTAATCTTCAAGTCAGTTCACCATCATGGCAAAGAAGCGATGTTGGATGAATTACATAAAGTCATGGATGAAGCGGATGTTCTAATCGGATGGAACTCTGCAGCCTTTGACTCGAAACACATCAAGCGAGAGTTTATTGAAAACGGCTACATGCCACCTAGCCCTTGGATAGAACTCGATCTAATGAAGGTCGTAAGGTCTCAGTTCAAGTTCCCAAGCAACAAGCTGGACTACGTGGCCCAGAAGCTCGGAGTCGGAGCTAAAGTTCAACACTCAGGCTTTCAGTTATGGCTCGATTGCATGGCGGGTATCCCTAAAGCCTGGAAGATGATGAAGGAATACCAGATTCAGGACGTCAACCTGCTACTGGACTTATACGACATTCTTCTCCCCTGGATCAAGAATCACCCGCACGTTGGAGTAGCTGAAGGAAAGCCAGAAGCATGCCGCAATTGTGGCCACACAAAGCTAAACCCGAACGGCTCCCAAGTCTCTGGAGTGGGCAAGTTCAGAAAGTACCAATGCGCTAGTTGTGGAACCCACCATCGAGGCGAGAAGTTAGCCGGAGCGGTGTTCAAATAACAAAAAGATAACGAAATCTTTATAGATCACAAAAACATGTAAATCGGCACCATAATAGACATACCACACACAGAAAGGCACCAAATTGCTAAACATTATGAGATCAACCGTAGCGGTTAGCCTGGTTGTATTTGCTACATTCGCAGGCTTCGCAGTTCAAGAACCAAGCTTGGGCCTATTCGCTTTGGTTGCAGCCATCGCATTCCTAAAGGCTGATTGGAGCAGAAGATAATGGACTTTGACAAGATCGTCGAAAAGCACAAAGACCAAATTGCAGAGCTCTCAGTTCTAGGCTTCAACCTTGGCGTGACCGAAGGCCGAAGCATTGAGCGCAATCGAATCATCAGAGAACTAGACCGGCAAATCTGCTGGGAATACACCTCAGAAGGATCATGCGAACACTCAAGCTGTTGGGTACTAGATAGCGCACTAAAGCTAGTAAAGGCGGATCTAAAGTGAATCAGCGCAAGGTCGATAAGGTAATCAAAAGCTTCAAGACCAGCGTGTATTCAAGAGGCTTCATCGAAGGCGTTAGGTACGCTAGAAGCCAGGTTATAGAGTTTCTGGAAGCTCACCATGACCTAGGCGACATACTTACAATCGAAGAAGTAATCAAGGAGCTAGAGTATTGGAAACTAAAAGACGACTCAGTAAGAGGATTAGCTGATGGCGAGCTGGCACCAATCTACGGCTTGGGCAAAGGCGAGGACTTATGCCAAGACTGTTTTGGAGCCGATTTGTGCCTCGTGTGCGAAAGAGCTAGTCAATGAGGATTGGACAATTGATCACATCGTTCCTCCCGGAGATGACCAACCAAACCATGACATCAACAATCTTCAATCTCTATGCCGCTCCTGCAACGGTAGAAAACAAGACCGGGTACTCCAGCGCGTCACATGGCGAAGCCCCCGATACAAATA
>JBASXE010000196.1:0-1586 GCA_049276875.1 Roseovarius sp. | reverse complement strand
GTCGTACATCTCGAACATCTCGACCATGCGCGCGCGGGTCAGGCCTGGCCCGTTGCGATAGGCGCGGTAGCTGTCCGTGTTCAGGTCATGGCCGTAGACGCCGAAGAACAGGACCAGCGCCGCCACGTCCTGAGCTTCGAGGGCAAGGCTGGCGGCCATGGCAAGGTTGGCGCCCGCCGAGGCGCCGCCAAGCGCAATGGGGCCGGGTCGCAGCCCAAGCGTCGCGCCTGCGTCCTGAAGCCAGCGAAAGGCGGCGAGACAATCTTCCAGACCGGCGGGATAGGGGTGTGCCGGCGCCAGCCGATAGGAAATGCTGAAGACGTTCCAGCTGCTTTCAGAGCAGATTCCGCGCGTTGCGGGGTCGTTCAGGTCGATCGAGCCGCCGCACCAGCCGCCGCCATGGATGTAGAGAAGGGTGGGCGCGTCCGCGTCGCCACGATAGAGCCGCGCGCGCTGCGGCTGCCTTGCGCCCCCGGTATAGGTGGTTTCTTCGTAAGGCACGTCTGGCGCATCCACGCTCCAGAATCGGGCGGCCTCGTCATCCGAACTGAAAAGATCGCCCTGGCGCAGGGCCTCTTCCATGCCGGATGCAAAGCGTATCATCCGGCAAACTCCGGCCCTGCAAGGGCTGTGCAAAGGCATGCCACTCCGACCATCCGTCTCGTCATAATCCAGTTCTCCTTGTCAATGAAACATGTTATGGGTTTCATAGAACACTTGGCGCGCCGCAAAGGCAGGCTGCCGCTCTTGTCAGCCGACATTCCCCAAGTGGCGTCCCGTTTGACATGAAGATCGCCTGAAGCCGACCACTGGACAAGCGTTTTTCGCCGGGACCGGTGTCTGCGGTTGCGCAGGCTGCTTGGAACAGCTTGGTTCAGACCACAAAGCGGCTGTGTTCTGGCCTTGCGGCGGCGTCTTTCAGCGCGGCGGGCAGAGCTTTCCTGCCGTTTTGTTCGGTTTGGGTGTGGATCGTGGTCATGTGCATTCCGGTGGCGCTCGCAATCGGCGGATGGCGGCGAGGATGGCGCGCACCATCGGGCCAGTAATGGCGACCTCGGCCAACTGGAAGGTGATGGCACGGGCACGGGCATGACGCACGACACGCGCCCCGATCTTGTTCAGCTTCAGTTGAAGGCTGCCCAGTGACCAGTCTGCCATGGCCTCGGGCAGTTCGATGCAACGCAAGAAAGTGGCCAGGTTGTAAGCCAGCGCGTGCCGTTGCAGCCGCACCTCGTGGTCGCGGAACTTCCGGCATGACAGCCGTGTCCAGCGAAATGCCTATTTGCCTTCCTTGATGTGCTGCTCGACGGTGCCGCGCTGGTTGTAGAACCGCAGGATCCAGTCCGTATCCATGGGCCTGTTGGTGACGATGAAGCCGACTTAGGGGAACAGTTCGCCCGGTTGCCATTCGATCTTGGCGACCACACGGCGCGGCTTGTCCCAAGACCCTGCCTTAATACTCGAAGTCCTCGAAGAACCGTTTGACTTTGGTCAGGGAGGGCCGTCCCACGGGCTGTGTCAGCCGAGGCGCGATCTTCTCGCGCAGGATGTTGTTGGCGGGCAGACGGATAGCGTAGAAAAACTTG
>JBASXE010000195.1:0-1633 GCA_049276875.1 Roseovarius sp. | reverse complement strand
CTTTGGGGCCAACGGTAAAGTAGGTCTCAAGGTGCAAAAGTTCGTAGCCCGCGCGGATGAGACGATCTAGCCCAGCTTCCTCCAGCCCCATTTCCGTGAGGAACATCTCGGCTTCTTCTGCCTCAAGCTGGCTGATCTCTTCCTCGATCTGCGCCGAGATGACGACATGCGCATTGCCCTGATCCGCGGCCATTTTGGCCACGGCTGCTGAGAAATCATTGCCGGCTCCGGCCTCTGCCTCGCCCACGTTGCAGACATAAAGCACGGGCTTGGTGGTCAGCAGTTGCAGCAGGCTCCACGCGCGCGCATCATCCTCGGCCACGTCCACCACGCGGGCGGGCTGGCCCTCTTCCAAGACGGCGAGGGCGGCGCGCAACAGGCGCTCTTGTTGGACGGCTTCCTTGTCGCCGCCACGCACTTTGCGCACGATGTTCTGCAAGCGTTTCTCGATGCTCTCGATATCGGCCAGCATCAGTTCTGTGTCGATGGTCTCTGCGTCCGCGACGGGGTCCACGCGGCCCTCGACATGGGTCACATCGCCATCCTCAAAACAGCGCAGGACATGGGCGATTGCATCCACTTCGCGGATATTGGCGAGGAATTGATTGCCGAGGCCCTCACCCTTGCTCGCGCCCTTCACAAGGCCTGCGATATCCACGAAGGTCATGCGTGTGGGGATGATGGATTTGGAGCTGGCAATCGCGGCCAGCTTGTCCAGCCGCGCGTCTGGTACGGCCACGTCGCCCACATTGGGCTCGATCGTGCAAAAGGGGTAATTGGCCGCCTGCGCCGCTGCCGTGCGGGTGAGCGCATTGAACAAAGTGGATTTGCCCACATTGGGCAGGCCCACGATTCCCATTTTAAAACCCATTGTCCCGCTCCTTTTCTCGCTTTCGGGCATCTACTGCGCCCCGGCAAACAAGGTCAAGCGGGGCATTGATTTCCGCGCCCGTATCGGCCAAACCCCACAGAGGTTGAAAAGGGGATCGCCATGAGCCGTATTGACGCAAAATTCGCCGAGCTGACAGCCGCCGGAAAAAAGGCCTTCGTAGCCTACGTTATGGCGGGCGACCCTGATTTCGACACCTCAATGAAGGTCGTTCGCGGCCTGCCGGAAGCAGGCGTTGATATCATTGAACTGGGCCTGCCCTTCACCGATCCGATGGCTGATGGGGAAACGATCCAATTGGCCGGACAGCGCGCGCTGGCCGGGGGCATGACGCTGGAACGCACGCTGGAGATGGCGCGGGAGTTTCGCAAGACCGATGACACGACGCCGATCGTGCTGATGGGTTATTACAACCCGATCTATAATCGCGGCGTGCCCAAATTCCTCGTGGATGCCAAAGCGGCCGGGATCGACGGTCTCATCGTCGTGGACTTGCCGCCCGAGGAGGACGATGAACTTTGCATCCCCGCACAGGCCGCAGGGCTCAATTTCATCCGTCTGGCCACGCCAACCACGGATAATAAACGTCTGCCCAAAGTGCTGCAGAACACATCTGGCTTTGTTTACTACGTCTCGATCACTGGCATCACCGGTGCTGCTGCGGCCGAGGCGGGCGACGTCGCCCCCGAAGTGGCACGGATCAAATCACAGACTGATCTGCCCGTGATCGTGGGCTTTGGCATC
>JBASXE010000194.1:0-8015 GCA_049276875.1 Roseovarius sp. | reverse complement strand
GCGCAAATCTCCTACAGTGGGCAAGCATTAAGGTAATTCACCGGTTTTGGCGAAGGTCTGCCGACTGGACAGCCGAAGCGATAATATCACTTGATGCTCGAAAATATACTTTCGTATGTTCGTCCTGTCCATGGTGGACAAGGCGATCATGCGTCTCGAACGAAGAGAAGTGTGACCGCAGGTATGAACTGGGACATCGAAGCACCTAATGTGGTCACTGAAGCCAGATTCCGCGATCTCGTGGAGAGCGGCTATAGCGCCGAGATCTTGTGCCAGGAAGCTGCGCACAAGAAAGGCCCCAGCTATTATGGGGTCTGGATCATGCGTGCGGTCTCTGACGAGGGCGTGGAAAAGCTGCTTGTCACGGCCCGTACCCGAACGACCTACAACGACATCAAGATCCGCGAGTTCAAAACCATCACGGGCGTGGTGTCCTTCCTCATCGGTATCGGCTTCTCCCATGCGGATGTGCCGCTCGAAGAAGGCCAGCGGACGACCCACAAGCTGGCTGCAACCGACAAGGGCGGCAGCAAGTAGTCTCCTCCTCTTCTGGTTTCTATCGGGTCCCTCCTCCGCGCAGATGGTGCTGGTCATGGAGAGCGATGGCTCTCTGACCCCGTCCCGCTCCCAGGACAGTTTTGCCCGCAACTACAATGACGGCATAGGTCAGGGGTCTGCTGCTGATGAGCTAGCGATCCTCGGTGAAGATGAACCAGATATTGAACCTGACGAATTGCGTCTTGCAGCCTGCTCCCCTGCCCCGCGCCGATGTTCTGGCGGCCATCGAGGCCACCACCGCAGGTTTTCCGCGGCATCGGCCACAATGCAGGCTGTCGCCGTTCCGCGAGGGAGTGTTCGGTTGCAAGGCCACCACGTGAGTGTGGGGGCATGGCCGAATGCCTGGTTTCCGAATCTGCCCGGGTCAGGGACGGCGCAGCCGCCGGCTTGCCGGGCGCAAAAGTTTTCCGCGCGCCGCACCGGACACATGCGCGCGCTCACGCACGGGACCGCCCCAAGCCACCGGCTCCGCCCTCGCCGAAAAGTTTTGCGATCCTTGACGCGGGCTGATTTGGGGGCCATCCGGAGGATATGCTTCCGCACTCATGTGTGTGTGTTTAGACGGTAGGTTTGCCCGGCCCGAGCAGGCAAACGGCCTGACCGGACGCGGAAGACGGATGAAGCGGCGGGATCGTTTTGCCCCGCAAAACAGACCAGAGCGCAATCCGGCGGAGCGGCCGGGGAGGGACGTGCTCGCGAGGCGGGCAAACCGGGGGCCTGGGTGCGACGCCGCGGTGAGGCCGCATGGCCGAATGCGCGACGGACCGAAGGGCCGTTCTCCCCTGCGACACGCGAAGCCGAGCTGGGGAGGCCGGAAGGCTATTGAAGCATTTCGCTCGGTCGGCCTGACCTGCTTGCCAGAAGCGGCAAAATTCGGTAGTCTGTTGGAGCACCAAGGAGTCCGCAATGAGCGTTCAAAAGCAATCTGTCAGTTTCACCGACACCGCCTACACCTTCGCAAGGGAACTGGTCGAAGCTGGCGAGTACCCCAATATGAGTGCAGCGGTTTCGGGTGAATTGGCGAAGGCCAAGGCAGAGCGAGATCGTGAACGGTCTTTGCTCGAAGCAGAGTTGGAACGCCGCCTATCTCTGCCACCCGACCAATGGGAACCTGTCGGAGAAGCCTCCGACGTCACTGCAGGCGCACGGGCACATCTTGCCGCGATGGCTCAAAAGACCTGATGCGTTTTGTCAGGCATCCGTTTTTCGAACGGGACCTTATCGGTATCGTTGATCATATTGTCGAGGTGACCGACGGTGACGTTGTAGCAGCGGGCCGCAGGCTCGATGAAATCGATGCACTTATCCAAGAAATTGCCGAAAACCCAAAATCCGGTGCTCGCCTTAGCGGCAAGCTGGACGGATGGCTCGTGCGCCATGGCGGCGCAGGTCACCGACTGACCATCGTATTCAAACCGGATGTGGACGCCGCACAGATATATCTCGCTCTCGTCGCGTTCGGTGGCCGGGATTGGATGAGACTGGCGTCAGCGAGACAGGTGTTCGCTGACTAACCTTAGAGCCATGGAGCGGCGGGGAAGTTGTAGACCGGACCTTCGCCGCGCTTGAGCTGAACAGAAATGATGCGGACTTTGCCGCCTTTTGCCGGTGCAGCTAGTGCTTGCGCAGAAAACGCTCGCGTCTGCGGCAATCTTATCGGTGCAATGCAGAAGTTTTCACCGAAGCGGTCGTTGAAACTCACTCTTAACAACAGAATTCAAAAGGTCCTTACGCTGCTTGCTTTTCGACCCAGAAAAATGCGGACAAGAAGCTGTTTCGATGTGGATATGCCAATAGGGGCTCGTCAATTTGTGCTTAGCCATCCAAAATCTCGCGCATTGCTGCAAGAAACGTTTTGACTTCATCAAGGCTGTTGTAGTGACACATTGAGACCCGCACGGCGTCAGGCAGACCAAGTGGGTCAAGGATGTTGCCAGAATAATGGTCTGCTTTGCGCGTGTGCCCAATCAGATCAATGTCGTCATAGATCTTGAGCGCTTCAAGCGCGACAGCGGCCCCTACGGGGTGACCTGCATAGGTGAACCCATGGCCCAGAACGCCTGACGCATCAGAGGTTTGCATCAGGTCGTCGAAGAAATCTTGCCTGAACATGATTGCCGACATCGGAAAGAAGGCTGCCGTCAAAGCCTTGGCGCAAGTCGTGCTGTCCGGTGTCAGGCCAAACGCTTGCGCGCCCCAGTAGTGTCCGGTGCGGCCAAAGCCACAAACCGTCTCATCCACATGGAAATGAATGTCGTATTTGCCGATGACCGCCTGCATCGCCTCCCAGTAACCTTTCGGCGGGCGAATTGCGCCGCCGCCTGATTGCATGGGTTCGGCGAAAAAGGCTGCAATCGTGTCCGGCCCCGCCTCCAGGATTGTTTTTTCGAATTCGTCGGCCATACGGGCCGAAAACTCCTCTTCGCTCTCGCCAATCTCGGAATTCAAATAGTAATTCGGCGTCGAAAGTTTCAGAAAATCATCCATCGGCAAGCCAAAGCCCGCATGCATATGTGGTTGGCCCGACAAGGCCACAGACGCAACGGTATTGCCGTAATACCCGCGCCAGCGCGAGATCATCTTGCGGCGCTGCGGCTGTCCCCGCGCAATGTTGCGCGCCCAGATAAACTTGATCATCGCATCGTTCGCCTCAGACCCCGAGCACTGGAACATCGCTTTCTCAAACGGCACCGCCGCCTTCGACGTCAAAACGCCAGCAAGTTCGGCCACCTTAGGATGCGAGCGGCCATAAAACGTCGGCGCAAAAGGCAACTCCTGCATCTGCGCCATCGCGGCCTGCGCCAAACGGTCATTGTGATACCCAAGCGACACGCACCCAAGGCCGGAGAACCCGTCAATGATGCTTTGCCCATCATCGGTTTCAATGCGCACCCCGTGCCCGCGCACCGCCATGGCCGTGGGCCCCTCGTCGGCATGCAGGCGGGCATTTGTTTGTCCATGGACATGGTGCAAACGATCTGCGGTGCGGGGTGAATTGACGTCAACATGCTCATTCATGGTCGGGGTCTCCATTTCCTGTCACGCGCAGTCTCCGCGATCCTTTACTGAACAGCAATTTCGTTTAACGTAGATCTTGATGAATTTCTTTCAGGTGAAAACAGCCGATGGACAGCCCGCGCCTTGATATCCGCCATTTGCAAATGATCCGCGCCATTGGCCGCACGGGACGGGTTGTCGATGCGGCAGATGAACTGGGGCTGACCCCCTCCGCCCTGTCGCACCGCATCAAAGAGGCCGAGCGCCGTCTTGGCGTGCCGCTGTTTGAGCGGATGCACAAACGCCTGAGGATGACGGCCGCTGCTGAATACCTCGCCAATTTCAGTGAAAAATTTTTGGGCGAAATGTACCTGATCGAAGACGAGGTTCGCCGGATGAATGCGGGCATTGATCACGTTGTGCGCATCGCCGTCGAAAACTACAGCACCTACCACTGGTTCCCTGATTTTCTGTCGAAATTTCGATCTGGATATCCGAGCATCGACATTCAGATTATGGCGGGAAACCGCCGCGATATGGTCGGCTCCCTTTTGGACCGGCACATTGATCTTGCCATCACAACCGGTGGTGTGTCCCACACTGCGACTGAGCGACTGCCGCTTTTTCAAGATCCACTGGTTTTCATTTGCGCGCCGGAACATCCATTGGCGGCCGCAACTGCGGTTTCCGCGACAGATATTGAAGGGCAAAAATTCATCACCTTCACCAAGACGCCTGAGCCTGATCAGGAATTCGCCCGCCTTTTTCGCCCGGCACGACGCTATCCTGTTTGGACTGCCTCGGTCGAACTGCCCGAAGCCATCATCGAGCTTGTCGCCGCCAATCAAGGCACCAGCATTCTCGCACAATGGGCCGTTGAACCCCATGTCGCGGCTGGCAGGATAAAGGCCATCGCGCTTGCACCCAAACCCATTTTGGTGGACTGGAATTGCGAATTTCGCTGCGATGAACCGGAAGGAAACCCCGTTCGACAAGTCGCCGCTGCTCTTGGTGATTGGTTTGCCTCGTAGGCCTTTGATGATCTCAACTTTGCTGTGATGCGTATGAATGACCGGTCTTTTCGCCGCGCAGCGGTGTAGAAATTTACTCTACCGCAGCAATTTCCACGCTGCGAGCGCACGCAGCACAAAATCAACAGGTCCGGTGTGGGCTCAGTCGTTGAATCCGCCGCTACTTGCCGGAATGCCGGCTGCCAGACAACAAACGGCACACGATGATCTCGATAATTCGGGAAACCCGTGTCGTTGCAGAAGTTTGTTCGGAAAGTACGGGACCTTGGCGAAAGGCCGGTCTCATAGCGCGACAGCATCGCGGGTCTCTGCGGCACCGCAAGGCAGCTGTGAGCCCATTGTGACAAATGCTGCAGCTTGCCAGAAGGTGTGAAATCCCGGTGAATTCGGGCATTAGTCATGGGAACAATTCCTGAAAAACGAACACCGAAATGTGAGTAGATTGCTGCCATCTGAAAGCAACACTGTGATCGCGAGTGCCTGCTGGACAGGTTCACATTTCTGTTGACAGCCTGTCCTGTGCTCGGGCAGTATTTCTGAAGTTGGAAAGAGCGAGAGCGGCCAAATATGGCGCAATGCATGATTGCAAACTTGGGGCGTCGGGCAACCGGCTGTGATCTCGTCGTATGACGTGAAGCCGGGTTTTGCCGCTTCAGTCGTTGCTGGAGCGGGTGTCTGCATCTCATCTGACTTTCCTGCTTTTCTGGATTCTCTACATGCACAACAGGAACGATTTACGCCTTGCTGTCGATATTGGCGGTACCTTCACCGATACGGTCCTGGTTGATGGGCAGGGGCATATCCTTGCCACCACCAAAACACCGACCACTCCGGAAAACCCGACCCTTGGGGCGCTTGCGGGGGCCGAACATGTGTTGGCCGCGACAGGTGCAGACTGGTCGCATATCGCCGGCTTCATCCATGGCACGACACTGGCCACCAATGCTCTGATCGAGCGGCGCGGGGCTGTCGTGGCCACGGTGACGAGCGAGGGGTTTCGCGATATTCTCGAGATCGCCTATGAGCGCCGCTACAGCCAGTATGAGATCAATCTCGTCAAACCCGATCTGATCGTTTCGCGCGGGCGCGCCTTTACCATCGGCGGGCGGATGGATGCGCGCGGGCAGGAGCTGCAACCGCTTGATGAGGAGACGGTTCGACGGTTGACCGGAGAGCTTGCGGCCTGTGGCGCCGAGGCCGTAGCAATCTGCCTGATGCATGCCTATGCCAACCCGGCACATGAACTGAGATTGCGCGATCTTCTGCTGGCGGCAATGCCCGGTCTGGTGATTTCGCTATCGCATGAGGTCAGCCCCGAGGCGCGTGAGTTCGACCGGCTCTCTACCACCATCGCCAACGCCTATATCCAGCCTCAGATGGCCAGTTACCTGATCGATTTTCAGGCGCGATTCAGCGACGAAGGCCTGACCTGCCCGATCCTGATGATGACTGCGGGCGGGGGCATGACAACAATGGAAACTGCCGCACGCCTGCCGATACGGCTGGTGGAATCCGGCCCTGCCGGGGGTGCCATTCTGGCCGCGCGCATCGCTGCCGAGACCGGCGAGCGCGAGGTGTTGAGTTTCGATATGGGCGGCACCACGGCCAAGCTGTGTCTGATCGACCGGTATCGCCCGCAGACCGCACGCAAGTTCGAAATCGCGCGCGCGGCGCGGTTCATCAAGGGCTCTGGCATGCCGGTGCGCATCCCGGTGATCGAGATGATCGAGATCGGCGCGGGCGGCGGGTCGATCGCGCATGTGGACCGGTTGGGCCGCCTGCAGGTCGGACCAGAGAGCGCGGGGTCCGAACCCGGACCGGCCGCCTTTGCCAAAGGCGGAACCGAGCCGACGGTGACCGATGCCGACGTGATGCAGGGGCTGATCGAACCCGGGCGCTTTGCCGAAGGGCGGCTCAGGATCGACATGGATGCGGCGAAAAGGGCGCTTGCCTCGGGCGTTGGGCAGGAGCTGAAGCTTGACGCCGCACAGGCCGCCCATGGGGTCAGCGAGATCGTGGATGAGAACATGGCCGCCGCAGGGCGAATGCATGCTGTGGAATCGGGCAAGGATCTGGGCACACGGCTGATGATCGCCTTTGGCGGCAATGGCCCGCTGCATGCCACCCGGGTGGCGCGGCGTGCGCAGGTTGACCGCATTCTGATCCCGCGCGACCCTGGGGTCGGCTCGGCGGTGGGGTTCCTGTTCGCACCGGTCTCGTTCGAGATCATCCGCTCGCGCTATGGCACGCTTGAGGCGCTTGATTTGGATGGTCTCAACGCCTTTTTTGACGCAATGATCGTCGAGGCCGAGGCCGTGGTGAGGGCAGGCATGCCCGAGGGCAATCTGACCCGGCGACGGCAGGCTTTCATGCGCTATCACGGGCAGGGGCACGAGATTGAAATCCTGCTGCCTGACCGGGCTTTGGAAGAGGCAGATTTTCCCGCCCTGCGCCGGGCCTTCGAGGAGGAATACAGCCGCCAGTTCAGCCGCGCTGTGCCGGGCATGAAGATCGAGATCCTGAACTGGGCGCTTGAGGTCGCCTCCGAGCCGCCCGCGCTGGAGCATTACGCCAAAACCCGCGTGAAACAGCCTGCGCAACCGTCCGGGCAGCGGCGCATCCTGTGCGATGTCACCGGTGAATGGCGCGAGGCGGAAATCCATGATCGCGGGGTTCTCACACCCGGCGACCATCTTGACGGCCCCGCCCTGATCATCGAGCCGCAAACCACCACATTCGTCAGCGCCGATTTCTCGGCCCATGTGGATGGCGGCAGCAACATCTGGCTCACACGCAACCGGGAGGGCGACCAATGAGCACCACCGACACCCGCCTGCAGGTCATGTGGAACCGGCTTCTGGCCGTGGTCGAGGAACAGGGTCAGGCGCTGATCCGCGCCGCCTTTTCCCCCATCGTACGCGAATGCGGGGACATTTCCGCCGGCATCTTTGATTTGCAGGGTCGGATGCTGGCCCAGGCCGTGACCGGCACGCCGGGCCATATCAACACCATGGCCGAGGCGGTAAAGACCCTGCGCGGCCGCTTTCAGCTTCAGGACATGAAGCCCGGCGACATTTACCTCACTAACGATCCATGGATCGCCTCGGGGCATCTGAACGATTTCCTGCTGATGATGCCGGTGTTTCACAAGGGCCATGTGGTCGGCTTCACCTCCTGCACCTCGCATCTGGTTGATCTGGGCGGGCTTGGCATGGGCCCCGAGGGCGCGGATATCTATGACGAGGGGCTGCTCATTCCACCCTGCAAGCTGATGGACGCAGGCGAGCTAAATGCTCTCCTGATGGATATCGTCAAGGCCAATTCGCGCGAACCCATTTCCAACGAGGGCGACATCTATGCGCTGATCGCCTGTTGCGAGACCGGGGCCGAGCGGCTTTCTGGCATGATGGAGGAGTTCGGCATCGACCA
>JBASXE010000193.1:0-2371 GCA_049276875.1 Roseovarius sp. | reverse complement strand
CTCTAAACCTGTTTCAACTAGATTTTGACCCTCAAAATGGGAACGCTTAGTATACGGAAACGCAGTGGCATGAATTATTGCGGCTTCACTGTTAAACAGCATTTCAGCGAATGACTTCAACGACGGGTGCAACGCAAAGAAGGGATTAATCCCTAAAGCGTTCTGAGCATATAATTCAGATCTGGCAGGATTAAACTCGGGATCCCCCACCGCTGGGACTGCCGCCAAACCATCCAACCCCCCTTCCAATATGATTAAACAAATCCGCCCTTGGGGCAAGGACTGCGTGAGGCCATGCACCGGGAACCCGGTTAGGCAGGCAGAGGCTGACACCGTTGATAGTTTTAAAAAAGTGCGTCGATCCATTTATACCTCCAAAAACTCAGGGCTGCAGGTGAGTAGCATAAATTTTTCAAGTTCGGATGAGCCACGGTCAACAAGTTCTCTCGTAAAATCGGAAAATTGATGTAGCTCGATGATCTCAGACGTGGTTAATTCTGGTCGACCACCTCGTTGGAGCAAGCTTGCAAATCTTAGCCTGCGGTCCATGTGCTCAGACGACATCCAATCAGCAGTGGCATATGAGTAGCCGTTTGGTTGCCTTCGCGCCCAAAAGGAGTCCCCCAACTCATGCTGAAGTCTAATTGGGTCACGCTCAATAGCTTCCATAAAGTCAATATCGATATCACTAAATCCCTTAAAAAGAGTAGAGCGCGATAAACGTAAAACAGACAGAGCCCACTGGCTCGGCCATAGCAGACGTTGCCCTACGTAATCGAGTGACCTAATCAGAGCTTCACGATGGATGCTCTGTAAATCGCCCTCCGTTTCTCTCCAAACCCTCGCGACGGCACCAATATCCTCCTCGCGCGGGGTTTCTGCTGCGAAGTGTTGAAGTAATTTTCGTGATAAAAATATTATTGTTGCATCTTGCTCAGCAAGAAAGTCAGTTAGCTCGCGCAAACCGATAGGACCCTCCGAAAATGAGGTATTGAATACTTCTTTTGATCCCGGTTCAGCATGCAATTCAACAAAAGCCCGACGATAATCTGGATTTGTTATCGGTGCTGGTTTGTCGAAAATGAAGCCCCACCCAGAAAGGATATTTGCTACCACTTTGATGTCTTGCTCAGAGTACCCGAATCCCGGGGTCACCGTGTGTAATTCCAACAGCTCCCTTGCCAGGTTATCGTTTAATCCAGCCGTGCAGTTTCGGCTTCTACATTCTCTACCGCGCTCTGAGTTTTCACCTACACTGTAGATATTATCCAAGTAAGTCAGCATCGCAGGATGGGAAATGGCGCGATAAAGAAGATTCTTGAAAGACCCATTTAGGCCCCCACAGATCGTATCTCCCCAGAAATCACCAATTAACTCACGGTTGGGGCCGACGTCCGCGACTGTAAAGTGGTTCAACCAAAACACTGATAGACGAAAATTTACATCAGCATCGGTACCCTGGCCAGTGTGAAAGAAACGGAAAATATCGACATCATGCACAGAATACTTCTTGCGAATTTCTTTACGCAACAAACTTCTCTCTTGCGCATCGTCCAGCCGCTGCTCATCAAGCGCATCTTCTTCCGCTCGCTGGCCTATAGTTCGCTCGATCCGTTCTTCTAAGGTATATGAGAGAGCATGAGGCCACTCAATTGCAGTGGTTTGCGACAGATGAGATGAATAACCAGTGAATTTCACAGGCCTTGCCAAATTGGCGTCTACAAACTCTAATTTTGATATACCGTTGAACATATCTTGGCGACTTAAGTGTCCCAAGCCTAACTTCCGCTGCCAAACTACGGGCCCCATAGCGACGACCTTTCAAAAACAATAATTTTTTCCGCGGCACCGAAAAAGGGTAGCATTCAGACATGCCAAGTCAACAATTGCTGACGTAGGAAGAGCCTCACTTAACCCCTTGGGCACCTTTGCGAGTAGTGTCAACGATTGCCGTCACCTTTTGCGTACAGCGGGCTCTGATGGTGTGATCGCCCCCAGACGGCATCGATGTGCCAAAGTCCAAGGCCCACGCTCCTCGAACCAGTCGTCATGAACAGATCGCCTCGGTCCGGGGAGATGGGACAGAGTGCCTTGGACCCAAACGAAATTACCCAACGAATTTTTTGCGGACCTATCAAATAAGGGCCTTTCTGACGCGTAGGGGGGCTTGATTGGGGGTGCCCGCCCCGGTGAGGACCTCGTTAGGAGAGTTTAAATGGCCGCAGTAACCCCCAGCCACCAGCCCTGCGCGCCCCGGACCTTGGATCGGGAAGCTTGGACCAAGGCTCTTGATACCTGACGCAGGATGGCGATCCCGCGGCATGCCTCGAGCGCCGGGTCGGGGCTTGCGCCATGACATGCAATGTATCGC
>JBASXE010000192.1:0-3801 GCA_049276875.1 Roseovarius sp. | reverse complement strand
GCTCAGGTCAGCGCGCCCTTCTTCCGGGTCTGCACCTCGGATGTGCATGGCGAGAAGCGCTTCACCTCGACGATCAGCAAACGCCTCGACCAGCTGGGGGCCCTGACCAAGGGTCAGCGCGAGACCGGCTCGCAGGGCATGTTCCGGGAGGAGGACAATCTCGAAAGCCCGATCGCACGGGCGGCGCTGCGTGGGTATTTCGCCGATCTTGCCGCCGGGCGCGCTGAAGCGATGAGCTACGAGAGCTTCACCGACTGGACGGCCCTGCGGCTGATCGACAAGGACGGGGTGCTCCTTGAGGAGCTTCCCCCGATCCAGCGGTTTCTCAACCGGGTGCTTGCCCTTCCCATCCACATGCAGAACGCGCTCTTTGCCGAGTTCATGCGCCGGATTGCCGATCAGTCTGAGCGGGCGCGGGCGGCGGGCACGCTCGATCTCGGCGTGGAAACCCTGCGTGGCCAAAAGATCGAACAGGTCTCCACAGAGGATCTCTGGACCTGCCCGAAATCCGGCGCGGTGACGCGGATCATCGGGCTCGAGGTGACGGACCCGGTCCACGTCCTTGGGGCCGAAAAGGCCATATCGCGCAATCCCGACAAGCTAACGATGGTCAACCGCGCCTCCGGTCGCGCGGCGCTCATCTCGGCGCGGCCCATGCAGATGTATGACGAGGACATTGTCACGCTGATGCGCAAGGCGGTGCGGCCAAACGGGTCGAGCTATCTCGAAGAGGCACGGTTCGAGTCCTCGGCCTGGGAAGACATCGGCAAGCCCGAGTTTGTAACGCTTTGGGATGCCGAGGCTGCGTCCCTGCCAAAAACCACCACGACCAGGCTCTACCTGCTGACCGGGCTCTTGCTGCCGATCTGGAAGGACATTCCGACCACCAATGAGCGTATCTACCGCGTCACGCCTGACGGGGCGACGGCGATGATCGGGCGCACGCTGAGCGAGGAAGGGGCGGCCGCGCTGCGCGCCCGCTTCCTCGTCTCCAACCCGCAAACACCGCAGGAGATGCTGACCGCCGCCCTCGGCACCACCGCTCCTGTCGATCTCGGCCGGGGTCTGACCCTGACCCGTCGCCGGGTCGCAGGCGAGATGCGTCTTGAGCTCTCTGGTGCGGATCGGGGCATGATTGACGGCCTAAAGGCCCTCGGCTGCTTCACCGAGATCATCGCCTTCCAGCTGCGGGTGTTCCTGCCGCATGGGGACGGTGTCGACACGGTCAGCATTCTGGTCCGGATCGTTGGGCAGGGAACCAGCAAGGCGGCAGAACAAGCCGCCTGAAAAGTCAAAGCGGGCTTTCGGTCGGGCATCGCGGATCGGGGTTTGGCCGGTCTGCGCTTTCCGGGCGCGGGCTGACCAATGCCACGCCCGGCCCCACCAACTTCAGACAAGAGGACAGACCCATGACCAATCCCCAGATCGATTATGCCGCAATGGCGGCTCAGTGGCGTGCAGAGCGCGAAATCACCTTGAAGGCATCCCGAGCGGAGCTGCTCGCGCAACTACGTGCGCTTGGCATCAGCGAGGTCGCTGTCGAATACGAAGGCTATGGCGACTCCGGCAATGTCGAGGATGTGACGGTGCAGCCTGCGGACGTCAAACTACCGGAGCCGCTTTCCACCGAGGTCGGCGATTTCGCCTGGTCGCTCGCCTATCACCATCACCCGGGGTTCGAGAACAACGAGGGCGGCTATGGAACGCTGACCTGGGACTTGCGCAACGACAGCATCACCCTCGATCACGCCGACCGCTATGTCGAATGTTCGCACAGCTATGACGAGGGGCTGTGAGATGGCCCATCCGCTTCATCATGCTGAAAGCTCTGCCCGGAAATTTGGTGGGGTGCCGTCTGACTATCAGGCTGTGCACGATTGGTTTGACGCCTCAAAAGAGCACCTCGCGCTCTTTACGCACCGAGCCTTGCGCCATCATGCCCAAGGCCTGTTCGAGGCCGAACGTGTTTTCGGCCTGACCCTGACCAATAGCGCAGGTCGGGACATTCCCGTGCGCTGGATCGGCGAGCAGCATATCCGTGAAGACTGCCAGGGCCGCATTCCAAGCATGGCGGACTGGCTGCGACGGATCCAGCCCGAGCCATGGATGGCCAATGGCCATATCGACCGGCACGCCGGCTCCGAGCCCTGCGGCGACCCAAGGCTTGCCTGGGCCTCCGAGGTCGCCGCCGGAAGAACGGTTCTTGGCCTGAAAGATTGGATGGTGGCGCGCGCGACGCAAGCCACGCAAAGCGCCTGACAGGTCTCGGTCGTTTGCCAAACGAATGCCGCACGGAAGCTCGGTTGGAAGATCGGGCTTCTTGCGTCGTTTCCCCACCATTCTTCTTGAGGAGGATCGCATGACACTCGATGAAATCAAGGCGGCCGTCGATGCCGGCCAGACCGTGCACTGGGCCAATACCGGCTACGTTGTCCACAAGGACCGGCTCGGTCAGTACCTGATCACCTATGTGCCGAATGGTAGCTGCATCGGCCTGACAGACCGGAGCGGGCAACGGTTGAACGGAAAAGAAACGGAGTTCTTCGTCGCGCAATCGAAGGACGCCGCAGAAAATCCGGGCAGCCAATCAAGATCAGACGGGCAGGGGAGGGGCGTAGCACCCGGAGGCGCGGGGGCATTCCCACTCGGACGGCAGCTTTGACCCGTGGGCGGGACTGAAAGGAAAGCGAGCTTTCTGATTTGTGATCCCTCAAGGGGTCGAGAAAGCAATCCCGGATGCGCTGGCAAGGACGTCAGGCACCGGCCAATCCAAAAGGAACCATCCCATGTTCGCAGGAACCCTCACCCGCAATGTCGAGACCGCAGCCGCTCAGTACACCGGCATGATCCACTCGACGCGCTTTGACATCGCCATCCAGCTTGAAACCCGCCCGAAGATGTCCGAGCGCAGCCCGGATTTTGACGTGACGGCAGTCAACAAATCAGGCCGCAAGGTGCGCATCGGCACGGCCTGGAACGAGACCGGCAATACCAGCGGCAACCCCTACATCTCGATGCAGATCGATGTCGGCTTGGGTCCGTTCCGGGTCAACGCGGTGCAGACGAAAGAGGCGCGCGCGGCCCAAAGCGGCACGTTCGAGATCATCCCGCTGGTCTCGAACGGCCTGATGAAATCCGGCTCGATCTCGGGCGAGCTCACCGCCATGGACGCCGACAACGCCTTCACCGGCTACATCGCCAACATGATGTTCGATCTGGAGTTCATGCTGATCGAGAACGGCTACAAATCCGAGAAGACTCACCCCGATTACCGCATCGAGGTCAGCTCGCCCCGTGGCACACCGATCCGCGTCGGCTCGGCGTGGATGGCCAAAAGCAGCCGCACGGGCAATGACTACTTGTCACTGCTGATCAACACGCCTGATGGCGACCTGCGCGTCAACGCCGTGCAGAACGAAGAACAGCGCGGTGGCCAGACATTCTCGATCATCCCGTTCATCGACAGCGGTGAGCAGCCGCAGGACCCGGGCGCGGGGCTGTCGCTGGTCGCGTGATCAGCGCGAAAACCGAGACTAACTAGATCCGGAGGGGAGCCGTGGGACCACGGTTCCCTTTTTGGTGTGTTGGTGTGTTCGAAGAACCCTGCGTACATTGCAGACGTTCGTGTCGCCCGCAGCTAATGCAACCGAAGAGCCCGAAGCGGAAGTGGTTTGGCTTTGATGCTCGCAGGTGCTGCAAGCTGATCACTGACGCCGTGCGGGCACCACAGAAAGAAGAGCGGCCTTTCGTTGTAATCGCAGCGAAATCTGAAAGGCCAAGGACCGAGTTGCGGGAAGGAAC
>JBASXE010000191.1:0-1950 GCA_049276875.1 Roseovarius sp. | reverse complement strand
AAAAGCCCGATGTCGTCGGGTGTCATCCAGACCCCGTGCCCGATGGTCAGCTGGGGCCCGACAAGCCCGAAGCTGTCAACATGGGCCAAGGCCGAGCCGCCCGTGCGCCGGCGCGCGTATTCTGCCTGATAGGGCGTCTCCAGCAGGTGCATGTGCATCGGCGCGCCGGTTTGCTCGGCCATGCGCGCCGCACTTTCCAGCGCCGCGTCCGAGAGCCAGTGCAGGTTCGACGGGGCGATCTGGATGCCGATCAGGGCGCCTTGGCCCAGCGATCGCGCAGGGTGTGGAAGACCGAGATCTGCTCGGTGAGCGGCAACCCGAAGCCTGCCAGATAGGCGGCTGTCGGGCCGCGGAGTTCCTCGGGAAGCGAGGCGACGAAGATCTCGTCTGCCTCGTAGATCATGCGGTTCTGATCGCGCAGCGCGAAGGAATAGGAGGCCCGCATGCCGAGCTCGACATAGGCGCCGATGATCGCGTCCGACCGCCTGATGACGGCCTCGGTGTCGCCCGGCGCCCGGCTGTGCAGATGCTGCACCGTCGTGACACCCGAGGCGAGCATCTCAAAGGCGGAGAAGAGCGTGTCGAGCCGCGGGTCAACGTCACGCATCGCGAGGCGCTCGGGAAACCAGAGCTCCAGGGGCTGGTCGCGGGCACCGAGCTGGAACGGCGTCAGACCGACATGGTGATGGGCGTTGACCAGGCCCGGGATAGCCACAAGCCCCCGACCGCCGATCTCCTGCACCCCGGGATGGGCGCGGCGCAGCGTGGCCGCCGGTCCGATCGCGGCGATGACCGCGCCCGAGATCAGGATTGCGGCGTCCTCGAGGATCTCGGGCGAGCCGTCGGAGCCGAAGCCCACCACGATCTTGTCGGCGACGACCAGGCTTTCGGTCATGTTGTCGCCCTCATCCGCAGACGTTCGAGGGAAAGGCGGACGGCGGCAGGAACGGGTTCGATCAGGGGAACCGGTGTGCGGCTCGCCAGTGCGCGCGCGGCCTCCGCCAGCGGTCCCCCACCGATGACCACGGCTTCGGCACCCCCGTCCGCGATGGCCGCTGCAATGGCTGTGGCCAGTGCTTCATCCAACGCCGCCGCGTTGGCGGTCAGCGCCACCTGATCGAGAACATCTTTGCCCGACTAAAAGATTGGTAGCGCATCTCAACCAGGCACGACCGATGCCCTGTCCCGTTCCTCTCCTGATGCGAGCTTTCAACCACGGTCATTCACTGGTTATGGGTCTGGAATTTAGGGCCCTATTGGATGCTCAGAGGTCGGTGACAAATAGCTGGCGCTCGAAATTGGTCAGGCGCTCAGATCCGTCTGCAGTGACGCGAATGGTCTCGGACATTCCGAAACCACGGGCCAGCACATAGGTGTGGAACACCATGTTCTCCTCGAACGCCCAATCGGCGCCGGGATGCGCCTCAAGCGACTCGCCGCCATTGGGTTGCAGCAAAAGGCCGACCGAATAGAAGGTCTTGTTGGTATAGGTCACGCGCAGGGCCGCCGACAACACGCCATCGCGGTAAATCGCGTCAGGCACAGTTGCGGGCACGCCGGGCCGGACTTCCGCGATGGCGGCATCCTGGATCGCGATCAACTTTTCGACCACCGCATGATCCTCCTCGCTGGCCTCAGCCACCCGGATCGGGCGCATGAAGCGTGCGTGGTAGTGCCGGGTGTTTGGCGTGACCTCAAGTTGCACGATGTCCCCGCGCTCCAGCACCCGGTCGGAATAGCCGCCATGCAGGTGAAAGGCCCGCTCGCCGGAAGACAACACCCCCGGCCCCGGCAGGTCGGAGCCTGCGCGGATCATCGTGGCACAAATTTCGGCGGCCATCTCGCGCTCGGTGGCGCCCACGGCGGCGGTCGCGATCCCGGCCTGCATACCGGCCTCTGCCGCTTTGGCTGCGCGGCGTTGGTAAGCGATCTCGGCGGGGGACTTTATCT
>JBASXE010000190.1:0-2556 GCA_049276875.1 Roseovarius sp. | reverse complement strand
GCGCTGGGGTGAAGTTGAGGAATTGGTCGGTGCCTGTGTATTCCTATCCTCGCCAGCCTCAAGTTTTGTAAACGGCCACACACTGTTTGTCGATGGCGGGATCACGGCAAGTCTTTAATTTGGAAGGATCTAAAGCGATGGCGCAAAAGTCAGTAATCGGATTTATCGGCCTAGGCTTCATGGGCCATGGCATGGCCAAGAATATCCTTAAAGGCGGATATGATTTATGGGTGATGGGTAATCGCAATCGCGCGCCCATAGAAAGCCTTGTGGGTTTGGGCGCGCAAGAGGCTACATCTGCCCGCCAAATGGCCGAAACCTGCGATATCATCCATCTTTGCCTCTCAAATTCGTATCAAGTGGAGGCGGTGATAACGGGTGAGAATGGTATCATGGCAGGCGCGCGCAAGGGCCTGATCGTGATCGATACAAGCACCGCCGATCCCAATTCAACCCTCGCCATGGCCACCCGCTTGGCCGAAGTGGGCGCGCATATGGTAGACGCGCCCTTGGGCCGCACACCCAAAGAGGCCGAGGCAGGCACATTGGACGCAATGGTCGGTTGTGAGGAGTCCATTTTCCCACAAGTCCAACCTGTGATTGATTGTTGGGCAGGCACGATCACCCGTATCGGTGATGTAGGCACCGGGCATAAGATGAAACTTCTGATGAATTTTTTGGGCGCAGCCTATGCAGCGCTTTATTCTGAAGCGACCGTTTTGGGGGCATCGGTTGGCATCTCGCCCCATGCCTTCCGCGAAGTCATCGCACCAAGCCGCCTTGGATCAGGGTTCTTTGGCACATTCATGCAATATGTTTGCGACCGAGACGAGAATGCGCATAAATTCTCTATCGCCAATATGTCCAAAGACATTCGCTATGTGAACGCAATGGCCACAGATGCGGGCGTGATGAATGTCATGGCCGCTGCCGCGCGCCAGTATTTCGCCCATGCAGAAGCCGTTGGCGCTGGTGGTGATTTTGTACCGATGCTCTCAGATCACGTTGGCCGCCTGAACGGAATGGATTTGGGCGCTGTGGTTACAGACATGAAGCAGTAATCAATCGTTACTAAGGCGCAGGAGAGCTCTTGCAATGTTGTCTCAAGAAGATGTGCAATTCTACAAGAAAAATGGCTATCTCATAGTGGAGGATGCGGTATCCTCTACGCAACTCGACACGCTGCGTGCGCTGACCGCGGAATTCATTGATGCATCGCGCAATGTGCGTGAAAGCAACGTCGTCTATGATCTGGACAAAGGACACGCGCCTGACTCACCACGCCTGACACGGATCAAAATTCCCCATAAACAACATCCCTATTTTTGGGAGGTTCTGCAGAATTCTCGCATGACAGAGGTCTTAGCAAGCTTGCTTGGCCCTGACACTGCGATCATCACTTCGAAGCTGAACACCAAGGCACCCGGGGGTGGGGCTGCGGTCGAGTGGCATCAGGACTGGGCCTTTTACCCCCACACCAATGACGATCTGTTGGCCTTTGGATTGATGTTGGAAGATGTAGATGCGGCCAATGGCCCGCTCATGGTGATCCCCGAAACCCATAAAGGGCCAATTTTGGATCACAGCATGAACGGCGTCTTTGCAGGTGCAATTAACCCCGACGACCCCTTATTTGAACGCGACAAGATCGTAACGCTCACGGGCAAGGCAGGCTCGATGACGGTGCATCATTCGCGCATTTTGCATGGCTCTTCGCCCAATATCAGCGACAGGCCACGCTATATTCTGTTCTATGAAATCGCCAAGGTTGATGCATGGCCGATTTTGGGCGCTTCATCTTATATCCATGAGCTTGGCCAAAGGCGGTTTTGGGAAGATCTACAAGAGCGTATCATCACGGGGCAGGTCTGCCTCGTCCCACGCCTTGAACAAGTTCCCGTACGCATGCCCTTGCCACCCGCGCCAGATAATAGCTCAATTTTCAAAACCCAAGAAAGCGCAGGTGCTAAAAGCGCCTTTCGCTAGAGGCAAAGGGGCAAAGGGGCAAGCGGCTTAGTAAGTCGCGCGCCCTCCTGATAGATCAAACACCGCAGCGGTGGTGAAGGAATTCTCGCGGCTTGCCAACCATGTAATCATTGCGGCGGCTTCATCCACCTCCAAAAAGCGGTTGCGCGGGATTTTCGACAACATGTAATTAATGTGCTCTTCGGTCATCTGATCGAAAATAGCTGTGCGTGCGGCCGCGGGGGTCACACAATTAACCGCGATATCATAGTTTGCGCATTCCTTACCCAAAGATTTGGTAAATCCGATCACAGCAGCCTTCGAGGCGCTATAGGCGCTGGCGTTGGGGTTGCCTTCCTTGCCCGCTATGGAAGCGATATTGACGATGCGGCCAAAATCGCGCGCTTTCATACCCGCGATCACGGCCTTGTTCGTGTAATAGGTGCCCATCAGATTGATATCCATCACGCGTTGGAATTCGGCGTTGTCATAAGCCTCAACCGAGGCGTTAACGCCTGCAATCCCCGCGCTATTGACCAAGATGTCAATCCCCCCGAATGCGCCCTCTGTAGCCTGCGCGGCGCCCTGCAC
>JBASXE010000189.1:0-2112 GCA_049276875.1 Roseovarius sp. | reverse complement strand
TCACAAGACAGCCCGGCTCGCTTGGCGAAAGGTTGCGTCATGCGCCACCTTTGCTGTCCGAAGCAGCCAAGATCATGTCCGAGAATATTGAAGACCCCTGAGAGGGTCGGATATTGCCGAGCAATGTGAATGCTCACTCAGGCAGATTGAGCGACTTTTTCGAAAGCATGCTGGAGTCTCTCCAATGCAATATTACATCCTGCTTAGGCTTGAACGGGCATCGGAGCTGGTGTTGCAAACAAATCTCTCGTTTCATGAGATTGCAGCGGCAACCGGTTTTTCCTCAAGTTCATCACTAACGAAGAAGCTCAAGGCACAGGTGGGCGTTTCCCCATATGTGATGCGAGAACGAGGATGGGGCAAAAATGGCGTCGTGGTATTATATGCAAACAGACGTGTGATAGTTGCCTGATATAGACACCTGGTGTGAAGACGAGGAACCAGGACACCCCAGATAGTGTACCGTCTGTCCGGGTTAATAGAAAAGTACGTCTTTCAACCCACTGGCCCAAAACTCGCGTGCTGAGGCCTTAGGTTACTAAGATCTCGCGCGCTTTTGCCTCTGCAATTTTTGCTTCATCCGTCTGCCCGATTGTGTCGAGGATCGCGCTGTAGTTCTTCCAAGTCCAACTGGAATGAACCTTTTCGCCCAGTCGCTCGGCAAAAAGCGCTCGGGCAACCAGCGCGTCGCTGCTGGCCTTGGCCGCATCCAGCATGATCATCACAAACACATCGCGTTGCGCCGCACTGCCACCAACTAAATTTAGCTTGTAACGCACAGGCTCAATGGCAGTGACGGCATCTGCAAAGCGACCTTCGCGGGCATGTTGCAGACCGGCAGCGATGGCCAGACCGACCTCACCACAGATGCGCGCCTGCGTCTCGTCGAGCGTGGACCAGCGTTGCATCCCTTCGATCATCTGTTCAGAAGCGGCCTTGTCGCCGCCCGCGATCAGCGCCATCAGATAGTGCAGCGAAACGAAGATGAGGTCTTTGTCCTCAAGGTGCCTTTTCGCAACGCCGACCAAGGCCTTCCAACGATCGCCAACATCTATCCCGAACATCTCTAACCGCCAAAGGAGCGATGAGCAGTTGCAGATATCAAGGTAGAAATCCGATTCAATATCCGAGGCGATCTGTTCATCATAGATGCGCATCACCTCGTCAAATTCACCGCGTTCAAGATGGTAGAGGCTCTTGTGCCAGTACAAGTGGAAGCGGAAATTGTTGACCGTGGACCAGTCGTTTTCGAGGCCGGCAACCCATTCGATACCCTCTTCATGGCGTTCTGTCATTTCCAGAACATGGGCAATTGAGTGCACCGACCAGGCATCCTGCGGATTACGCTCTACCGCCTCGCGGCCATGGCGTTCCGCCTTTTCGTATTGTCCGGATTCCTCCAATCCGAAAGCATACATTCCCTGTAAGAACCCGTAATTGCGGTGATCCTCAGACCAGAGCGGCAGGATACGCGCCATTGAATCACGCATTTTACGTCCGTCTCCGGAATAGAAATGGGTAAAATGAGCCAACCGCAGCGCCAGCCCATCTTGCGGGTGTCCCAACAGGATTTCTTCCCAGATCCGGGTGGATTTATCCAGATCGCCTGCACACCATGATGCGAGCGCAGCGGTATGTTGCTGCTCACGCTCATTGGCATTTGTCGCCTTGATGTGGTCATTCAGATCGGCCGAGATCTTATTTGCCCGCGCCGAGTGGTTTGAGCTGCCAAAAAGCTTGGCCAGATAACCTTTGGCACATCGCGCCATTGGCATATCGGGGTCTGCTTCGGTAATCTCTTTCAGGATCGCCCCTGTCTCACGTCGAAAACCCATGTAAGAGGACGTGAATTCAGCAAATTTGTTGGCGCTCTCAGGAGAGCTTGCGGTAAATTCAAGCCCGTCTGGGTCAGCATAGCTTTTCATCGACATCTTAATTTCCTTCCGAGGCCGGTTGCATCTTTCGATGTCCATCGCGGGTTTGGGGTGTTTTGATTCCCAAAACGGCACCCGCAACCTGAGTTTTTAAAATTTGTGCAGTGCCGCCACCGATGGTGAACATGCGCACGTCGCGGTACATGCGTTCCAGTGGTTCAAGGTCGCCATACCCACG
>JBASXE010000188.1:0-2599 GCA_049276875.1 Roseovarius sp. | reverse complement strand
CTCTGTGCCGCATGATTGGCAGGCGGGCAAAAAGTTTCCGCAGTGTTGTATATGCTCACAGCGATACCAAGTTCGGCCGTCTTGACCCGTCACGCCCAGCAATCGCCCACCGCATTCTCCGCAAACGTGCTCTTCAAGTTCAGCTCCGGATGCTGTCACGATCCCGTAGGCTGGGTCTTTGCGCAGTGCGGTTACGAAGGCAGACGGCCGGGCATTTGAGGCAAGAATGACCAGCGTATGACGGGCCCGCGTCATCGCCACAGACATGACACGCCGCTCTTCGGCGTTCTGGAACGCCTCCTCCTCGGGCGAGACCAGCGACATTAGAGGGTCATCGACGATCCTTGAAGGGAACCCGGTGCGGCCGCTGTCTGCGTTGAGCAGTATGACATGGTCCGCTTCCATGATGACCGAAGCTTTGGTAGAGTTCAATATAATCAGCAGCCGTTTGGTCCCAGCCGACAGGGTGGCCCATGGCGTTTTTCTGCAGCGACAGCCACAGCTCGGGCCTTGCGTATAGATCGCAGAGCTGGTCGAGCGCGCGCGACAGCGCTTCTGCCGTGACCGGGTGGAACTGCACCCCCGTCGCCGCCCCTGCGCGCAGACCCGCAGGGGTCGCATCGATCACCGTATCGACAAGGCCTCCGGTATAGGCGACGAGCGGCAGGGTGCCGAAGCGCAAGCCGTACATCTGCGTCAGGCCGCAAGGCTCGAACCGGGACGGCACAAGGATCGCATCGCCCCCTTCGATCAAGAGCCGCGCCAAAGCTTCGTCATAGCCAAGCCGCACGGCGACATGGGGATGATCTGCGGCGCGCAGGAACGCCTCTTCCAGCCCCTTTTCGCCCGATCCGAGCAGCGCCACCTGCCCGCCCCGGTCGATGAGACGCGGAAGCGCGTCGATGAGCAGGTCCAGCCCCTTTTGATGGGTCAGCCGCGAGACGACGACGCAAAGCGGCCCGTCGCTGTCGGGCAGGCCCATGTGCCGCCGCAGCTTCGCCTTGAAGCGCGCCTTGCCCGCGGGCGTCTTGTAGGGCGGGGTCCAGGCCGCCAGGTCGACCCCGTTCAGGATGCCTGACAAAACGTCCGACCGCGACCGAAGCAGACCATCCATCCCCATCCCGAAATCAGGCGTCAGCAATTCGCCCGCATATGTCGGGCTCACGGTGGTGATCTTGTCGGCAGCGACCAGCCCCGCCTTCAGCGCGCTGATATCGCCCCAGAATTCGAACCCGTCTTGCGTCATCCCCTCGGGGCGCAGCCGGAGGCCGGGCAATCTGTTTGCCCCCGCCTTGCCCTGAAAGGCGATGTTGTGGATCGTCATGACGCTGCCGACCCCGGCCTGCGGATGGCGTTCGCGCAGGTACCAGGGCGCAAGCCCCGCCTGCCAATCATGCCCGTGCAGGATATCGGGCTGCCAGCCCGCCATGGTCCCGCCCGCGATCTCGGCCCCGATCCACGAAAGCGCGGCAAACCGTTCGGGATTGTCGGGCCAGTCACGGCCCTCGGGATCGACATAGGGGCCGCCCCCGCGCGCGAAAAGATGTGGCGCATCGAGCACCAGGAGGTCGAGCCCCGAAGCCTGTGCCGCGATCACCTGTGCCGGACCACCGAAAAGATCGGCCTCCTCCAGCACCACCTTGCCCTTGCCCCTGACCGTGCCCATGGCCGCCATGACGCCCGGATAGCCGGGCAAAAGCGTCCGCATCTCGATCCCCAGGGGCGCCAGCGCAAAGGGCAGGGCCCCTGCCACATCGGCAAGGCCCCCGGTCTTGACCAGCGGCGCGCATTCCGAGGTGACGGTCAGGACCTTGATCATAGGCTCGTGGCCCTCCGGTTCAGCATGTCCTGCGTGATCAGCGTCACGCCACCGGGCGTGACATGGAACCACTTGGCATCTTCCTCCGGGTCATCGCCCACTACCAGCCCGCGCGGGATCACGACGCCCCGGTCGATGACCACGTTTTTCAGCCGTGCATGCCGTTCCACGACCACATCGGGGAGGACGACGGCGCGCACCAGTTGCGAATAGGAATTGGTGTGGACGCGGGTGAACAGAAGCGATTCCCGCACCTCGGTGCCTGAGATGATGCAGCCCCCCGACACCATGGAGAATATCGCACTGCCCCGCCTGTCAGCCTCGTCATGGATGAATTTCGCGGGTGGCACGCTTTCGGAATAGGTCCAGATCGGCCAATTCGTGTCCCACAGGTTCAGCTCGGGGGTGAAATTCGTCAGGTCGATATTCGCCTTCCAATAGGAATCGACCGTGCCCACGTCGCGCCAATAGGCAGGGGCATCTGCGCTGCTCCTCACACAAGAAGCCTCGAACCGATGGGCCATAGCCTTTCCGCCCGCCACGATCTGCGGGATCAGGTCGCTGCCGAAATCATGGCTGGAATTCGGGTCTTCGGCATCGCGCGACAGCAGATCGCGCAAGAAGGGCCAGGAAAAGACATAGATGCCCATCGAGGCCAGCGTGATATCGGGATTGTCGGGGTTTCCGGGCGGGTCTTTCGGCTTTTCGAGAAAGCTGGTGATCCGGTCGGTGTCGTCGATCGCCATGACGCCAAAGGCCGAGGCCTCGGACCGCAGCACG
>JBASXE010000187.1:0-4332 GCA_049276875.1 Roseovarius sp. | reverse complement strand
TGTTCGAACACCATCCGCACAGCACGTTCGCGCACCTCAGGTGAATATCTGTTGCCACATTTGTTCTTTTCCATAACCCAGTATCCTTACTTCTGGGTCTCCAGCAAACAAGGGGCGGTTCAGTGATCGTGCTGGAGCGGGTGTCAGGCACCCCAATGCTGACCCTGATGCGGCGTCTTGAAGCGCATGAGCGCGTGGCGTTTTTCGAGCCAGCCGCCCGTTGGTTGCAGCAATCCACGGCCATGACGGATGCGGCGCGCGTTGCGGGAACGGCCGGCTGGCTGCGTCGCGCGGGGGCCGCGTCGGAAAAACAGCCCTTCCCGACATTGCGCGCGCTGGAGGTGCAGATCCTCGAGCAGATGGCGCGCCTTGCGCCCCATATCGACAGCGCGGTCTGGCGCACGGCAATTTGCCATGGTGATTTTCACCCCAACAACCTAATTGTGGACGGCGCGCGCATGACAGGCATTGACCTGGGTGGCTTCACACAGATGCCGATCTACAAGGATATGGCCCGGTTTTTGATGCATATCGGGCGACGCCGGATTGAGGCGTCGGGCGCGCGGGCGCTGGGGGTGGATTTGGCGGGGCTTCGGGCCTTTGCGGAGGTGTTTGCACTGGAGGCGAACGAGCGCGGGGTGATCCTACCGTTCTTTCTGGCGTTCGAGGCGCTCATTCGCGTCGAAATCCGCGCCTTGCCCAAATGGCGGATCAAGGCTGCGGAGGCGATGTATCGTGATTTGCTGAGCGATTTGCAGCGCACGGGCCCTGGCGCGCCGCTCTTCTAGGGCATAAAACGAGCGCAATAAAAAGGCCGCCCCGGAGTGGAGCGGCCTTTTTTGATGTCAGCTCAAGATCCGTTCAATGCGCAACAGCGCCTGAACCGTCCCCACCGGATTTCAGAGCAGCTTCGGCGGCCGCGGCCTCCTCGGCGTCTTGATCCCATTCGATGGGGTCTGGCATCCGGGTGAGGGCCAGCTTCAGCACCTCCCGAACATGCGTGACGGGGATGATATCGAGCCCCTCTTTCACGTTATCGGGTATTTCCACCAGATCCTTCTCGTTTTCCGCAGGGATCAGCACCGTCTTGATGCCCCCACGCAGGGCTGCGAGAAGCTTCTCTTTCAGCCCCCCGATGGGAAGCGCATTGCCGCGCAATGTCACCTCGCCCGTCATGGCGATGTCCTTGCGCACCGGGATGCCCGTAAGCACCGAAACGATCGACGTCACCATGGCCAGACCGGCGGAAGGCCCGTCCTTTGGCGTGGCCCCTTCGGGCACGTGGACGTGAATGTCCCACTTGTCAAAGCGCGGCGGCTTGATCCCGAGGCTGGGTGCCACCGAGCGGACATAAGACGAGGCCGCATCGATGGACTCCTTCATCACATCGCCCAGCTTGCCCGTGGTCTTCATCCGCCCCTTGCCCGGAAGGCGCAGCGCTTCGATATTCAAAAGCTCCCCACCCACAGAGGTATAGGCAAGACCGGTCACGACGCCGATCTGATCCGTTTCCTCGGCCAGTCCGAACTTGTGCTTGCGCACCCCCAGATACTCGCTGAGGTTTTCCGGCGTCACAACAACGGCTTGCGTGGTTTTCTTGATGATCTGCGTCACCGCCTTGCGTGCGACTTTCGCGATCTCGCGCTCAAGGTTCCGCACGCCCGCCTCGCGGGTGTAGTAACGGATGATATCCGTCAGCGCCGCATCCGTCAGCTCGAACTCGCCCTTGCGCAGGCCGTGATTCTTGACCTGCTTTTCAAGCAAATGCTGCTTGGCAATCTCGCGCTTTTCGTCCTCGGTATAGCCCGCGAGCGGAATGATCTCCATGCGGTCCATGAGTGGGCCGGGCATGTTGTAGCTGTTGGACGTGGTCAGGAACATCACGTTCGAGAGGTCATATTCGACCTCCAGATAGTGATCCATGAATGTAGAGTTCTGCTCCGGATCAAGCACTTCAAGCATGGCCGAGGCCGGGTCGCCCCGAAAGTCCTGCCCCATCTTGTCGATCTCATCGAGAAGGATCAGCGGGTTGGTCGTCTTGGCCTTTTTGAGCGCCTGAATGATCTTGCCGGGCATGGAGCCGATATAGGTCCGCCGGTGGCCCCGGATCTCGGATTCGTCGCGCACACCGCCCAGCGAGATGCGAATGAACTCGCGCCCCGTCGCCTTGGCCACGGACTTGCCCAGCGAGGTCTTACCCACACCCGGTGGGCCGACGAGGCACATGATCGGCCCCTTCAGCTTTTTCGAGCGTTGCTGCACTGCCAGATATTCGACAATGCGCTCCTTGACCTTCTCCAGACCGTAGTGATCATCGTCCAACACCTTCTCGGCGCGGCCCAAGTCCTTTTTCACGCGCGATTTTACACCCCACGGGATCGACAGCATCCAGTCGAGATAGTTGCGCACAACTGTTGCTTCGGCGCTCATCGGGCTCATGTTCTTGAGCTTTTTCAGCTCCGCATCCGCCTTCTCGCGCGCTTCCTTGCTCAGCTTGGTCTCGTTGATGCGGTTTTCCAGCTCGGCAATCTCGCCCTCGCCTTCCTCACCATCGCCCAACTCCTTCTGAATGGCCTTCATCTGCTCATTCAGATAATATTCGCGCTGAGTGCGCTCCATCTGGGTCTTCACGCGGGTCTTGATCTTCTTTTCGACCTGCAAGACGCTCATCTCACCCTGCATCAGGCCATAGACCTTCTCCAGCCGCTCAGATACCGAAAGGGTCTCCAAAAGCTCCTGCTTTTGCTGAACCTCAATACCCAAATGCCCGGCCATGAGATCCGCGAGCCGTGCAGGCTCCTCAGATCCACTTACGGCTGTAAGCGCCTCTTCAGGAACGTTTTTCTTGACTTTGGCGTAGCGCTCAAACTCGGTGGCCACACTGCGCAACAGCGCCTCGATCGTAGCCACGTCACCCGGCATCTCGGTGAGATACTCGGCCCGCGCTTCAAAGAAGTCGTCATTCTCAAGGTATTCGGCGATCCGCACCCGCGCGACCCCCTCGACCAGCACCTTCACGGTGCCATCGGGAAGTTTCAGCAGTTGCAGCACATTGGCCAGAACGCCGGCCTTGTAGATACCTTTGGCGTCCGGATCATCCTCACTCGGGTCGATCTGGCTGCTCAGCAGGATCTGTTTGTCGTCTGCCATCACCTCTTCCAGCGCGCGCACCGATTTCTCGCGGCCAACAAAAAGCGGCACGATCATATGTGGGAAAACCACGATATCGCGTAGCGGCAACACCGGATAGGAGGAATTGAGGGGCTCTTGCATGCTCTTTCCTTTATAGTGGCGCGAGGCTCTGGTCCCCGGCCTTTTCTTGGCAAGAAGGTCAGGCCCCGCTCGGCGGCAGCCACGCCTTCTCCGTTTCATGTGATTAACTTGGGGCGGTGGCCACCATGTTTCAACCGATTGAGCGCACAATGCCCCTGCGCGCGCCGAGCGGCAAGACCGGATGCGCCCGGGAATGGCTAAAAATATAGCGATTGCCATTGGGCCCTGCCGCAGGCGTGTCGTTGCGTCAGGTTCCGGGATCGGGTGGGGTCAAAGCGGTTCGATGTCACCTGCCGCGCGCAGGGCGTGGAACTCCGTTTGAAACGCGGCGAATGCGCCCGCCGCAATGGCATCGCGCATCCCCGCCATGAGCTCTTGGTAATAATGCAGGTTATGCCATGTGAGCAGCATGCCTGAGATCATTTCCTGACTGCGGAAGACATGGTGCAGATAGGCCCGTGAATACCCCCGGCAGGCGGGACATGTGCACCCCTCGTCCAGAGGGCGCGGGTCGTCCATATGCCGCGCGTTCTTGATGTTGAGCACACCGCGCCGGGTAAACACCTGCCCCGTCCGCCCAGACCGCGAGGGCAGCACGCAATCAAACATATCAATGCCGCGCGCCACGGCACCCACCAGATCATCGGGCTTGCCCACACCCATAAGGTATCGCGGCTTGTCCTCTGGCAACTGCTCGGGCGCATAGTCCAGACAGGCGAACATCGCCTCCTGCCCCTCGCCCACGGCCAGCCCGCCCACGGCGTAGCCATCAAACTCGATGGCGCGCAGAGCCTCAGCGCTGCGAGCGCGCAGATCTTCCTCAAGGCCCCCTTGCTGAATGCCAAAAAGCGCATATCCCGGACGGTCACCAAACGCATCGCGCGAGCGCGCCGCCCACCGCATCGACAGCTCCATACTGCTCTCAATGCGCCCGCGGTCGGCGGGCAACGCGGGGCATTCGTCAAAACACATCACAATGTCCGAGCCCAGGAGCTTTTGGATCTCCATCGACCGTTCCGGGCTCAGCTCATGCTTTGATCCATCGATATGGCTTTTGAA